>DATHPX010000221.1:0-14053 GCA_035483335.1 Caulobacteraceae bacterium | reverse complement strand
AGTTCGCGCGGCAGTCCGCATCCAGCCTGGCGCTGACCCAGCAGACCGCGGATTTTGTTCAGATCGACCATGAATCGCTTCGCTTGCGCCCAATCCCATATGCGCGCCGCTCACCGGCTTGGCGAGAAATAGCATGAGACGCCGCGCCTTCCTCTGCCAAGGTGGGCGCCAGGGCGGAATCAGGGGGCTTAATGCTCAGGCGGGACGTGATCAGGACGGCCACGGGACTGGCGATCGCCGGAGCGACGCCGGTCGGAGTTCTCGCCAGGGAGGTCGACGGCTGGGCCCTCCCCGCCAAGGGTGAGGTCACGATGATCGAGAACAGCTGGATCCCCATGCCCGATGGGGTGAGGCTGGCGGTGCAGCTGTGGCTGCCTGCCGAACCCAAGCGCCGACCCGCGCCGGTCGTCCTCGAGTACATCCCCTATCGCAAGCGGGATAGCTATCGGGCCTTCGACATGTACTGGGGCGCCGCCCTGGCCTCGCGCGGCATCGCCTATGCGCGGCTGGAGACCCGTGGCTCCGGCGACTCCACCGGCATCCTGGCTGACGAGTACCTGCCGTCCGAGCAGCAGGACGCCGTCACGGCGATCGCATGGCTGGCGGCCCAGCCGTGGTGCAACGGATCGGTCGGCATGCGCGGGGTCTCGTGGGGAGGCTTCAGCACGCTGCAGGCCGCGGCGCTGCGGCCGCCCGCGCTCAAGGCGATCATGCCGATGTGCGCATCGGACATGCGCTATACCGACGACGCCCACTATGTCGGCGGCGTCTTCGCCCTCACTGGCCTGAAATGGGCGGCGAGCATGAAGGTGGTGATGGCCGGACCGCCCGATCCGCTCATCTCCGGCGACGCCTGGAGGGACGAGTGGCGCAAGCGCCTCTCCGCGACCCCTCCTATCGCAGCCCGCTGGCTCTCCCATCAGACCAACGACGCATTCTGGCGGCAGGGCTCCGTGGCTCTGGACTGGGGGGCGATCGCCTGCCCGGTCTATGTCGTCGGCGGACTGGTCGACTCGTACGGCAACCAGATCCCCCGCCTCCTGGCGAACCTGAAGGTCCCGCGCAAAGGCCTCTATGGGCCGTGGCAGCACGGCTATCCCTCGCCGGCGACACCGGGACCGGCGCTCGACTGGGCGTTGGAGGAGGTCCGTTGGTGGCGTCACTGGCTGATGGGTGAAGAGACGGGGATCATGGAGGACCCGATGCTCCGGGCCTACATGCCCGACGCCACCGCCGCGCAGGTCGCCCCCGGGCCCATCCCAGGCCGATGGATCGCCGAGACCAGCTGGCCGTCGCCCCGCTGTCGATCCCGCGCCTTCTTCCTGGGGAAGTCAGGCCTCCATGACACGCAGCAGACCGGCGAAACTGCGAAGTGCTCCGGCGCCCAGGTCGTGGGCCTGGGCAAGGTGGAGTGGGTGCCGTTCGCCCCGACCGAATTGCCCAAGGATCAATCCCCGGACGACGCCAGGTCCCTTGTCTTCGACACGGCGCCCCTGACCGCACCGCTCGAGATCCTGGGGTCAGCTGCTTTCAAGGTTCGCGTCGCAGCGGACCAGCCCGTGGCCCACATCGCCGTGCGCCTCTGCGAAGTGACGCCGGAAGGCCGTTCGTGGCTGGTGACCTACGGCCTGCTCAACCTCACCCATCGCGAAAGCCACCAGGACCCCTCGCCGCTCGAACCTGGCCGCACGTATGACGTGGAGGTACCGCTCAACTTCACCTCCCACCGCTTCGCCGCCGGCAGCCGCATCCGTGCGGCGATCAGCGAGAGCCTTTGGCCGCTGGTCTGGCCGTCACCGCAGGTCGCCACCCTCACCCTCGACCTCGGCGCATCCAGTCTTGAGCTGCCCGTCCGCGAGCCTCCCACTCAGGAACCGGCGATGCCGATCCCGCTCGCCGCGCCCTTGCCCTCCGATCCCGAGGGTTGGCCGAAGTTGGAGACCGGCGTCACGGGCGCCGACGTCCGCGTGACCGAAACCTGGCCGGAATCTTCGTCCGAGATCACCGAGATCGGCGAGACCAAGTCTGGCAGCGGGCCGAACATTCAGCTCAGCATGACGCAGGGCGATCCCTCAAGCTGCGTCTGGAAGGCCGAACAGTCCGCCGGATTTGCACGCCCGGACTGGGTCGTCACCGTGAAGAGCGAGATCACGATCTCAGCCACGGCTGCCGACTTCCACGTCGAGGAGAGGCTGGTGGCGACCCTCAATGGCGAGGTCGTCACCGACGCGCCTCACACTTCGCTCGTCAAGCGCGTGGCGATGTAGCCGGCCGCCATGAACGCGCCTGAAGCCCGAGCCTCGGCAGAACCAACAGGCGGTATGACCGCGGGCGCGCCCCCCCGGATCGGGACGGTAAGGGCGGGCGTCCTGCGCTGGTACGTCCTGATCGTGATGTGCCTGATCTACACGATCAGCATCGCCGACCGATACGTGATGTCGACGGTCCTCGAGCCGATCCGGCTGGAGCTGGGCCTCACCGACGGCGGCGTGGCCTTCCTCACCGGTGTCTCGCTGGCCCTGTTCTACGTGACCCTGGGCATCCCGATCGCCTGGCTCGCGGACCGGATCAGCCGGCGCAACATCCTCGCCATCTCCCTGGTGGTCTGGTCGATCATGAGCGCGCTCTGCGGCGTCTCACGAACCTACATGCAGCTTCTCCTCGCCCGCATCGGCGTTGGCGTAGGCGAGGCGGGCGGAACGCCGCCGGCGAACTCGATCATCGCCGACTACTTCCCCGCGGCCCGCAGGCCCATGGCGATGGCGGTCTTCGCCCTGGGCGCGCCGATCGGCGCATGGCTGGGCGCGGACATGGCCGGCGCCGTGGCCAGGGCCTATGGCTGGCGCGCCGCCTTCCTGGTCCTTGGGCTGCCGGGCATTCTGGTGGGGCTGCTGGTGTTCTTGACCATCCGGGAGCCTCAGCGAGGACGACTGGATGCGACCACAGAAGAGGCGACGCCCAGCTTCCCGGAGACGCTGCGATACCTGTTCCGCCAACGGGCGTGTCTTCACGTGATGATGGGAGGCGCCCTGTCGGCCCTCTGGGGCTGGGGCCTGATGTGGTTCACGCCGACCTACTTCCAGCGCGCCTACCACATGGACGTAGGCGAGGCCGGCGCGCTACTGGGCCCGATCCACCTTGTCGCCGGCTCGGCTGCGACGGTCGCGACAGCGTGGCTCCTCTCCCATCGCGCGTTCAACGATCCGCGTCGCGTGCTCGCCTTGCTGGCGGGAGTGACTGCGGCGACAACCATTCCCTCGTTCGTCGTCTACTCGACCCACTCGCTGGCTGTAGCCCGGATCATGCTCTGGCTGTTCATCCCGGCGATCTATTTCTATCTCGGCCCGGCGATGGCGATGGTGCAGAACCTGGCGCCGCCGAAGATGCGCGCCATGTTCATCGCCATCTCCCTGCTGCTCGCCAATGTGTTCAACCTCATCGTCGCCCCCCAGGGCGTGGGCTGGCTGAGCGACGCCTTCGCAGGACCGCATGGACCTGACGCGAACTCGCTTCGCCTGGCCCTGCTCGTCCTGGCCCCCAGCGGGTTCTGGGCGGCGTGGCACTACTGGGCGGCTCGCCGCAAGGTGATGGCCGAGCAGACGGCGGCCATCGGATGAGCCTCCGATCTAGTGGTACGCCTGGTCGGAGCGCACCTTTCCGCGGAAGACGGCGTAACTGAAGATGGCGTAGGCCAGCATGAGCGGGAACACGAAGATCCCCTCGCCCCAGAACATGAACGCCAGGCTGTTCTGCGGCGCAGCCGCCTCTTTGATCGTGATCTGGAAGGGGATCATGTACGGCCAGAACGAGAGGGCAAGCGTGCCGAAGGCCGCGATGAAGATCAGCGACGCCATCAAGAAGGGCGGACCATCGCTGCGGCGCCTCACGCTGTAGGCCAGCACAATCGCGGCCAGCGCGCCGATCGCCGGGAACACGAACAGGTATGGCCGATCGAGCCACCGGTCCATGACCTGCAGGTGGGAGCGAAGCGCCAGGGCGAAGACGATCGCCAGAAATGCGAGCAGACCCACCGAGAGGGGGGCGATGAGACGATAGCCGAGGTCCCGCGCCTCGCCCTCGCACTTCCTGACCATCCAGCACGCGCCGAGGAGCGAGTAGCCCATGCACAGGCCGACCCCGCACAGGATCGCGAACGGATCGAGCCAGCCGAGATCGCCGCCGGTATACTGGCCGTGCAACATCGGCAGCCCCTCAACGAGGGCCCCAACCGTCACGCCCTGCATGAAGGTCGCCACGACGGAGCCGCCCGCGAAGGCCACATCCCAGACACCCCGCCAACGCTCCGTCTTGTAACGGAACTCGAAAGCCACGCCGCGCAGGATCAGTCCAGCGAGCATGAAGACGATCGGTAGGTAGAACGCCGAAACGAGCGTCGAATAGACGATGGGAAAAGCGCCCCAGAGAACGACGCCCGCCACTATCAGCCAGGTCTCATTGCCATCCCAGACCGGAGATACAGCGCTCATCATGGCGCGCTTCTCGCTTTCCTTGGGGGCCACTCCAAAGAGGATACCGATCCCCAGGTCGAACCCGTCCAGAAGGACATAGAGCAGCACGCTCAGCGCAAGGATGAACACCCAGAAGGCGACCATGACTATGCTCCGTATGGGGCCGGGCGCGTCGTCTTGCCCGGGTCGTGGTGCGTGACGGACATCGGTCTGTTGGGAGTCGCGTGCGTCGGCTCGACGAGCTCGCCCGTGGGTCCAGCGCGCAACAGACGATAGATGTAGAAGATGCCGGCCCCGAAGATGAGGGCGTAGACCAGGCAGAATAGGGCAAGTGAAACCGCCGCCTCACGCGAAGTGAGGAATGGCGTCACCGCCTTGGCGGTCCTCAGCATCCCGTACACCACCCAAGGCTGTCGACCGACTTCGGCGGTGTACCACCCGGTCTCAATCGCGACGAAAGGCAACGGGAAGCTCAAGAAGATCGCCCAGAGCAGAAGGCGGCTTCGTTCCAGGCGACCCTTAATGGCGAGCCAGCTTCCGGCCCAGGCAACGGCCAGCATAAGCAGCCCACAGCCGACCATCACCCTGAACGTCCAGAAAGGAATGAAGACCGGCGGGCGATTCTGGACAGGAAAATCGGTGAGTCCGACTTCCTTGGAGTTCAGGCTCGAACTGCCGATGATGCTGCCAAGCACAGGTATGCTGATCGCGAAGTGATTGGTCTCGTGCTTCGCATCCGGAATGGCGACCAGAACTTCGCTCGCCGGCTGCTCGTCGTGCCAGCGGGCCTCGATCGCGGCGAACTTCGGTGGCTGATAGTCGTGCACGTAGTCGCCGACCAGGTGCCCGAACAGGATCTGCGCCGGGACGAGGACGGCCGCGAGAAACAGCCCCATCCGGAGCATGACCTCGGCCTCGGCCCGCGCCATTCCTCGCAGCCACATCCAAGCGCCCGTGGCGGCCACGCAGAACGCGCCCGTGAGGTACGACGCGAGCAGCATGTGCGGGAACCGCACCCACAACACGGGGCTAAACAGAATCTTGCCCCAATCGGTCGGTTCGAACACACCGTTGCGGAAGAGGTACCCCATCGGGGCCTGCATCCAGCTGTTGTTGGCCATGATCCAGAAGGCCGAAAGCGTCGTGCCGAGCGCGACCATCGCGGTCGAGAACAGGTAGACCCAGGGCGGGACGCGCTCACGCCCGAAAAGCAAAATCCCGAAGAAGCTCGCCTCCAGGAAGAAGGCCGTGAAGGTCTCGTACGACAGGAGAGGACCCTGGATCGGACCGCTCATCCGCGCCAGTTCGCTCCAGTTCAACCCGAACTGGAACCCCAGCACGACGCCGGAAACGACGCCTAGTCCGAACACCACACCGAAGATCTTCAGCCAGAACTCGAACACTCGGCGATAGACGGGACGGCCCGTGGCGAGATTCATCGCCTCGAGCACAGTCAGCCACGCCGCCAACCCGATGGTGAAGGACGGGAACATGATGTGGAACGAGACGGTGAATGCGAACTGTATTCGAGAGAGGATCAGAGCCAGTAGATCCATAGCCGCCGCCTTCTATCGTTCCAATTTCGTACCCGCACGCGGAAGCGCCGCATGAGCTCTGCACGTCGAATAGATCGCTCGCCTAAGCGGCGATCCTGCCAGCGCGCGTGGATACTCACTCGGTCCGCAGTCCAAATTGATGGGTACGACATCACGCCGTTTTGAGATTGTCGGCAAGGCGCGCTTCTTGGCGTTTCAGGCCCTGCGAAATCTTAGCCGTTCGTCGTCGTCCTCGCGCGCAGTTGAAGACAAGCCTGTAAGGCAATGAGAGTACAAGATATCTTAACTCCATACACCAGACGGCTGGCGTTCATCTCTCGCGCATCGATCCGGAGCTTGAGACTGGCGCCCAGCTCAGGCGTCGCCCATTCAGGGCAAGCGTGATCATGCAGCGATCCGGCGTCCCAGCTTGTCGAGCAATCGGACGGCCCTGAGCCGGTCGGGTGTGTCGGTTGAATCGCCGAAGCGCGCGAGCAGACCGGAGACCAGGCGTGCGGCCTTATCCGGCCTGCCTTCCTCACTTCGAAGTTCAAGGAGTGCGATCGCCGACCGAAAAGCCCAGGCAAGGGCCTCGTGCCGGCGCGCTATCGTCACAGCGCGCAGGAAGAGAGTGCCAGGCTTGGCGTCCGGCGCCCCGCCGCGACGACGAAGGACCTCCCCCTTCGACCTCAGCAGCTCAGGCAGATTGTAGTGGTAGCCCGTCTCATCTGCCAAACGCAGCAGCCCTTCGACCTCTTCCAGGGCGGCGTCGAGGTCGCCCGCCTCGAGGAGACCCTCGACGTAGTCTGGCCCGAGCAGGATGCGCATCAGTCGATTGCCGCCTGCGGCCAAGCGATCGAACGCCTCGCCAATAAGCCTGACACCACGCTCGGCCTCGCCCCGGCGCACGAATTCAATGCCTTGAAACGCCTGGCCGATGTGGAGATGAGGCTTGATTTGGTGCTTTTCGGCTACGAGACGAAGTCGTTCAATGTAATCCGAAACGGTTTTGTGGTCGCCAATCCACAAGAATATTGGAAGAACGCCCGATAGAACTACTGCGTGACCGATCGGATGGCCGAGATCTTCGGCCTCGCCTACCCCGCGGCGCGCCACCTCGACAGCCGCATCATAGCGCCCGCTCAACCAGTCTATGCGCGCGAGCGTCGACAACGCGCGATTCCGGTACTCCAGACCGAAAGCCGCATGGTCGAACCCCCGCGCCGGCGGGGGCGCACGCAGCGCGGCCGTGCAGTGCCGACGCGCGAACGGATGATTTCCGATCAGGTGATAGGACGTCGCGAGCATGTCGTTTGCCACGGCCACGCTCGTCGCATCATCCAGCGCCATGGCGACGCGTTCGGCGCGTTTGGCGAACGCCAACGCCTGGCGGGCGTCTCCCGCGCGGTGCCGAAAAAGCGAGAGGCCGCTTAGGACAGGCATCATCTGGCTTGGCTCGTTGAGCCGGTCAGCCAGTTCGAGACTGCGGACGAGGGCGGCTTCCACGTTGCTGGTGTTCCCGCCAGGCAGCATCCTGGACAGCCCCAGGCAGGCCTGAAGCACCATCTCCTCCCTGCTGCCGCGCTGGTCATCCTGCAGGTTCGCCAATCCGAGCTCCGCCCAGCGACGGCACTCGGCGAATTGTGACGTCTTGAGCATGGCCAAGGCTGCAGACGCGGCGAGATCGACGCCAAGCCGCAGGTTGTTCCGCTCACTGAGCGCCCAAACCAGCGCGCTGCGCACCTCGGCGAGGGCCGACATCACGGCGGTGTATTGCTCAGCCGAAGTCGCTTGTTTCGGACCCTCGAGCAGATCTCTCAGCACCTCGAGAGAGAAGGCGGCGTGTCGTGCGGCGGCGCGATCCCTCTCGGCGGCCTCCGCCAGCCTGGCCGCGGCGTACACGCGAGTCGTGTCGAGGAGTCGGTAGTGGAAGCCGCCGCTTTGCGGATCCACGCTGGCCAGCGACTTCGCGACCAACCCTGGAAGGTGAGCGGCCACCCACCCGTCCCGATCATCATCGGCGACGTACGCAGCGGCGCCCAGAGTGAAACCACCAACGAATGTGGACAGGGCGCGCAACAACCTCGCTTCGTCGGCGGACAGCAGCTTGTAGCTCCAGTCCAGGGCTGCGTTCAGGGTGACATGGCGCGGCGCGGCCGTGCGTCGACCCGACCAGGACAACCGAAGTTGACCATCGAGCAGAGCAAGCGTGGTCGCCAGACCGAACGCGTCCACCCGGCCGGCGGCAAACTCGATGGCAAGGGGAATACCGTCCAGCTTGCGGCAGATCTCCGCCACCAGCAGCGCATCCGCCGCGTGACGCTCGATCTGGCCGCCGCTCGCCGTCACGCGCTCGATGAACAACTGGGCGGCCGGATAGACGCGCACGTCCTCGAACGAGAGTTCCGGCGACGGCGGCGGGGCCTCGAGCGGCGCCAGGCGATATACATGCTCGCCCACCGCGTTCAGCGGCTCGCGACTGGTCGCAAGGATGCGGGTTTGCGGCGCCCCCCGGCAGACGGCCTCGGCGAAGCTCGCCGCGCCCCCGATCACATGCTCGCAGCTGTCCAGGACGAGCAACATCTGACGCCAGCGAAGCTGAGACACGACACCCGCGACGGGGTCCGCCCCGAGGCTGGTCATCTGAAGCGTCGCCGCGACTGCGTTGGCGACATTCGCATCGCCTTGTTCGACCGCGAGATCGACGAACACCACATCGCCAACGAAATGGCGCGACAATCGGCGGGCCAGCGCGAGCGCGACCGTTGTCTTGCCAATCCCGCCGGGTCCCACGATGGTCACAAACCGCGAGGCCGCGATCAGTCCCTCGAGATCGTCTATCACCGTGTCTCGACCTACCACTCGCCCGAGGGCGGGTGGCGGCGCACGACGATCACGCCCGTGGGGTCCGGGTGGGGCGGCGATGTCAGCCTCGCGCGAGATCGGCGCGACGAAGCAGTATCCCCGGCCAGCGATATTGGACACGTAGCGCGAGCGCGGATCGGCATCTTCCAAGGCCTTGCGCAACTTGCTCACCTGGACCCGAAGCGCGCCTGGATCGACGGTGACTCCTCGCCACACACGGCTGAGCAACTCCTGAACGCTCACCACATCGCCGTTTCGCTCCAGCAGGCAGAGCAGGATGTCCATCGCGCGGCTGCCAAGGGCCACCGGCGCCCCTTGACGAAGCAGTAGCCGTTCGGTCGGCCGGAACTCGAATGGACCGAACGAGAATCGGCCCTCAGTTCTATGATCGAGCGTCGCAATCACGCGTCGTTTCCACGCACACAGCGATCATTCACTCTGAACAGACACATGGCGGCGTTCAGACCATTGGTCTCGACAGGGGTTCCGGCGATTCAATTGAGCACGACCCTCTTAATCAAGAGAGAATATGGCTGAGCCCCGCCATCATCGGTAGCGCCCGCGCACTGTTATCCAAGACCCGCGGGTCAAAACTTCAAATCGCAGTGATCGAAAGCATAAGTCAACTCGACTCGCAGGTCGCGAGTTCTGCTGACTTGGTTCTTGGATCCAGTACCTTCCCGCGATGAGGTACGTCTGCATACATTGCGCGGCGACCCGGGGAAATGACGGCTATGCGGTTCGTTTGACCGGAGTGACGGGCCGTGCGTCTGACAACGACGAGCTTTCCGGCCCGGATACCGGAAGGGTATATCTTCAAGCAAAACAGCAGCGATATACAAGATTCCTTCGATCAAAGACGCCGAAATACCCTCTCATTTCGGAAGAGGATCGCACAATGAGCAAGAAGGTAGCGCAGGTCATCGTCGAGACACTGCAGGCGGCCGGAGTGAAAAACTGCTACGGCGTCGTTGGTGATACTCTCAACCTGATCGCGCACCACATTTCCGAAAGCTCGATCGAGTGGGTGAGTATGCGCCATGAAGAGGCTGGCGCCTTCGCCGCCCAGGGCGAGGCTTTGATTAGCGGCAGACTAACAGCGGCCGCCGGAAGCTGCGGTCCGGGCAGCCTGCATTTCATCAACGGTATCGTCGAAGCGAACCGCAATCGCGCGCCGGTCATCCTGATCGCCACCCAGGTCATTCGCGACGAATTGGGGTTCGAATATCCCCAGGAGGTCGATCTGAAGGCGATATACTCGCACTGCAGCGTCTATTGCGACATGATCCTGACCCCCGAACAGGCCCGGCGCAAGACGGTCATGGCCTGCCAGGCGGCGATCGCGAAGCGCGGCGTGGCGGTGCTGATCGTGCCGGTCGATGTCTCGCATTCCGACGTCCACGACGACGTGCCGTTCACGGTGCATACGAGCCATCCGATCGTACGTCCGACCGATGCCGATCTGGACGAGATCGCCGGCATCATCAATGCCGGACAGCAGATCGCCATCTATGGCGGATCAGGTTGTCGCGGGGCGCATGACGAGATTGTTCGTGTGGCCGAGATCCTAAAGGCGCCGATCGCCCACACGTCCCGGGGCAAGGACTCTCTCGAATACGACAACCCGTACAATGTCGGCATGACCGGGATCCTCGGCAACGAGGCGGCCTACCACGCCCTTCTTAAATGCGACACCTTGTTGCTGCTCGGTGCGGATTTCGCCTGGCGCCAATTCTATCCCAATCACGCGAAGATCGTGCAGATCGACATCGACCCGACCCATCTAGGCCGCCGCCATCCGGTGACCAGGGGATTGGTTGGCGACATCAAGGCGACTCTCGAAGCTTTGATCCCGCGGCTGCGCGAAAAGTCGGACACCTACTTCCGAGATCAATTCGTCGAGCGGCGCCGCGAAGTGATCGCCCAGCAAATACAGAAGGCCGCCCCGAAGAAACGCGACACCATTTCCGGAATCCACCTAACCGAACTCATCGGCCGGATGGCGACTGACGACGCCCTGATTGCAGCGGATGACGGAACGCCTACCGTCTGGATGCACCGTTATATCACGGCCACCGCCAATCGGCGTTTCTACGCCAGCCTCCTGCACGGAACCATGGCGGCCGCCATGCCGACCGCGCTCGGCCTGCAAAAGGCTTCGCCAGGCCGCCAGGTCATTTCGCTTTCGGGCGATGGCGGGATCGGGATGCTCCTCGGTGATCTGATGACCGCGGTTCAGCACAAGCTGCCCATCAAGGTGGCGGTGTTCGACAACGGAAAGCTGGGCTTCATCGATATCGAGCAGAAGTCCGAAGGGTTGCTGCCACTCTTCACCCATCTGCAAAACGCCGATTTCGGCGCGGTCGCCAAGGCGATGGGGATGTGGGGCCGCACCGTCGCCAAGGCGGGCGAGCTAGAGGGGGCGATCGGGGAGTGGCTCGCTCACCCAGGTCCGGCTCTGCTCAGTGTGAAAGTCGAAAGCATGACCTTGGTGATGCCGCCGGCGATCGAGTTTGGACCCGCCTATGGAATGGCCCTCTATTCGGCGCGGGCAGTTCTCGGCGGTCAGGCCGGGGACCTGATCGAAATGGTTCAGGAGAATTTCCTTTAGTAAAACCCCAAGCTCTATTGTTTGATTTCGTGTTCTTCAGACGATGCAGCGGGGTATAACTTGTTGCGTCAACGGGACAAGGCGTGCGCGACGGCCGAAGAATGATCGGCCAGTCGCGCCCTCGCTTTGGGAATCACTCTCCGCAGGTTCGCAACAGTCCCTTCTGGGACGGACGACCGCCCTATTTCGGCCCCAATCCACCCTCGCCATCGACGACGTGGAAGCTCGCCGCAAGGGCAAAGCGCCATGAAGAAAGGCAAGCCGCTGCAGGACGCCGACCGTGGCCCGGCGGCACTATCGCCGGCGGGAGAGAGCGCTCCCAGGGACGACACATGGGCCGGCTGAGACTGCATCTGACCCGGGCGGCGCCGTTCGGGGCCCTCCTCACGCTGGGCGGCTGCGCCTCGCCCGGAGCGCCGTCGCTGATCCTGTTCGGCGCCTACTTTCCCGGCTGGATCCTCTGCGGCGTGGCCGGCATAGCGGCGGCCATCGTCGCCCGGATCGCCATGGTGATGTCCGGGCTCTCCAACGCCCTGCCGCTGCAACTGTTCGTCTGCATCGCCGTGGGGCTGCTCGTGGCGATCGCGGCCTGGCTGTTCTGGTTCGGGCAATGAGCATGCAAGCCGCAGGAACCGCCCGTCGCAAGGGCCTGGGCAGGGTGATCGCCCTGCTGATCATCGGCGCCGCCATCGCCGCCGGCCTCTACGCGATCCAGCACCGGGCGCTTCGCCCCGAGACCGACGACGCCACGATCGACGCCGATGTCGTCCACGTCGCCTCGCCGGTGGGCGGCAAGATCATCGACATTCCAGTGGCCGAGAACATGCAGGTCGCCAAGGGCGACCTGCTGTTCCAGATCGATCCGACGCCCTACCGGCTGACACTCGCCCAGGCCCAGGCCGAGCTCGACCTCTCGAAGGCGACCCTCGCCACCCAGGGTCGCTACGTCTCCACCCAGCGATCCGTCGCCGTGGTCGCCAACGACCAGATCGGGCGGGCGAAGGCCAACCTTCAGCTGGCCACCGACACGGTCCAGCGGCTCACCCCTCTGGCGGCGCAGGGCTACGTTCCGGTCCAGCAGCTCGACCAGGCCCAGACCGCCCAGCGCGACGCGACGACCTCGCTGGCGCAGGCGCAGGTGCAGCAGAAGGCGGCGGTGGCGGCCATAGACACCACCGCCGGCGCCACGGCGACCGTGGAGGCCCGCAGGGCCGCCCTGGCGGTCGCCCAGAGGGCGCTCGACGACACCACCGTGCGCGCCACGCACGACGGGCGGGTCGTCGGCCTGACGGTTTTGACAGGAGAGGTGGTCGTTCCCTCGCAGTCGCTGTTCACCCTGGTGAACTCCGACGAGTGGTTCGCGGACGCCAATTTTCGCGAGTACGACCTGAAGGCCATCGCGGTGGGCGACTGCGCCACGGTCTACTCGATGATCGACCGCAGCCGGCCGATCCGGGCGGTCGTGCAGGGCATCGGCTCGGGCGTGCTCGACAGCGATAAGGTCAACGTTCCGAAGTCGGTCCCCTACGTCGAGCGAGAGCTGAACTGGGTTCGCGTGGCGCAGCGCTTTCCGGTCCGGTTGAGGCTGATATCGCCGCCGCAGAACCTGATGCGGCTGGGCGCCAGCGCCGTGGTGGAGATCAGGCATGGCGCCGCCTGTCGCGCCTAGCTTCGCGAATTGGGGCCGAGGGGTGCTGCGCCTGCTGGGGCCCACTCCCGGCCGGTTGGAGTTCGCCACGCGCGTCGCCCTGATCTGCGCCCTCACCACCCTGTCGGCAGAGCTCTACCGGCTGCCCGACATCGCGCTGATGGTCTACATCGTGTTCTTCCTCAACAAGCCGGACCGCGCGACCAGCCTCGTCACCAACCTGCTCCTGGCGATCGTGATCACCGTGATGGTCGCGATCATTATGCTGGTGAGCGAGGCGGTGCTGGACCTGCCGCTATGGCGCGTCGTCGCCATCGCCGCGATCTCGTTCGCTGTCCTGTTCCTGACCTCGGCCAGCAAGCTTCGGCCGCTCGGCTCGACGATCGCTCTGATCCTCGGCTACGGCCTCGACCAGCTGGGCCAGGCGCCGGGTGGCGAGCTCGCCACCCGCGGCCTGCTCTACGCCTGGCTGTTTGTCGTCACGCCGGCCGCCGTCTCGATCGTCGTCAATCTCCTGCTGGCGCCGGCCCCGAGGGGCGTGGCGGAACGCGCCCTGGCCTCCCGGCTGTCGATCTGTGCGCAGGTGTTGCGCGCGAAGAACGAGCGGGCGCGCGAGTCGCTCGGCGAATTTCTGCGCGAAGGGGCCGGCGAGATCCCCGCCTGGGTCCGCCTGGCCGGCGTCGGGAGGACATCGCCGCCGGAGGATATCGCCGCCCTGCGCCAGGCGACCTATTCGACGCTCGCCGTCGCCCTTCTGGTCGACTTCGCCGCGCGCGAGCCCCAGGCGTCGCCGTCGGCGGAGGCCCGCGAAACCATCGCAAAGTTGCTGGACGACATGGCCGCGATCCTGCGTCGCGGCGGCTATCCAGTGGAGGTCGTCCTGCCGCCGCTCGCAGGCGAAGAGGCGCTGCCCGAGCTCGGCCGG
>DATHPX010000220.1:0-5853 GCA_035483335.1 Caulobacteraceae bacterium | reverse complement strand
CCATGCGTCGAAGGCCTTGCCGCCGGGCGGCTTGATGAGAAGGTGGTCGTCCAGACGTCCTTCCCGGAGCGTACGGCCGAGATAGGCGATCGCGGCTCCGCCACGGCCAGGCGTCCACCAGCGGTTGGCGCGGCGATAGGCGTCGTCGATGGCAAGCTCCTGCTTGTCTCCTCCCTGCTCGGGAGTGTTCGCGCCCGACACGTCCCGCATCCACGGGATCTTGGTGTCGAAGCCGTCGCCCTCGCGGATCTGCCCGGCCTCCTGGGCGTCGACGAAGGCGCCGGCAGCGAGATCGGTGTCCTGGGTTTCGGTTCCCGTGAGTCCCGCCCCGCGCCAGGCGTAGAGCGCGTGGAGCGCGCCGCTCGGGGGGGTCCCGGCCATCGCCGCCTTGTTCGCCGAAAGCACGGCGTCAGCCGTCCCGGCCACCGGCTCCGCGTGCGCCGCGGCGGCGAGGGCGAGGACGGCGAGGGAGGGGGCGAATCCGCGCATGGCTGCAGTTGTACGGGCGTCTCCCGTCATCCGCGCAGTGAATAATCGGAAAGGCTGTTCGCCGGCGAGAACGTCGGCGCTTTGTCTCTCCCCGTCTACACCGCCTCCGCCCGCGCGGTCGGGAGGACGTGGCCCTCGAAGCGTTGGCGGATGAGCTTCTTGTCGATCTTGCCGGTGGCGCCCAAGGGGATGTCGTCGACGAAGAGGATCTCGTCGGGCATCCACCAGCGGGCGATCTTGCCGTCGAGCCAGGCGGTGAATTCGGCGGCGGTGGCGCTCTCGCCCTCACGGAGCTTCACCAGCAGGAGAGGGCGTTCATCCCACTTGGGGTGGGCGATGCCGATCACCGCCGCCATCAGGGCCTTGGGGTGGCTGGCGGCGATGTTCTCGATGTCGATCGAGCTGATCCACTCGCCGCCGGACTTGATGACGTCCTTCGCGCGGTCGGTGATCTGCATGTAGTGGTTGGTGTCGATGGTGGCGACGTCGCCGGTGTCGAAGAAGCCTTCCTCGTCGAGGATCTGGCCGCCCTCGCCGCGGAAGTATTCGCGAACGATGAAAGGGCCGCGGATCTTCAGTCGGCCGTACGTCTCGCCGTCCTGCGGGACGGGACCGCCCGCATCGTCGGTGAGCTTGAGCTCCACGCCGAGCGGCGGGCGGCCCTGCTTGAGCTTGTAGGGCATCTGCTCGTCGAACGAGAGGGCGGCGATCTCCGGCGTGGGAGTGGACAGGGTGCCAAGAGGCGAGGTCTCGGTCATGCCCCAGGCGTGGATGACGTCGATCCCGTAGTCGTCATGGAAGGCGCGCACGATCGCCTCGGGAACGGCCGAGCCGCCGATGACGACCTTCTTCAGGGTGCTGGGGTTCTCGCCTGTCGCCTTGAGGTGAGCGAGCAGCATCTGCCAGACGGTAGGAACGGCGGCCGAGAAGGTGACCTTCTCGGTTTCAAGCAATTCGAGGATGGAGGCGCCGTCCATCTTCTGGCCCGGCATGACCAGCTTCGCCCCCACGGCCGGACAGGAGAAGGTGAGGCCCCACGCGTTGGCGTGGAACATCGGCACCACCGCCAGGACCGTGTCGCGCACCGACAGGCCCATGACGTCGGCCTGCAGGGTGGTCAGGGCATGGATGTAGTTGGAGCGGTGAGAGTAGAGGACGCCCTTGGGATTGCCCGTCGTACCCGAGGTGTAGCAGAGGCCGCAGGCGGACCCCTCGTCGAAGCGGCCCCAAACGACGTCGGCGCCGTGGGTCGCGATCAGCTCCTCGCTACACAGGGCGTCCTCAATCGGGCAGTTCTTCAGCACTTCGCCTTCGCCGAAGACGATCACGCGCTCGACCGTGGGCATGTTGTGCCGGTTGGCGGCCAGCACCGGCAGGAAGGTGACGTCCGTGAAGAGGACCTTATCCTGGGCGTGGTTGATGATGTAGCAGAGCTGCTCGGGGAACAGGCGCGGGTTGAGCGTGTGGCAGACCGCGCCGATGCCCATGATCGCGTACCAGGACTCGATGTGGCGGCCGGAGTTCCAGGCCAACGTCGCCACGCGATCGCCCGGCTTCACGCCCAGGGAAAGAAGCGCGCTCGACAGGCGCTTGGCGCGCGCATGGATGTCGCCCCAGGTGGTCCGAACGATCGGCCCCTCGAGGGAGCGAGTGACGATCTCGCGATGGCCGTGCTGCGAGGCGGCGTGGTCGAGGATCCGGTCCACGGTCAACGGCCAGTCCTGCATCAGCCCGAGCATGGGGGTCTCCTCAGCGTCTTCTTCGCTGTCTAAGGAGTTGACGCCCCCCACGTAAAGCCCGCGCTCGCAGCGATGCGCTGCTGGCCTCGTATCGATGCGCTGCTGGCCAGCCGAACCGAGGTCTTGAAGGGAGCCCTACGGATACAGCCGCTCGATGGCCCATCCATCGGCGGCGCGTTGGAAGAGAAGGCGTTCGTGGAGGCGGAAGGGGCGGTCGCGCCAGAACTCGATCGAGCGGGGGATGACGCGGTAGCCGGACCAGTGGGGCGGCCGGGGGACGGCGCCGAAGCCAAAGCGCAGGCCGATGGCGGCGATGCGCTTCTCGAGCGCCAGGCGCTCGGGCAGGGGCGCCGACTGGTCCGATGCCCAGGCGCCGATCTGAGCGGAGCGGGCGCGGGTGGCGAAATAGGCGTCGGCCTCGGCCTGGGTCACGCTCTCCGCCGCGCCGCGGATGCGCACGCTGCGGCGCAGGGATTTCCAGTGGAAGGTGAGGGCGCAGAGCGGATTAGCGGCCAGTTCGCGGCCCTTGGCGCTCTCGGTGTTGGTGTAGAATACGAAGCCGCCAGCGTCGAAGTCCTTCAGCAGGACCATGCGCGCGTCCGGCAGGCCCTCGGCGTCCACGGTCGAAAGACACATGGCGTTGGGATCGTTCGGCTCCTTCGCCGACGCCTCGCGCAGCCAGTCCGCGAACAGGGCGATGGGATCGTCAGCGGAGATCTGCGCCAGGGGCTCAGCCTTGGCGACCGCCTTGACGTAGTCGTCCTCGGCCGGCGAGGGCGGGATCAGGGAAGCTTCGCTCATGATCCGAGGATATAGGAGGGGCGCGGTCTTTGTTTGCCCCCCGCGAGGAATTTCCGTAAAAGCCCGCGTCCTACGCGACGGCCCCGCACTCGTAGCTCAGATGGATAGAGCGCTGCCCTCCGAAGGCAGAGGTCACAGGTTCGAATCCTGTCGAGTGCGCCAGCGCGCCGACCGCCGCCGACGACCGGCGCCGCACGAAGCGGGCCATGCCATCATCGCCGGCTCGGTGTGCGGACTTGATGTCGGTCAGGCGGCCTGGGCTGTCGTGCCGGCGATGCGGTCTACCGACCCCAGGCTCAGCAGGTGCGCGTAGATAGGACCCAACAGTCCCTCCCGCCGCAGGTCGAGGATCTGCGCGTCGTCCAGCGCGGCCAGACGTGTTTCGTCGACCGCGAGCAGTCCATGCATCACGAAGCTCTGCGGGCCATGACTCTGGACCGAAATCGGGTGCAATAGGCTCATTGCCTGCAGGGCTCGCCCAAGGGCGATGTTCTTTTGCGCGGCGCGGAAATAGTCCCGGCTGAACTTCAGCTTCTCGAGCAGGAAGTCGGATGGCTCGCCGGCGCTGGTGAACAGCATCTGACCCTTCCGCTTGCCAAAGCCCTCATGCTGATCGTCGATACACAGGATCGGTTCGCGCCCCGCCATGTCCCCGACAATGAAGGGATAGCGCCGCAGGTAGGCCGGGACATAGGGCGAGGTCCACCGCCCCTGGTCGTCGACAAAGGCGCTCGACTGGGGCCGAAGGCCTGTCAGGAACACTGCATTGGGGCCTGCGGCGCCCATGGTGAAGACGATCGGCAGGTGCCGCGCGGCGACGGTGAACTCCTCCACGACCGCAGGGATGAGGTGCGAGCCCGCGGCGAATGCGTAGGGCCGCTCGGACTGAGCGAATCGCAGCGTGCGATGACGGTCGCGGTCCAGCGGAACCGTCGCCTTGTAGAAGAGGGGATTTTCCGCCATTTTTTAACCTTATTCTCCGCCTCGGTCGCGCACAATTAATCCGTCGATTCCGCGGCGTAACATGCGTCGTGTCGTCACAAATTTGCCGATGTGAATTGCGCTGGGGTCAGCCCAAGCCTAAGCGTACGGTCCAGTTTGAGTCAGGGGGGGCCTGATGGAATTCAATGCGCACGGTCGCGGCGCGCGTGCGCCGTCGGCCTCATTCGCGTGGAAATTCGCACCACATTTTCGCCTTCAGTTCGGGAGGCTTGAACTCGGCTCGCCTACTTGCACCCGCCCGCGGCGGGCATGAGATGAGCTCAGGAACCGACCCCCACGTCAAAACCCGGACCCGCGGGCGGGTCCTGATGTGTGGAACGACACTGTCGACCGCCCTGGCTCTGATCAGTCTGAGCGCGGCGCCTGCACGTGCGGTCACGCCCGGGACGCAGAACGGCAACATGATCGTTCCCGACGGCCGCACAGCCACCTCGCTGTCGACGAGCGGCCGGAAGACCACGATCACCACCTCCACCTTGAGTGGAGGGAACGCCTACAACTCGTTCTCGACGTTCACCGAAGCCGCCGGGAACACGGTGAATCTGGTGGTGCCGGGGAAGGCGAACGAGCTCGTCAACCTCGTGCGCAACGGCGCCGTCGACATCGAGGGCGTGCTCAACAGCTATAAGAACGGAGCCCTGGGCGGAAACATCATCTTCGCCGACAGCTATGGTTTCGTGGTCGGCAAATCCGGGGTGGTCAACACCGGGAGTCTGAGCGTCGTCACGCCGACTGCCGACGTGATGAACTCTCTCATCAGCGCCGGCGGCGTCGTCGATCCGGTGCTCGGGGCCCAGATCGTGTCCGGCAATGTGCCAGTGTCGCCGGATGGGTCTGTGTCGATCCGCGGATTGGTGAACGCGGCCCACGCCGTGCTGATCACGGCCCACGACGTCGAGATCGCAGGTTCGTTCCAGGCGGCCGCTCAAGCCGCCGCCCGCCGGGCGCTCTTCGAGGCGGCGGTGAACGTCAACGGCCTGGTCGAGGGTGGCCGGATCGCCGTCCGCGACGGCTCCGTGCAGATCGTCGCGACGGACGGTGTCGATGTTTCCGGAGCGGTCGCCGCCGGAGGCGTCTCGCAGCCAGGGTCGGTCTCAATCCAGGCTGGGGGCGACGTTTCGCTCTCGGGATCGATCATTGCCGGTGCAGTGCGGTCGGGCTCAGGCGGATCAGTGCAGATTGTCTCGGGAGCCGACATGTCCGTGGCGGCGACGGCCGCCATCAGGGCTGATGGTCAGGACGCCTCCGGCGGCCAGATCCGCCTCTACGCCGATGACGACCTCGACGTGGCTGACGGCGCCACCTTCTCCGCCCTTGGCCGGGGCGCGGGCGCAGGGGGGAAGGTCGAACTCAGCGCAGCGCAAACCGCAACCATCGGCCAGATCGACCTGCAGCTCTCGGCGACGTCCGGCGTCGACGGGTCATTGCTGATCGACCCCAACACCCTGGTGGTCGACTCCTCGTCGAGCATCTTCAGCCACGGGGCCTCCATCACTCTGACTGCGGACTCCTCGATTACACTCGAGAACGGCGGCGCCCTCGACTCCCGCGACCTGAATGCCTCTGGCCAGAGCATCGGTGACTCCGGAGCGATCTCGCTGTCCGCGCCGACCATCGCCATACAGTCCGGCGGCCAGATCCTCGCCGGCGCGGTCAACGGCCCGGGTACAAGCTATGCGTCTGGCGCCGTGACCCTGACGGCCACGGCCACCGCGGCTTCCGGCGGTGTCGCTTCCATCGCGATTGGAGACAACAGCGGTGGCCGCGCCACGGTAAGCGGCGGCGACCTGCTGTTCCAGGCGATCGCCAACCTGCCGCAGAC
>DATHPX010000219.1:0-17495 GCA_035483335.1 Caulobacteraceae bacterium | reverse complement strand
CGCGGCTACGTCCGCGCACTGGAAACCAGGCGAGCGGCCTTCAAGGAGATGGGCGCAACGGCCACCGATCACGGCCACCCGACCGCGGCCACCGCCGAGCTCGTGGGGGCGCGGGCCGAGGCGCTCTTTCACGCTGTCGTCCACGGCGCGTTCACGCCGGCCGAGGCCGAGCGGTTCCGCGCCCACATGCTGATGGAAATGGCGCGCATGAGCGTCGACGACGGCCTGGTGATGCAACTGCATCCCGGGGTCGTCAGGAACCACGATCCCGCGACCCTGGCGCGTTTCGGCCCCGACAAGGGCGCCGACATCCCGGCCGCGATCGACTTCGTCCACGACCTGCGGCCCCTGCTGAACCGGTTCGGCTCCGATCCCGCCTTCACCCTCGTGGTCTTCACCGTCGACGAGACGACCTACAGCCGCGAACTCGCGCCCCTCGCCGGCTTTTACCCGGCGCTTCGGCTGGGAGCGCCGTGGTGGTTCCAAGACAGCCCCGAGGGGATGGCCCGCTTTCGCGAGCAGGCGATGGAGACCGCCGGCTTCCACAACACGGTCGGGTTCACCGACGACACCCGGGCCTTCCTGTCGATCCCCGCCCGGCACGACCTCGCCCGGCGCTTGGACTGCGCGCGGCTCGCGACAATGGTGGCGGACCACAGGCTGGAGATGGACGAAGCCGCCGATCTCGCGGTCGATCTCGCCTATCGCCTCGCCAAGGCGGCCTACCGGCTTTGAGCACTCTGCCTCGCCTGAACTCCGAGGCGCTCGCCGCCCTCCCCAAAGCGGTCGAGCGGCCCGGCTATGACCGGAGCAAAGTCGAGGCAGGCGTTGCGCACATCGGTCCGGGGGCGTTCCACCGCGCCCACCAGGCGGTGGTGTTCGACGACATCCTCAGGCTCGGCGACCTGCGCTGGGGCGTGACCGGCCTGTCGCTGCGCTCGCCGGCGCCGCGCGACGCGCTACAATCCCAGGATGGCCTCTACACCCTAAGCATCAGCGAGGGGTCGCAGACGCGGCGGCGCGTGATCGGATCGATCCGCGAGGTGATCGCCCTTGACGCCAGCCCCATCCCGATCGTCCAGGTTCTAGCCGAGCCCTCGACCCGACTGGTCACCCTCACCATCACCGAGGCAGGCTATGAGCCGCCGGCGCACCGGCGACCGCCGACCGCAGCGGGCCTGCTTGCGGCCGCGCTGCTCGCGCGCCGCACCCGCGGGCTGCCGGGGCTGACGATCCTGGCCTGCGACAACCTCGAGGGCGCCGGCCGGCGCATGGAAGAGCTGGTCTGCGCGACCGCCGCCGCGATCGATCCCGACATGCCGGAGTGGATCGAGGCGAACGCCCGTTTCCCCGGATGCATGGTCGATCGCATCACCCCGGCGACGAGCGAGGCGGACATCGAAGCCTTTGGGAAGTATGCGGGCATCGAGGACCGCGCCCTCGTTCGCACCGAGGCGTTCAGCCAGTGGGTCATCGAGGATCGCTTCGCCGGACCGCGCCCCGACTTCGAGTCCGTCGGCGTCCAGGTGGTCGCCGATGTAGCCCCATTCTCGCGCGCCAAGCTGCGTCTCCTGAATGGCGCCCATTCGGCCATGGCCTATCTGGGCGGCCTCGCGGGGCTCACCTTCGTCCACGAGTTCGCGCACGACCCCGCCGGGGCCGCCTTTGTCGAGCGGCTGTGGGACGAGGCCGAGGCGACGCTGGAACCCGCCGCCGGCCTGGATCTCGTCGCCTACCGGATGCGGCTCATGGCGCGGTTTCGCGATCCGGCCATCGCGCATCGTCTGGCGCAGATTGCGATCGACGGCTCGCTCAAGCTGCCGCCCCGCCTGGTCTCCTCCCTGGCGGTCCGCACCGAGCGCGGCCTCCCCTCCCCCGGCATCGTGCTGGCGATCGCGGCCTGGATAAGGTGGCAGGCGGGTCGCGACGATGCCGGCGCGCCGGTGGAGGCGCGCGACGCAGGCGCGGGCGCCCTGCGCCGCCGCCTCGCCCGGCTGTCAGAGCCGGAGGCTCGCGTCCGCGCCATGCTGCATGACGAGTCGATGGTCCCCGCCCCGCTTGCGGCGAACGAGCCCTTGAGGGCCGCACTCGTCGAGGCGGTGCGCCGCCTCGACACAGAGGGCGCCCGCGCGGCCCTCTCGTTTCTGGAGTAAGCCCTGTCAGGCCAGCAGCTTGGCCGTAAGCTCCTCCAGGTGGCTCAAAAGGCCGCTGGCGCCGCCACTGGCGACCGGTCCGGCGAAGTCCGACCGGCGCGTCGTGAGCTGGCTGATGCCGTTGTAGTAGACGTCGATGATCTTCCAGCCTTCGGGCGTCTCGTGCAGGCGGTAGATCAGGTTGTTGGTCGAGCCGTGCGGCGAGGTCAGCTGGGCCTGGACGATCTTGTCCGTTCCACGGGCCGTCACGCCCTGGATGACGAATTTCTGACCACTGTAGCTGTCGAAGTTCTTGGCGTAGTTCGCGGTCGTGTAGCGCGCGAACGCGCGCGACAGTTCGGCATGCTGCGCCTCGGTCATGCTGGCCCAGGGCGGACCCACCGCGAAGCGCGTCATTGTGGGAATGTCGAACGCGCTCTCGACGGCTGGGGTGAGGTCTCGGTCGCGGGCCTTCACGCCGGCCGAGCCGGACTTCATCGCGGCCAGCAAGGCGTTGTCGAACGCCTCGACCCGGGTCTGCGCCGGGTCTGCCGCCGCGGCCGCCGCGGCGACCGGACTGAGGATGATCGCGACGGCGGCCAAAGCTGCTGCGAGTCCACATGCCGATCCTGCAGGGACCGATTTTCTATCCTTCGAGATCACGACACCACGCTCCATGGACGTCCTCGCTGCAGTCGTCGCTCGCGCGCCGTCCGCTCCTCACTGGCCCGCCTTGCGGCGCTCCCGCTCAGTTTGCGAAGACTCTGCGCCCGGAATCAACTTTGGCGTCCCGGAATCGTTGCCGGCCGAGGTGACATGGCCGATCATCGGCGGGCCTTGCGCGCGCTGGCGGAACCTGCCCCAAGCCCCGGCGGGGGTGGATCGCTAGAGCAAACCCCGTTCAGACGGATTCGTCTGAACGGGGATGATTTGCTCTAGATTCAAGAGTGTAGAGCCTGATTCAACGTCTGCATCTGTTCCGTGCAAACGCATCAGGCTCTAGGACCAATTTCAGGGAGAACCGGCTTCGTGATCGAGCAGCAGATCGACATCCCAACGCGTGACGGCGCGACGACGACCTTCGTCACCTACCCCGAGCGGGGTGGCCCGCATCCCGTGATCCTGTTCTACATGGACGCGCCGGCGATCCGCGAAGAGCTGCGCGACATGTGCCGGCGCATCGCGTCGGCGGGCTACTACGTCGTCCTGCCCAATCTCTACTACCGATCAGGCGTGCTCGAGCTGGGGCCCCTGACCGACGATGGCGCCCGGGCGCGGATGTTCGAGCTGATGGAGTCGCTCACCATCCCCAAGATCATGGCCGACACCGAGGCGTTGTTGGCCTGGGTCGACAGCCAGCCGGCGGCGCGCCCGGGTTCGGTGGGAACCGTGGGCTACTGCATGAGCGGCCAGTACGCCATCAGCGCGGCGGTGGGCTTCCCAGGCCGGGTGACCGCCGCGGCGTCGATGTACGGCGTGCGCCTCGTCACCGATGCGCCCGACAGCCCTCACCTCGCGGGCGGCCGCACGAAGGCCGAACTCTATTTCGGCTGCGCGGAAACCGACCGCTGGGCGCCCCTGGAGATGGTCGAGGAACTGAGGGTCGCTATGGCCGACTCTGGCGCCAACGCCGAGGTCGAGCTCTATCCGGGCGTGGAGCATGGCTTCGCCTTCCCGCAGCGCGCCGTCTACGATCGCGCCGCCGCAGAACGTCACTGGGAGCGATTGTTCTCGCTCTTTCGGCGCCGCGTGGGCTGAACTCGAAAAGTGGAAATCAAGCAGGGAGAGAACTCGATGTTCGAGCTGTTCTACTGGCCCACGCCTAACGGGAAGAAGGTGACCATCCTGCTGGAGGAGCTTGGGCTCCCCTATCGCGTCACGCCTTGCAATATCGGCAAAGGCGATCAGTTCACGGACGGTTTCCTCACGATCTCGCCAAACAACCGCATGCCCGCCCTGGTCGACCACGAACCGGCCGACGGCGGCGCTCCCGTAAGCGTCTTCGAGTCCGGTGCGATCATGATGTACCTGGCCGAGAAGACCGGCCGGTTCTTTCCGCAGGACATCCGCGGCAAGGCCGAGGTCACCCAATGGGTGATGTGGCAGATGGCCAACCAGGGCCCGAAGACCGGCGAGTGCGGACATTTCCGGCGCCTGGGCGACACCCGCGGCGACCAGAGCTATGCGGTCGCCCGCTTCACCGACGAAGTGAACCGGCTTTACGGCGTGCTGAACAACCGCCTCTACGACCGACCCTGGATCGGCGGCGATGAGTACACCATCGCCGACATGATCTGTTACCCCTGGACGTTGAACTGGCAGGGCCAGGGGCAGGACATCGAGGACTTCAAGTACTTCAAGCGGTGGTTCGAGAAGATGGGCGCGCGCGAGCCCGTGCAGAAAGGCATGGCGGTGACCGCCGGCCCGGTCGAGGATCCCACGACACTCTCGCCGGAGGAACGCGAACGCCGGATGAAGCTGCTCTTCAACCAGCGCGCACGGCCTGCGCCGGTGGAGTGAGATGGATCCTCCTCCGCGAAGCGGGGGAGGATCCATCCTCCGCGAGGGGATGTGTGAACGGCGTAGGTCCCCGCCGGGCCTATCTCGCCGCTCTCACCGGCAGCGGGACATTGCAAACGTCCACATGGCCGGCGGGACGCTTGTACCAGGCGTCGTGGCGGAAGCGGCGGCCCTGGACGAAGGTGGCGAAGGTGGCGCTGTCGGTCCGCAGGGCCTCCAGCCGCAGCTGATCCTCCGGCGGGAGGTCGGCGGCCACGCGGATCGAGACGATGGGGGTCCTCTGCTCCGGCCGTTCATAGAAGCCGATGTCGCCGTGACCGCGGGGCATGGCCGAGAGGATGTCCATCCCCTCAATCACCCGCCCGACGAGGGTGACGTTGCGGTCGAGTTGGCGCGGGGCCTGGCCAATTACTGCGTAAAGCTCAGGCCCGCCGCCCGAGTTCTCATCGTTGTCCCTGCCCGCCCCCACCATGCCGTAGCAGTGGGTCAGCCAGGCGCGGCCGCTGAGCGGGTCGCGGGCTGCGGGGAATCCAGCCGAGAATCCGGTGATCGGCGCGTAGGTGTCGCGGTCGGGGAGAGTATCGAAGGGAAGGTCGGGGCCCACTGCGCGGTCGAACTCGGCGGGTAGGTTCCGCTGCGCCTCGCCCAACGGTCGCTGCGCCTGGGCGTCGCCCCACTGGACGACGTAGTTGTCCTGGACCCGCACGACATAGAGGCCGTCGAAGAAGTGGGCGCGTGCGAGGCGCTTGATGTTTGCGACATGGTTGGGCGCGAACGCCGGCGCCAGCTCGATGACGACGCGGCCCTGGGGCAGCAGCATGACGAGCATGTTGTCGGGCTCGATCCGACGCCAGTCGCTCGCCGGAGCGTGGGCGAGCAGCTCCGCAAGCGGCGGCGTGGGGTCGGCCCTCGCACCGAAGGTCGCCAGCAGGCACACGCTGGCCGCGGTGGCGGCCCAGGAGTTGCGGCGCATCAGATGCGGAGCATCAGGCCGCCGTCAGCGGCGATGGCCTGGCCGGTGACGAAACCCGCATCGTCGGAGGCGAGGAACAGGGCGACGCGCGCGATGTCGATGGGCTGTCCGAGGCGGCGCAGGACCGACTTCTTCGCCCAGACCTCCGCCACCTCGGCGCGGGCGAAGCTGGCGGCGGTCATCCCGGTCTGGATGGCGCCGGGCATGATCGCATTGGCGGTGACGCCATGCCTGCCCAGCTCCAGAGCGAGCGTTCGCGTCAGGCCCACGACGCCGGCCTTGGAAGCGCAATAGGCGGCCAGGCCATAGTCCGTCCCCTCCGCCATCACGCTGGCGGTGTTGATGATCCGGCCGGCCGGGGACTGGATCAGGTGCGGGATCGCCGAGCGGCAGAGGCGGAAGACGGCCCGCAGGTTGACGGCCTGGACGGCGTCCCAGGCTTCGTCGGTCATCTGGGCGGCCAGGGCGTTCGCGCCGATTCCGGCATTGTTGAAGAGTACGTCCAGCCGCCCGAAGCGCTCCATAGCCGAACTCACGACAAGTCCGGGGCTGGTGTCATGGGTGACGTCGGCCTCGAGAGGGCTCACGCCCTGGGTCTCGAAGGCGAGATCCGAGCCGGGGCGATCGACGGCGAGGACGCGCGCGCCCTCCTGCGCCAGGAGTTCGGCGCTGGCGCGCCCGATCCCCGACGCTGCTCCCGTGACGATCGCCGCCCGTCCGTCGAGCCTTGCCATTGCCGCCCCTCTTGCTTGTGTTTGCAGGAGGATGCGGCCCCTCAGCTTTCAGGGCAAGCGCAGGGGCTCAGATCAGATCAGGCCGCTCATGGGCGAGGACGCCTCGGCGTACATCCGCCGCGGCATGCGACCGGCGAGCCAGGCTTCGCGCCCGGCGATGACCGCGTGCTTCATCGCGCGGGCCATGCGGACCGGATCGCGCGCCTCGGCGATCGCGGTGTTCATCAACACCGCGTCGCAGCCCAGCTCCATGGCCGCGGTCGCGTCCGAGGCCGTGCCGACGCCCGCGTCGACCAGGACCGGAACCTTCGCCTGCTCGACGATGAAATGGATGTTGAGGCGGTTCTGGATGCCGAGGCCCGAGCCGATCGGTGCGGCCGCCGGCATGATCGCCGCAGCGCCGGCATCCTCCAGTCTGAGCGCATAGACGGGGTCGTCGGTGCAGTAGACCATCACCTGAAAGCCTTCGGCGACCAGCAGCTTCAGGGCGCGAAGCGTCTCTTCCATGTCGGGATAGAGGTGAGCCGTACGGCTCAGAACCTCCAGCTTGACCAGGTCCCATCCGCCGGCTTCACGCGCGAGCCGAAGCGTGCGCACGGCCTCCTCGCCGGTGAAGCAGCCGGCGGTGTTGGGCAGGTAGGTGAAGCGGTCGGGCCGCACGAAATCGGCCAGCATGGGTTGGGTCGGGTCAGAGAGATTCACCCGCCTCAGCGCCACCGTGACGATCTCCGCGCCTGCAGCCTCGGCCGCCGCCGCGTTGAGGGCGTAGTCCTTGTACTTGCCTGTCCCGATGATCAGGCGGGAGCGGAAGGTCCGCCCGGCGACGGTCCAGGTGTCCTCGCCCACCTGTGTGGAGCCATCCATCAACCGCCTCCGATGAAGTGAACGATTTCGATCCGGTCTCCGTCCTCGATCCGCGTCGCCGCATAGGCCGAGCGGGGAACGATCTCGAGATTGCGTTCCACCGCAACCTTGCGCGCGTCCAGTTCGAGAGCGGCGATGAGACCCGCGATGTCTCGCGCATCCTGCACCATCCGCGCCTCGCCATTGATCGTGAGCCGCACCATGGGGCCTATCTCGACGCTCCGACGCCGAATTCAACCCCAAATCGCCGCAGGGTCGGAGGTCATGACCTCCACATGAGGCGAGCGGCCACCGCGCACAGGCTCAACATGGCCACGCTCATCTGTCCGGGCCGTGCGCCAACGAGGAAGACCGGGATCTCCTCGCGCAGGGCCGCGCTGCGGGCCGCAAGCGCCATGCCGGCGTAGCCGAGGATGAGCAGGCCCAGAGAGGTCAGGGGCTGCAGGGCGATCATGGAGCCGAAGGCGAGAGCAAAGGTCCAGAGCATGAAGGCGATCTGGCCCGAGCGCGCGCCAGCGGGGGTGCGGACGCCGAGACCACGCCTCACGCCGGCAAGGAAGGCCAGCACCGCACCTCCCCAGATGATGGCGAGGCTCATCACGACAGACCGGACGGATCCCGCGGTCAGCCACGCCCCTAGGGCGCAACAGATCAATGGCGCCAGCGCGCCCCAGCCCAGCACACGATCGAGCAGATGACCCTCGGGGGTCTCCCGGACCTCCGACGCTCGCCCCGTCTGGGCGACCGACGGCGTGCGCTCCCCGAACACTACGGGATCTCCCGCCAGGCAGATCTCATTCCGCCGGGGCCGACGCTAACATGTTCGAACGCATAAAGGTTGCCCTCATTGACGTTGGCGACAATCCTGCGTGCGGGCGTGTGCCCCAAGACACATCGCAGGCCGGTTCCGTCTGCGGACAAAGGAGGTGACGCCATGACTGTCGCAGAGTCGAGCGCTCCCTCCGCGCAGATGGTCGAGGCGAAGGCTGCGGCGAGCGTCGCCTCCCCTCCCCTGCGGCTCACGGACAAGCTCTTCTACGGCCTCGGGTCCGTTGCGTTCGGCGTCAAGGACAACGGCTTCAGCTATCTGCTGCTACTCTTCTACAATCAGGTCGTAGGTCTATCGGCGCCACTCGTAGGCCTGGCGATCATGATCGCCATGATCTTCGACGCCTTCCTCGACCCGATAGTGGGGCAGATCTCGGACAACTGGCGCTCGCGCTGGGGCAGGCGCCACCCCTTCATGTATACGGCCGCCGCCCCGGTCGCGCTCTCCTATCTGGCGCTCTGGAACCCGCCCCACGGCTGGTCGACTCCGGCGCTGTTCTTCTACCTCGTCGTCGTCGCCATCGTCATTCGCACCTTCATCACCTTCTACGAGGTGCCAAGTTCGGCGCTGTCGGCGGAGCTTACCCAGGGCTACGACGAACGGACTGTCCTCCTCAGCTATCGCTATTTCTTCGGCTGGGTCGGAGGGCTGCTGCTTTACCTGATCACCTTCAGTTTTCTGCTGGTGCCCGATGCGCATCACAAGGTCGGACAGACAAACCCGGTAGGCTTCAGCCGATATGGCATGTTGGCCTCGGTGATCATGTTCACCGCCATCCTGATCTCGTCGGTCGGCACGCAGAAACGCGCCGCGGCGTTCCCTCCACCTCCCCGGCGGCGGCTTAGCCTGCTCGAAACGCTGAAGGAGATGATCGCCACCTGGTCGAACCGTTCCTTCCTGTTCCTCACCCTCTCGGGCCTCGCCACTTCGATGGCGGCTGGTCTGGGCGCGTCGATGAACATCTATTTCAACACCTACTTCTGGGAGTTCTCTTCCCGTCAGATCGCTACGCTTGTCGCCGGAGTGTTCGTCTCGGCGTTCCTCGCCCTGTTCGCCGCAGCTCCACTCTCGCGATGGTTGGGCAAGCGCGCCGCCGCCATCTCCCTCATCGTCGCGTCCGTTCTCATCGGAATCTGTCCGATGCTGCTGCGGCTGGCGGGCCTGATGCCGCCGAACCACTCGCCCGCGCTGTTCGTGATCATCTTCGGTCAGGCCATCGTATCGGTGGCGCTGGGGATCGCCGGAACGACCCTGATCTCGGCCATGATCGCGGATGTCGTCGAGGACGGAGAGCTGAAGACGGGGCGAAGGTCCGAGGGGCTGTTCTTCTCCGCCTCGAGCCTGGTGGCCAAGGCCGTCTCAGGTGTGGGGATATTCGCGGCGAGCCTGATCCTTTCGGCGATCCACTTTCCGGCCGGCGCGAAGCCCGGACATGTCCCTGCGGGGGTGATCCGCGACCTGGCCCTGGTCTACGCGCCGATCGTGCTGGGACTGTACGCCGCCGGGCTGCTTCTCATGCGAGGCTATCGCATCACGCGCGCAAGCCACGCCGAAACTCTGGAGCGCCTGGCGGCACGGGCGGGAGGGGATAAGGAGGTTGTGAGGGTCGCGTAATCTTCCAGCGACGCCAGCCAGGTCGGCCTATTCGCGTTCTTCGGGCTGCAGCCGCGCAAGCGCCCGGTTCGCCAACATGAAGCCGCGCAAGGCGCCCCCGATCATCCCGACCCCAATCACCAGGAGAAGCCAGCTGGTCGGGCTTGGGCGTCCGATGGTCTGGACATTGCGAGGCTCGACAACCGTGTCCACGTCCGAGCTATCGGACTGAGCCCCTGCAACAAGACCGGGGCGGGCCTGCGACTTGGCCGGATGCTCCTGCGCCTGTCTCAGTGTGGCGAAATCGAGATCGAAGGGACCCTCTTGCCCGCTCGTCGCGCCGGGCGCCGCCGCCACAGGCAGATGGTTGTCGAGGGTGGTCGCAGCCCAGCCCACTGACCCGCCGGCGTAGGCGACGAGCGCGCCCACGAGACCAGCAAGTCGGGCATTGGACATTCCACGCCTCCTCGCGCGTCGTGTTCGAGAGTCCGGAAATAGCCCTTCGTTGGCCCGAACTTCAAGACTTTGGTCAGATTAAGCCCAAAAAATGCGCAACGATGCGCATCGTCGCCCGATTTAGGCCGCTTCCCAGCAGAAATTCGATGCTTCGGCTCAGCTTCGCTCTTCCGCTTCACCACCGACAAGATCACGTCGAGCTTTTTCGAGCTCTTCAGCGTACCGGCGAGTCGCGTAGGCTTCCGACAATATCCCCATCGGCCGCGCCTGGTCGTCGAGAACGGCCAGTTCGTCACTCTCCGTGGCGTCGAACATCGCCATGCACGCCTTTATGCTCATATCCGGGCGCAGCGTCCGGTCGCTGAGGGTGGTGAATCGTCCGACAAGGCCATCTGCCTCGGGTTCGGCGTAGGCCGCCGCCACGGGAATGATGCCAGCGTACCGGCCGTCAGAGTCCAAGGCGATGACGCGACGTGTCGATCCGAGCGGGAACCGGCGGCGGAACTCTTCCAGTTGCATCGAGGCGGGCGTGACGGCGGCGTCGCGGCGCATCATCCGCCCCGCAGTCAGGGTGCGCAGCCATCCGACGTCGTGGGCGCTTCGGATCGTCTCGCCGCGCAAGTGAAGGCGCCAGGTCGAGAAGGAGTAGCCGAACGTCTCCCGGACCACGAGGCTGGCCACGATGGAAGCGGTCAGGGTGACTGCGGTGAGGCCGAAGTCCCCCGTGGTCTCGAGCACCAGGAACGACATGGTGAAGGGACCGCCGATGATCGCCACCGCCAATGCCCCCATGCCCACCAGTGAGGCCGTCAGGGGATCGATCCCAATGTGCGCGCCCATGGCGTAGAGCCCGACGACATAGAGCCGCCCCAGGAGGGATCCCAGGTAGAGAGAAGCGAAGAACAGGCCGCCGCGAAACCCGAACCCGAGCGCGATCACACTCGCCGCCGCCTTGGCGAGGAACAGCACGGCGAGCGCCTGCAGGCCAAGGTCCGAGCGCATGTCCAGGTGCATGGCTCCATGACCGGCCGACAAGGTCTCGGGCTGGTAGAAGGCGATCGCCGCCAGGAGCACTCCGCCGAGCGCCGGTCTCGCCCAGCGCGGGCTCGGCATGCGTGAGGCGAGGCTCTCGCACAGCGCCACCAGGCGCATGATCGCGATGCCGGCGAGGGCGCAGACCAGCCCCAGGGTGGCGAACAGGAGGTAGTGGGAGACCGAAAGGGCGTCCGTGACCGTCGTCCGCATCACGAGGTTGTCGACGTGCAGGAGCCGGCTCACCAGCGCCGCCGCCAGGGCGGCGGCGACCACGGGTGCGATGTTGGCCGTCGTGTACGACCCGATGATGATCTCGAAGGCGTAAAAGGCGCCGGTGAGCGGCGCGTTGAAAGCGGCTGCGATCCCGGCCCCCGCGCCGACGCCGACGAATGTCCGAAGATCGCTGCGCCGCAGGTTGAGCACGCCCCCCGTGAGGGATGCGAGCGCCCCGCCCATCTGGACGTAGGCGGCCTCGAGTCCCACCGAAGCTCCGAAACCGTTGGAGCACAGGCTCTGGATCACCACGAAGACGCTGTCGCGGATCGACATCCGTCCCCCGCGCAGGGCGTTGGCTTCCACCGGGTCGACCGGCGAGCCCGGCCGCCGACGGGACCACCAGAGGGTGACGAGGCCCAGGGCCAGGCCGCCCAGCGCCAGGACCGGGAGCCGCTCCACCGGCAGGTACGGGATGGTCGACAGCCGTATGTCAGGCGAGATGCCGTAAAGAATGACCTGAAGCGCGCGCGCCGCGGCGTTGATCGTCACCGTCGACAAGCCCGCGAGCGCGCCGACACCCGCCGCGATGACCACAAGCCACAGCTCGCTGGCGCGGATCCTGGCCCTGACGAACGCAAGCGCCCTGCGGCCCACGCGTCTCAGATAGGCGGTCCCGCCTGTATGCCGAACCTGGATCTCGACCGGCGCGGTCATGCCCGCACCCGGCGAAGTCGGGCCGTCGGGCGAGTCGGGGCGCCGGAAAGCATGGTCCGTTATCTACGCCGCCTTCTTGCGCGCTTCAAAACGCGATACGGCCCGCGCGCCCGCGGGCTCGTCAATTTGCAGGCGTGTCCGCCACACTGCGGGCGAGCGCCTCCAGCGCGAGCACCGTCGTCCAGTTTCGCGCCGTGCCGGTGACGCCAAGTTCGCGGTCGATCAGAGCGGTGGTCAGGCGCGAGCCCGCCACGCCGCCCGCGTAGTGGATGAAGAGTTCACGCCCGACGAGCTCCACCCGTTCGCCGAGCCTCGCCGCCGCCGCGATCGCAGCAAGGCGGTCTCGTCTGGGCGCGCCGCTTGAGAACGTCACGAGCAGATGGGACGGATCGCCGGATGCGGCCTCGGCGAAGGGATTGGCGCCGATCGCGGCCGCCATGGCGGGCTGGGTCCGCACGAACACCGGAACGTCGATCCCGCGCTGCTGGGCGATTGCAAGGCGAAGCGCCTCTTCAATCGCCGCGCCTTCGCCGTCGGGCGCCAGGAAAACCAGGTTCCCGCTCTGGAGGTGGGTGCGAGCGCCGACAAACCCGAGCGCGGTCGCGATCTGACGCAGCGCGTCCATCGCGATCCGGTTGCGCCCGCCGACATTGACGCCCCGCAGCAGGGCGACATGGCCAATCGGGATGCCCCCCGTGGCCATCCTGGCTTAGTAGACCACGACCGATCGGATGCTCTCGCCGGCGTGCATCAGGTCGAACCCCTCGTTGATCCGCTCCAGAGGCAAGAGGTGCGTGATCAGAGGGTCGATCTGGATCTTACCTTCCATGTACCAGTCGACGATCGTCGGCACGTCGGTCCGGCCCCGCGCGCCGCCGAAGGCTGTGCCCCGCCAGACGCGTCCGGTGACGAGCTGGAAGGGCCGGGTCGAGATCTCCTGCCCCGCGCCCGCGACGCCGATGATTATGCTCTCACCCCAACCGCGATGGCAGCACTCCAGCGCCTGGCGCATGGTGTGGACGTTGCCGATGCACTCAAAGGAGAAGTCGGCTCCCCCACCAGTGAGATCGACCAGAGCCTGCACGACCTTGTCGCGTCCCACCTCATCGGGATTGACGAAGTGGGTCATGCCGAAGGCGCGGGCCATGGCCTGGCGTCCAGGGTTGAGATCTACGCCGATGATCTTGTCGGCGCCGGCCATCTTCGCGCCCTGAATGACGTTGAGGCCGATGCCGCCGAGCCCGAAGACCACGACATTGGCGCCTGGCCACACCTTCGCGGTCCAGATCACCGCGCCCACGCCGGTCGTCACGCCGCAGCCGATGTAGCAGATCTTGTCGAACGGAGCGTCCTCGCGGACCTTCGCGACCGCAATTTCGGGCAGGACCGTATGGTTCGAGAAGGTCGAGCAGCCCATGTAGTGGTAGATTTTCTCGCCATTGATCGAGAACCGGCTGCTCTCGTCCGGCATCAGGCCTCGACCCTGGGTGGCGCGGATCGACGTACAAAGGTTCGTGCGGCGAGACAGGCAGCTTTTGCACTGCCGACACTCGGGTGTGTAGAGCGGGATGACATGGTCGCCCGGCTTGACCGAGGTCACCCCCGCCCCGACTTCGAGAACCACGCCCGCGCCCTCGTGGCCGAGAATCGCGGGGAAGATGCCCTCCGGATCGCCACCGGATCGGGTGAATTCGTCGGTGTGGCAGATGCCGGTCGCCTTGATCTCCACCAGCACCTCGCCGGCGCGAGGGCCCTCCAGATCGACCTCCTCGATCGAGAGTTTCTCACCGGCCTTCCAGGCCACGGCGGCGCGGGTCTTCATGAGGCCCTCCTACTTCATGATGGCGTGCGGGGTTTAACCGCTGGCGCGGCTATGCGCCAAGGCCAGCCCTGACCTAAAGACGACGCCATGACTGGAAGTGGAAAACTCGAGCGGCTCGAAGCCGGAACGCCGATCCCGTTCGCCGGCGACAGGGTCGCGTACGTGTCACCTGGCCTCGCCGAGGCCTTCCGGCCCGGTGACCGATTGATCGTCCTGCAGACGACGGGTGACCTGCTTCACGTGCCGCAAGCTGCGCATCAGACAGCCGCCAGCGCCGTGGACCGCGCTGTCGTAGCGTTCGGCGCGATGGCGGGGGTAGCCGACGATCGGATCAGCGCCTTCTTCGAGGCCTTCGCGGCGCGCCTCGCATCGCCCGAGGCATGGGGTGAAATCTCGCGGGCGAACGACGCGGACGTGGAACGCGCCCGCGCGCGCGGGGCGAGCGTGACCCGCCTCGTCGCATCCGAAGCCATGCGTCAGGACATGATCGCCGGTTTGCGCGCCTGGCGCGACGCGCCGGCGGGCCGGGGGCGCCTCGTCGAGCGGCGTGAACACGAAGGCTGGTCGGTGGAGCTGGCCACGGCCCCGCTCGGCGTCGTCGGCTTCGTGTTCGAAGGCCGGCCTAACGTCTTTGCCGACGCAGCGGGCGTGCTTCGGGGCGGCAACACCGTCGTCTTCCGGATTGGCTCCGACGCGTTGGGCACCGCCCGCGCCCTCTCCGAACGCGCTCTCGCGCCGGCCCTTCGGGAAGTCGGCCTGCCGGAAGGCGCCGCCGTGCTGATCGACAGCGCCGAGCACGCAGCCGGCTGGGCGATGTTCGCCGATCCCCGCCTCTCTCTGGCCGTAGCCCGCGGCTCCGGCCGCGCCGTGGCCCAACTGGGCGCGATCGCGCGCCAGGCGGGCACGCCGGTCAGTCTCCATGGGACCGGCGGCGCCTGGTTGATTGCAGACGTCGGAGCGGATGCGGAACGCTTCGACGCCGCCGTGCTCGCTTCGCTGGACCGCAAGGTCTGCAACACGTTGAACGTCTGCTGCATCGTGCGTTCGCGCGCACAGGAGCTGACACCGCGCTTTCTGACCGCGCTCGAGGCGGCCGGCGCTCGGCGGGGCCACGGCGTGAAGCTTCACTTCACGGCAGGAAGCGAGGCATGGCTCCCGCAGTCATGGCTGACCGACCGGAGCCTCGTGCGGCGCGCCGACGGAGACCACGACGAGCCCAAGGCCGAATCCCTCGCGATCGAGAACCTCGGCCTGGAGTGGGAGTGGGAGGAGAGCCCCGAAGTCAGTCTTGCGATCGTCGAGTCGCTCGACGAGGCGATCACCCTCTTCAACCGTCACAGCCCGCGCTTCATCGCTTCCGTCATCTCGAATGACGAGAGCGCCAAGGTGGCGGCCTTCGACGCCCTCGACGCGGCATTCGTGGGCGACGGGTTCACCCGCTGGGTCGATGGGCAGTACGCGCTTGAGCGGCCGGAACTCGGGCTCTCGAACTGGCAGTCGGGTCGCCTGTTCGCCCGCGGCGGCGTTCTGAGCGGCGACGGGGTCTTCACCATCCGCGCCCGCATGAGCCAACAGGACGCACATCTCCGTCGCTGACCGATCGCGAAGCTTTGGCCAAGGCCGCAGGGGGTGTAGATCAGGAATAAAAAGGCAGGGAGGCTTATCGTGGCGATTTCGCTCAGGGTTAACGGTCGACTCCTGACGGCGGAGGTTCCGCCCGAGATGCCCCTTCTGTGGGTCCTCCGCGACGAACTTGGGCTCAAGGGGACCAAATTTGGCTGCGGCATCGGCGCCTGCGGCGCCTGCACGATTCACCTCGACGGGGTAGCGACGCGCGGCTGCCTGACGCCCGTAGGAACTGTCGGCTCCCGTGAGATCACCACGATCGAAGGCCTGCATGCGCACCCGAACGGCCCGGCCCTGCAGGCGGCATGGATCGCGCACGACGTGCCGCAGTGCGGCTATTGCCAGGCAGGCCAGATGATGACCGCGGCAGCACTGCTGAAGGACAAGGCGCGTCCTTCGCGCGACGAGATCGAGGGGGCGATGACGGGGAACCTCTGCCGTTGCGGCTGCTACGATCGCATCCACGCGGCGATCAACGAAGCGGCCGGCGTCGAGGCGTGACCATGATCATCGATCGTCGACACCTGATCTTCTCCATCGGCGCGGCAGCAGGCGGCGGGCTCGCGCTCGGCTTCGGCTTCACCACGTCAGCCGAGGCCGCTGCGGCGGCGGCCGGCGCGATCGGCGACTACGTTATCGTCGCCCCGGACGGCGCGGTGACCCTTCTCGCCAAGGCGCCGGATGTCGGCCAGGGCGCCAAGACGGTTCTGCCGATGATCATCGCCGAGGAGATGGACGCGGACTGGTCGCGCGTGCGGATCGAGTTTGCGCCGGTCGAGCAGAGATACGGCGACCAGTCGGTGGGCGGCAGCACGACGACGCCGGAAAACTACGAACCGATGCGCAAGGTGGGCGCTGCGGCTCGCTCGCTGCTGGTTCAGGCGGCGGCCGAGCGTTGGCGCCTTCCCGCCGCGAGCCTGAAGACGGCGCGCGGCGAGGTGATCGATCCGGCGAGCGGCCGGCGTCTCGGCTACGGCGAGCTGGCCGGCGCTGCCGCGAAGCTTCCACCTCCCGATCCGGCGCAGCTGGTCCTCAAGTCGCCCAAGGACTTCGTCCTGCTGGGCCGGGACCAAATCGGCGTGGACACTCCCGCGGTGGTCCGCGGCGAGCCCATTTTCGGCATCGACACTGAGGTTCCGGGCCTCGAATACGCCGTCTACGTCAAATCGCCCGTCCCAGGGGCGAAGCTGGTCTCGGCCGACCTGGACGCCGCCCGCCGGCAGCCGGGCGTGACGCAGGTCTTCGCCCTGGAGGGCCTGGCGCCGCCGCCGGGCAAGCAGGTCGGGCTCGCGCCCGGCTACGCTCCCGGCGTCGCCATCATCGCCCGCAACTGGTGGCTGGCGAACCAGGCGCGCAAGGTCCTGAACGCCCAGTGGGACGAGACCGCCGGCGTGGGACATTCCACCGACCGCTACGATGCGCAGGCGCGCGAGGTCCTCAAAGGCGCTGGCAAGGTTGCCTCCCAGCACGGCGACGTGGACGCGGCGCTCGCGGGCGCATCAAAGCGCGTTTCGGCCGTTTATCACGCCCCGTTCCTGGCGCATCTGAGCCTCGAGCCGCAGAACTGCACCGCGCGACCGACCGCCGACGGCGGAGTGGAACTCTTCGCCCCGACACAGGTCGCCACCGACGCGCGAGAGTTGACCGCCAAGACGCTGGGCCTGCCGCTGGAGAAGGTCACAGTGCATATGCGCCGCAGCGGCGGAGGCTTCGGGCGGCGGCTCATGGCCGACGCGGCGGTCGAATCGGCTGTCATCGCCATGAAGGCAAAGACGCCGGTCAAGCTGGTGTGGGCGCGCGAGGACGACGTCGCCCACGACTACTACCGCCCAGCCTTGTGGATGGCGTTCGAAGCGGGCCTGGACGCCCAGGGCCGGGTAAGCGCCTATCGCGCGCACGGGGTCAGCTTCACGCGGGATGGGGCGACGCCAACGACCGGCGGGGGCGTGACCCAGGACGCCGCGCCGGGCCTGCTTGCCGA
>DATHPX010000218.1:0-14008 GCA_035483335.1 Caulobacteraceae bacterium | reverse complement strand
GGGCCGCCGGACGAGGCGGAGGAGGCGTGAACGCACCCGTCGCGCCGGCCGATCTCAAGAGCTGGATCACCCGTCACCTCGATCCCCTGGAGGTTCCCCAAGGAGAGGCGCCGGCGCGCTCCGACTTCGACCTCGATCCGGGCAAGCTCAGCGACCCGCCGCCGGCTCTGACGCCCGCAGCCGTGCTGGTGGGCCTGGTGGACCGGCCCGAAGGCTTCTCGGTCATCCTCACGCGTCGCGCCGACACCCTGCGTCGGCACACCGGTCAGGTGGCGCTCCCTGGAGGCCGCTGCGACCCGGGCGAGACGCCGTGGGAAACCGCGCTGCGGGAAGCGCACGAGGAGATCGGCCTGGCGCCCGAATTCGTCACCGTCGCCGGGCTCTCGACGCCATACCGCACGGGGACGGGCTTTCACGTCACGCCCGTGGTGGGTTTCGTCGCGCCCGGCTTCACCCTGGTGGCCAATCCCGACGAGGTGGCGGACATCTTCGAGACGCCCTTCGGCTTCCTGATGGACCCCGCCAACTTCGAGGCGCGCGAAGGCCGCACGCCGGCCGGCGACGTGCGGCGCTTCTACGCCGCAACGTGGGAGGATCACCTGATCTGGGGCGCCACGGCGGGTATGCTGCGGGCGCTGTACGATCGTCTCTACGGAGCGGCGGTTGGTTAGGACCCTGCTGATCCGGGCCGGGCTGTTCCTCCTGCCCTTCGTCGCCTTCTTCCTCTGGCGCGAGGGCGCTCGGCGGCGCGGCCAGGCGATGGGAGAGACGCCGTGGACCTGGCTGGTCGCCGCCGGCGCCACCCTCGCCGCGCTCTCGCTCGTGGTCTCAGCCCTTTCTCCGATGCGGCCGCTGACCGGGACCTATGTGCCGGCCCACGTTCGCCCGGACGGATCGGTCGCGCCGGGCTACTTCGTTCCCCACCCCGGCAGCTCGCGCCCATGACCGAGACCCTTCCCGTCCAGCCCTGGATGGCCCACCGCGCGACGGCGGCGGTGATGGCCGCCCTCGAGGCGGCGGGCGGCGAGGACTGCGCGCGCTTCGTCGGCGGGTGCGTGCGCAACGCCTTGCTGCGCTGTCCGGTCAGCGATGTGGACATCGCCACTACCCTTGAGCCGCCGGAGGTGACCGCAGCCCTCGAGGCGGCCGGCGTCCGCGCCATCCCCACGGGGATCGACCATGGTACGATCACCGCGGTCGCAGACGGGCGACCGTTCGAGATCACAACGCTTCGCCGGGACGTCGAGACCGACGGCCGCCGTGCGGTCGTCGCCTTCACCCGGGACTGGGCCGAGGATGCCGCGCGGCGCGATTTCCGCCTCAACGCCCTCTATGCAGACGCGCGCGGGCGGCTGTTCGACCCCACGGGCGGCGGAATTGAGGACGTGCGGCGCGGCGCGATCGTCTTCGTCGGCGATGCGCGGACCCGAATCCGCGAAGACGCGCTGCGCATCGCGCGGTTCTATCGCTTCCTGGCCTGGTACGGCCGAGGAGAGCCCAACCCGGAGGCCCTGGCCGCCTGCGCCGAGCTTGCGCCCCTTGTCGAGACCCTGTCGGCCGAGCGGATCGGCGCGGAGCTGATGAAGCTGCTGACCGCCGACGACCCGCGTCGTGCGGTGCGCCTGATGGACGAAGCCGGCGTCCTTCGCCGTCTCGCGCCCAGAGCTGTCGACCTCGCTCGGTTCGACTCGCTCGTGGGCATCGAGACTGAGATCCTGTTCGAGCAGGATCCCCTTCTGCGCCTGGCCGCCCTCCTGCCGCAGGAGCCCCAGGCCGGGATGGAGACCGCATGGCGGCTACGCCTCTCCAACGCCGACCGTGACCGGCTCGACGCGGCCCTGGGCGCCGAACCGCGGCTGGTGTCTTGGATGAGCCCGCGAGAGATGAGGCGGATCGTCTATCGTCTCGGGGCCGAGACCTTCTGTGACCGGGTGCTTCTCTCGTGGGCCGGCTCCGACCGACCTGCGGCGGCCGTCCAATGGCGCGCCCTCCTTCCGATGGCCCGGACCTGGACGCCTCCGAGCCTGCCGCTCAACGGCGACGAAGTCGCCGCCGCCGGGGTCCCGCACGGGCCCCAGATCGGCGCCGTGCTGCGGGAGGTCGAGACCTGGTGGATCGATCAGGACTTTCCCGACGACAAGCTCTCGGTGATGGAGCGCCTGAAGGCCGTCGTGCAGGGAATGGTCTATTAGGCGCGCGAGAGGAACCTTGGGGGAGGGGATGATGCCGGAGCCGTTGGCCAGGGAATGCGCATGGCCGTCCTGACCTTCGAGGGAGTGGTCAAGCGGTTCGGCGACTTCACCGCGATCGATCAGTTGAGCTTCGGTGTGCCCGAAGGCGGGGTCTTCGGCTTTCTCGGCGCCAACGGCGCGGGCAAGACAACATCCCTGCGGATGGCGCTCGACATCCTGCGCCCCACCTCGGGCCGTATCGAGGTGCTCGGGCGCGCGCCTGGCCGCGACCAGGCGCCCAGCATCGGCTTCCTCCCGGAGGAGCGCGGTCTCTATCGCCAGATGACCGTGGCGGGCGTGATCGCCTATTTCGGGCGCCTCAAAGGCCTTTCGGCCGCCGGGGCCCGGAGCGCCGCAGAGGGGCTGATAGAGCGTCTCGATCTGGGCGCATGGGCGCGGCGTCCGGTCGCCGCGCTGTCCAAGGGCATGTCCCAGAAGGTCCAGCTGGCGACGGCGCTTGTGAACACTCCCCGCCTGCTCCTCCTGGACGAGCCTTTCTCGGGGCTCGATCCGGTCAACCAGGCGCTGCTGGAGGACATCGTCCGAGAGGCGGCCAGTGACGGCGCGACAGTCGTCTTCTCGACCCACGTCATGCAGCACGCCGAGCGCCTGTGCGACCGGCTGCTGCTGCTTTCGGGGGGACGATCGGTGTTCCACGGGACCGTCCCAGAGGCTCGCAGCCTCCTGCCGCCCCGGCTGCGCCTGACGGCCCGGAAGGCGCCGGGCCGTCTGGCCGGCGTCGCCCACGCCACTCCCAGGGGCGCGGAGGTGGACGGCTGGACCGATTACGAGGTCGCGCTGCGGCCGGGCGCGGACCCAGGGGATCTGCTGGAAGCCTGCACTGCCGACGGTTTCCCCCTTCGCGAATTCCAGGTCGAGCGAGCCAGCCTGCACGAGGTGTTCCTCCACCTCGTCGGCGGCCAGTCCGAGGCGGCGGCATGAGGCGCGTCTGGCTCGTGGCGGCGAGGGATTTCCGCCAGATCGTTGCGACCCGCGGATTCTGGATGCTCCTGCTGGTCGTGCCTGTGGTGATCGCCGGTTCGCTGGCGGCGACCGAGATGCTCGAGGCGCCGGCCAGGGGCGCCGCCTACGTTGTCGTCGATCCGGCGAACGCTGTCGCCCCGGCCATTGATCGTCGCATCGCCGAGGCCGGGCGCGCCGCCGACTTCATTCGAGCGCCGAGGCCGGCCGACGCGCCCGTCGGCGCCGGGCCCGACGCGTTCGGCGCCTACATCCAAGGGCGACTGGGCATACCGATCGGCGCGCCTGGAAGCATTCGGCCCCTCGCCCTGGCGCTCTGGGTCCCGAAGGATTTCTCGGATGGCGCGCGCGCCCACGTGTGGGTCGCGCCCTCCGCTGACCCGGACCTCGTCAGGATTGTCCGCGGCGCCGCCGGGCGAGCCGAGCGGCTGGCCGCCCTTCGGGAGACAGGCCTCACCGAGTCGGCGGCCGAGCGGATCGAGTCGCTAGGGCCACAGGTGATCGCCGGACCCACGAGCGAGGCGCGAAAGCGCGGCGGCCTTGTCCTGCGATCGATCCTGCCGCTGGCCCTGGTCTATCTCCTTCTCGTCGCCGCCATGACCACGGGCTCGATGATGTTGCAGGGGGTGATCGAGGAGAGGTCGAACAAGCTCCTGGAGGCTGTGCTCGCCTGCGTGCGGCCGGAGGAACTGATGCAGGGCAAGCTGCTGGGCCTGGGCGCCGTGGGCCTGACCATACTGGCGGTCTGGGTCGGTTGCGCCGCCGCGGCCGTCCACGCCGTCCAGGGGCCTGCCGCCGGGCTCGTCGCCGCGGCCTTGCAGCCGCTGACCCAGCCGTGGATGGCGCCGGCGCTCCTGTTCTACTTCGTCAGCGGCTACCTGATCGTCTCGACGGTGTTCCTGGCGATCGGCTCGATGAGCGACACTGTGCAGGACGCCCAGGCCTATCTCGTCCCTGCGCTCATGGCGATCATGGCGCCGGTGGTGGTGATGATGGACGCGGTCATCGTCGATCCGGACTCGCCGATCGTGCGCGCGATGACCTGGATTCCGCCCTACGCGCCCTTCGCCATGCTGGCGCGCCTGGGGGGCGGCGTAGCGCCCCTCGAGGCCGCTGGTTCGGGGATTCTGATGGTCGGCTTCATCTGGCTCGAGCTTTTCCTGCTCGGTCGGGTATTCCGGGCGAGCCTGCTGGGCGCCGGCCAGCCATCGCCCTTTCGGGCGCTGAGGCGGCTGATGGGCCGCAAACGGGAGGCGTAGAGGTCAGGCGACCACCACCGCGCCGTCCTCTACCCGAACAGGCCAGTCCAGCAGCCGTTTGCCTTCACAGGGCCCCGCCACGCACAGGCCGTCGAGCGGGCGGAAGAGTGCGCCATGCGATCCGCACAGGAGAAGGTCTCCCTCGCGCGTGAAGTAGCGGTCGGGGGGGAAGGCGAGAGGAAGTCCCGCATGGGGGCAGCGGTCGATCCAGCCGCGGATCAGGCCGTCCTTGCGCACGACGAAACCCATGAACAGCGCCTCGCCCGAGCGGAACATGAAGCCCTTGGCGCCGGGATCGGCGAGGTCGTCGAGGGCGCAGAGACGGGTTCCGGGAAGGGGGCGGGCAGGGTTCAGATCGGTGTCCCCACGCTCTGACGCCAGGCGTGGATCTCCACGCGCTCGAATAGCCCGGCCTGGCGGTAGGGATCGGCGATGCTGAACGCCTCGACGGCGGCGCGGTCGGCGGCCTCGACGATCAGAAGCGATCCCTTCATCTGGCCTTCGTCATCCAACAGGGGGCCCGCCGCCGGCACTTGGTCGCCACGGGCGGCGACATAGGCCAGGTGCGCCTCTCGATTGGCCATGCGCAGGGTCAGTGAGTCCGGCTTGTCGAGGCAGAGGAGAAGGAAACGGGCCATCGGGGCTCCAGAGCGAAGGGTCAGACGTGCGGCGACTCGGTGCGGAGCGGGCGCGAGAGGAGGCCGGCGATCGCCGGATCGATCTCGCTCTCCCCCTCCAGAATGGCATGCACCGCTTCGCAGATCGGCGTCTCGACGCCAAGCCTCCGCGCGAGGGCCGTGACGGCCGGCGCCGAGGCCACGCCTTCGGCGACGGAATGGCGGCCGGCGAGGACATCCTCGAGCCGCTCGCCCCTTCCCAGGGCCGCGCCCAGGCTCATGTTCCGCGACTGAAGGCTCGAGCAGGTGAGCACGAGATCGCCCAGGCCGCACAGGCCGGCCACGGTCTCGGCCAAGCCCCCGAGGGCGACGGTCAGGCGTGTGAGTTCGGCGAAGCCTCGCGTGATCAGCGCGGCGCGGGCGCTTGCGCCCAGGCCGCGGCCCTCGGCGACGCCGCAGGCGATCGCCAGCACGTTCTTCACCGCGCCGCCTGCTTCGGCGCCGATCATGTCCGTCGCCACGTAGGGGCGAAAGACCGGGGTGGCGATGGCCTGAGCGATCTCGCCCGCCAGGGCCTCGTCCGCGGCCGCGAGGGTCACCGCCGTCGGCAGGCCCCGCGCGACGTCGGCGGCGAAGCTGGGACCTGAAAGCACCGCCGGCGTCGTCGCCGGCAGCGCGTCGGCCAGGACCTCCGTCATCAGCTTGAGCGTGCCTTGTTCGATGCCCTTGGCGCACAGCACCACGGGAGCCCGGGCCGGGAGGTGGTTGGCGAAGGCCGCAAGGGTGGCGCGAAGGTGCTGGGCCGGAGGGACGGCGAAGACCAGCTCCACTTCCCCGAGATCCGTGGGATCGGACGTCGCGCGGATCGCCGCGTCGAGCGACACGCCGGGCAGGAAGATCCGGTTCTCGCGGGTCTCCTCGATTTCGTGCGCGACCTCGGGTTCACGAGCCCAGAGGACGACCTCCAGGCCCGCGCGCGCGCAGGCCTGGGCGAGGGCGGTCCCCCATGCCCCGGCGCCGAGCACCCCCGCGCGCCTCACGCCTTTGCGCCTTTGCGGCCTGGCGTGTGGGTGGGCGCGAGGCGGGCGGCGTTCTCGTCCAGCGGCCACCTTGGCCTCGCCTCCGCGTCCAGATCGTCCGTGAGGCCGGCGGCCAGGCGTTCGGCTCCGGCCAGGGCGATCATCGCGCCATTGTCGGTGCAATAGGCCAGCGGCGGGGCGGAGAAGGTGAAGCCGCGCCCGCGGGCCAGGTCTTGCAGAGTCCGGCGGATCTCGCCATTGGCCGCCACCCCGCCGGCGACGACCAGCCGCCGATCCGCCGCGTCATGCCGCTCAGCGTAGACGTCCATCGCCCTTGCGGTGCGATCGGCGAGCTGGCGGGCGATCGCCGCCTGAGCCGCCGCCGCCAGGTCCCTCCGGTCTTCTTCGTTCGTCAGACCCTGGGCGATCCTTGCGGCGGCCGTCTTCAGGCCCGAGAAGGAAAAGTCGCAGCCTGGACGCCCGAGCAGCGCGCGAGGGAGGGGAAAGCGCTCGGCGTCGCCGCCCTGCGCGAGGCGCTCGAGCGCCGGGCCTGCCGGATAGGCGAGGCCAAGGGCGCCGCCGATCTTGTCGAAGGCCTCCCCCGCCGCGTCGTCGATGGTCGAGCCAAGCCGTCTGCACTCGCCGATCCCGCCCACCTCGAGCAGCTGGCAATGGCCGCCGGAGACCAGGAGCAACAGAAAGGGGTAGGCGGCCTCGCCCGCCAGGCGCGCCGAGACGGCGTGGCCCTCCAGGTGATTGACCGCGACCAGGGGCTTGCCCAGGGCCAGGGCCATGGCCTTGGCGAAGGCCAGCCCTACCATGACACCCCCCACCAGGCCGGGGCCCGCCGTCGCCGCCACGCCGTCCAGCGCCTCGGCGGCCGTGTTCGCCTCCGCCAGGGCCCCTGCGACGATCGCCTCGATGGTCTCCACGTGGGCGCGGGCGGCGATCTCCGGCACGACGCCGCCGAACGGCGCATGGCGCTCGATCTGGCTGAGCACGACGGAGGAGAGGACCTCCACGCGTCCTTCGGGGTCGAGACGCACCACCGCCGCCGCGGTCTCGTCGCAGCTGGTCTCGACGCCAAGAACCGTGAGGGTGGCGCCGTCTGGGGCGCTGTGGTCAAAACGGATCGACATGACTTTCCGACAGATACGCATAGGCACGCGGGGCTCCAAGCTCGCCCTCACCCAGGCCGGCCACGTGCGCGCCGCGATCACTGCCGCCCTCGGCGGCGAGGGCGAGGCGATGCTCGTCCCAGTGACCACCTCGGGTGATCGAATCCAGAACCGCGTGCTGACCGACATCGGCGGCAAGGCGCTGTTCACCAAGGAGATCGAGGAAGGCCTGCTGGCCGGCCGATTCGATTGCGCGGTCCACTCGATGAAGGACATGCCCGCCGAGGATCCCCCGGGTCTGGTGATCGCCGCGGTCCCGGTGCGGGAGGATCCGCGCGACGCCTTCATCAGCCTCCGCTACGCCTCGATCGACGACATGCCCTCGGGCGCCCGGCTCGGCACCGCCAGCCTGCGCCGTCAGGCCCAGGCTCGGCACCGCCGCCCCGAGATCACCGTCGTGCCGCTGCGCGGCAACGTCGACACCCGCCTGGCGAAGATGGATGCGGGCGAGGCTGACGCCATCATCCTGGCTGCGGCAGGGCTCAATCGCCTTGGTCTCTCCCACCTGCCCCGCGGCCTCATCGACCCGGTGGAGTGCCCGCCGGCGCCGGCCCAGGGCGCCCTCGCGGTCCAGACGAGGGCGGAGGACGCCGATGCGCCCTGGCTGGCGCCGCTGAAGGACCTCGCCACCACCCTCGCCATCACCGCCGAGCGCGGCGCCCTGGCCTTCCTTGAAGGCTCCTGCCGCACGGCCATCGGCGCCTACGCGGTCCTGGATGGCGCATGGTTGTCCCTGGTGGTCGAGGCGCTCACTCCCGACGGCGCGCGGCGCTTCCGCCGCCAGGGCGAGACCGATGTCGCCGGCTGGGACGCGATGGACGCGGCGCGCGCCCTGGGCGTGCGTCTGGGCGAAGCCATAGCCGCCGAAGCCGGGGACGCGCTCCAGATCTAGCCTCGTTCCTCAGGCCGGGTGGACGGCCGCGCGCCATGCCGCGAAGCGCGCCGCGGCTTCGTCGGGGCTCGCCTGGGGTTCCAGTCTCTGGCGGGGTCGGATGGCCCTGCGCGTTTCGGGCTCTGAGGAAAGGCCGGAGCCGCGCATCGCCGCGATCGCCGCCCCCATCAGGGTCGCCTCGGGGGTCTCGAGAGGCTGGATCGGCCGGCTTAGCAGGTCCGCAAGGATCTGAAGGAAGACGGGCGAGCGACTGAGGCCACCGTCGACGCCCAGCGGGGTTTCAGCCGAGAGGGCGCCTGCGGCTTGAGCCCGCTCGACGATTTCCCGCGCCCGGAACGCCAGGGCCTCGAACGCCGCGCGCGCGACGTGCGCCCGCTCCACCCCTGCGGAAAGCCCGACGAACAGCCCGCGACGGCCGGAGTCGCCGTGGGGCGCGCCGAGGCCCTGTAGCGCAGGCAGGAAGGCGACGCCGCCCGTGTCTTTCGCCGACGCGGCGAGCGCGCTCAATCGCTCGGGGGAGCCGAGCGCGAAGGCGCGCCGCATCCAGTCGAGCGCGGACCCGGCCGAGAGGATCATCCCCTCCAGGCAGAACCGGGTCTGCCCGGCCGCCGAGGAGACGATCAGGGGCGGTAGCCCAGGGAGTCCGCCGAACATCGGCCCCTTGGTGGCGACGTCAAAGGTTCCCGACGTGCCCCAGCTGATCTTCGCGGCGCCCGGCGCTTCGCCGTGGGCGATCATGGCGGACTGTTGGTCGGCGACGTCCGCGGTGATCGGGACCTCGGCCCCGAGCCAGCGACGGTGGGTCCGACCGATGGTTCCCCAGGTGTCGACGAGCTGCGGAAAGGCGAGATCGTCCAGCCCCTGCCGTTCGATGAGGGTCCGGTTCCATTCGAGATCAGCGAGGCCGAGGTAGCCGGTGGGCCAGGCCTGGCTGCGGTCGGTAGCGTACGCGGCTCCGCCGGTAAGCTTCCAGAGGATCCAGCTGTCGGCTGCGCCCCAGGCGAGGCTCGCCGGGCGCGCTTTGGAGTCGCGAACGAGGGCCTCCAGCTTGGTCGCCGGCTGTTGAGGGGCCAGGAAGAACCCCTCCTTCTGCAGCTCGCCGGCCCGCCCGGCGCCGCGCAGATCGCTCCAGAGGACGACCGGGCTCGCCGCATGGCCGGTGGCGCGATCCCACAGGACGGCGCTGGCCCGCTGGGTCGTTAGGCCAACCGCCGCGAGGTCGGCTCCCGTGCGCCCGGCCGCGGCGAGGGCGCCGCGCGTGACCCTCAGCGCTGCGCGCCACAGGGCTTCGGGATCCTGCTCCGCAAGGCCAGGAGCGGGGACGCTCGTCCGCAGGGGCGCGAATGCGAGGCCCGCGATCGCTCCGTCCGGCGCCACGACGGCCGCCCGCGCCGTCGTCGTGCCGACGTCGAGGGCGAGGATGAGTTCAGGCATCGGGGATGAGGACGCCCGGGTTCATCAGGCCCTGGGGATCCAGCGCGGCCTTCACCCGCCGAAGCAGGGCCACCCCGCCGGTTCCCAGTTCGCGTTCGAGCCATTCGCGCCGGACGCGGCCGATCCCGTGATGGTGAGAGAGGCTTCCGCCGTGAGCGTCCGTCGCCTCGAGGATCGTCCGCCAGGCCGACAGGTACGCGGGCTCCATCGCTGACGGATCCTCAGTCTGAATGGCGAAGGTGAAATAGAGGTTCAGACCGCTGCGATAGGCGTGCGAGCTGTGGGCCGAACCGGCGATCAGGCCCGGGATGTGCGCCAGGGCGGCGACCGCGTCCTCATACACTTTGCCGATCCGGCTCCAGGGCGCGGAGACTTCCACCGTGTCCACCACCAAGCCGCGGGCGAGCAGCTGGTCCCAACTGGGCACATGGTTGCGGTTCTCCAACCAGCGTTCGGCGATCTCGGTCGGCATCGGGTTCGCGCCGGCGGCCGCAGCCAGCTCCCGCGTAGCGGTAACCTCCGCATCGACCAGTCCCGAGGGTCCCTCGTGGATCATCAGCAGGAGACAGGCGCTGGCGCGGGCGTCCATCCGCCGGCTCTCCCGCGGGTCGTATTGGCGCATCACCGGGGGACGCCAGCCGGCCTGCACGATCTGGCGTTGCAGCTCGAAGCCACGATCCATGTCGGCGAGCTCGAAGACGCTCAGCGCCCGCGACTGTGATGCGCGGCGGAGCGAGAGCGTGACCCCGGTGATCACGCCCAGCGTCCCCTCGCTCCCGAGCAGGAGGGCGCGCAGGTCTGGGCCCACGGAAGCGCGGGGACCCTTGCCGAGGATCACCAAAGTCCCGTCGGGCAGGACGGCCTCGACCGCCAGAACCATGTCCTCGATGTTCCCGTAGGCGGTGGAGAATTGGCCGGAGGCGCGGGTGGCGAGCCAGCCCCCGACGCTGCTGACAGCGACCGATTGAGGCCAATGGCCGATGGTGAGGCCCTGGGCGGCGACCGCGGCCTCGGCGTCGGTTCCGCGCACGCCGGCGTCGAAGGCGGCCGTGAGGTCGACGGCGTCGATCGATCGCACCCGGTTCATGGCCGACATGTCGAGGACGATGGCGTCGGGGCGGGCGATCACGCCGCCGACAACCCCGCTGCCGAGTCCAAACGGAATGACTGGCGCGCCGAGCGCGGCGGCGGCGCGCAAGGCGGCCTGGACGTCCTGCACGCTGGCGGGCTGCACGACGCAGGCGGGCGAAGGGGCGGGATCTTTGCGGTGATCCCGGATCGCGCTCAGGGCCCAGTAGTCGTGTCGCCGCGCCTGCAGGCTCGCCTCGTCGGTGGCGACCTTGTTGGGCCCCAGCGCCCCGCGCAGCGCCTCGATCACACCCATGCCGTTTGTCCTTCTCCTAGAGCCTGATGTGTTCGCACGGAACAGATGCGAACATTGAATCAGGCTCTACACTTTTGAATCTAGAGCAAATTCTCCCCGTTCAGGCGGTTCCGCCTGAACGGGGTTTGCTCTAGGCGCCGCCGCTCAGGCCACCGCTTCGGGGGCGAACGGCGCCATATCGTGCGCGCGGACTGCGCGGCATGCGGCGATCTCCTCGGCGATCCGCGCTTCGGACCAGCCCAGCAGGGGCGCCATCGCGCGCGCCGCCGGGTCCAGGGCGGCCTGGCCGCCGTCCGCCGTGAAGAGGCCCCGTACGCTGCGTCGCAGCCAGTAGTCCTCGAGGGTCAGGGCGCCTTCGTGGAGGACCGCTCGCGCCGCCTCGGCCGCGGGCCCCGACACGCCGACTTCGGGCGCCTCGGCGCCGTAGAGGCCGGTCAGGCGCTCGGCTTCCGCCGGCGCGGCGCCCAGGGCTTCCAGCTGACGGCGTATGGCGGCGGGATCGACCTGGCCGCCGGGGAGCGGCTCGGTCTCGGTCCGGCACGGCGAGGGCCTGCGCCCCAGCCGCTCCTCGACCATGTCGCTCACCCGCTCGGCCATCCGGCGATAGGCGGTGAGCTTGCCGCCGGCGATCGAGACGACGCCCTCCGGCCCGGTCCACACCTCGTCCTTGCGCGAGATGTCCGAAGCGCTCTTGCCCTCCTGGGCCACCAGGGGCCGCACGCCCGACCAGGCCGCGACCACGTCTGATGCGGAAAGGCGTGGCCCGCCGATGCGCGCCGTCATCGCATCGAACAGATACTCGGCGTCCTCGTCCGTGACTGGCGGCCAGGTCTCGGCCTCGGGATGGAAGGTGTCGGTGGTGCCGATGTAGGTCACCTCGCCTCTCGGCACGGCATAGACGCTGCGGCGGTCCGCGGCGGGCGTGACGATGGTGTGGGCGACGGGGAGCCGGTCATGGCGCACCACCAGGTGGATCCCTCTCGCCAGGGCGAGCCGCCTGGGCGCCGCCGTGTCTTCGAGGGCGCGGACCGCGTCCACCCACGGCCCCGCGGCGTTGACGATGATGCGGGCGCGGACGCTGGCGCACCGCATGCCCTCGCCCGGCAGGACTTCGGCGACCTCCAGGCCCACGGCCTTGCCGCCTTCGGTCAGGATCCGCTCGGCGCGGGCGTAGTTGGCGACCGCCGCCCCGTGCTCGGCGGCGCTCCTGACGTTGGCGAGGGTCAGGCGCGCGTCGTCCGTCAGGTATTCGGGATAGGCCACGGCGCCCGAGAGGTCGTCGGTGCGTAGCGCCGGCTCCTTCGCGGAGAGTTCGGCGCGCGACCACAGCTCGTGGGCGCGGCTCTTGGGCACGCCGCCAAGCTTCTCGAAGGTCCAGAGACCCGCGCGCAACTTGGCGATGGTCGCGGCCGTGCGCGCGGGGATGACGAACAGGATCTCGCGGGCGAGGTGGGGCGCGATCGCCTGAACGGCCTTCCGCTCGCTCGCCGCCTCGCGCACGAGCCCAAGGTCGCCCTGGGCGAGATAGCGAAGGCCGCCGTGGATCATCTTGGAGGATCGGCTGGAGGTTCCCGACCCGAAGTCGCGCGCCTCGACCAGGGCCACGGAGAGTCCGCGCATTGCGCAGTCGCGGGCGATTCCGGCGCCGGTGATCCCACCGCCGATCACCGCCACGTCGAACGTCGTCGCCTCCAGGGCCGTAAACACCGCGTTCCGGTCCCGCAGGTCGAGGCTTTCGCTTGCGCCGCCCATGCTCCGCCGTTCTCCTTTGCCTTAAGGGCGTCTTAGACGAAGGCGTCCGGAAAGGAGAGCGGCGATGAGCCGGGTCTGGATCACGCGCGCGCAGCCCGGAGCGGACGCCACCGCCGCGCGTGTCCGCGATCTTGGACTGGAGCCGCTGGTCGAGCCCTTGCTGGAAGTGCGCACCTTGCCTGAGGAGCCGGTCGACCTCGACCTCGACGGCGTCGGCGCCATCGCCTTCACCAGCGCCAACGCAGTGCGTGCGTTCGCCCCGCGCTCCGCCGTACGCGCCACGCCGGTATTCGTCGTCGGGGCGGCCACGGCGGCCGCAGCGCGGGCGGCGGGTTTCGACGACGTGCGATCCGCCGACGGGGACGTTCGGGCGCTGGGCGAGCTCGTTGCCGCGCAGTGGAGCGCCTCCGATGGCGCGATCCTGCATCCCAGCGCCGCCGAGCCCGCGGGCGATCTCGTCGGCGCACTCACGGCGGTCGGACTGAAGGCGAGGCGCCTGGCGATGTACGAGGCGGTGGCGAGGTCGCCCGCCCCGGCCCTCTTCGAGGCCCTGCCCGGAATCCGCTTCGTCCTGGCGCATTCGCCCAGGGGCGCGAGGGCTCTGGCGGAAGTGCTGGAACGCTCGCCCGCTCCACAGCTCACAGCACTTTGTCTCTCGTCCGCGGTGGCTGCGCCTCTTGCCGCTGCCGGCCTGACTCACGTCGAATCGGCGCAAGCGCCGCGGGAGGAGGCTCTGATGCAGCTACTGGCCGCCCGGGCCAGGCGAGCGTGAGGGATTGCAGGCGGCCCGCGGCTGGGTCAGGGCTGACTGGATGTCGCCCGCCCACGAGCCGCCGGACCCACCGGAGCCGCCGCAAGGCGTCCGGCTGCTCAGCCGCCCCTTCTGGATCCTGATGGTCTTTGCGGCGGCGTGCCTGGCCGCGGCCATGGTGGTCGCCTTCGCCGGGCCGAGCCTCTTCCCCAAGGCGGCGCCGTCCGCGGCCCATCCGCCCGCGCCCTTGGCGACCGGCGCGAGGAACGGTAGAGAGACGCCCTGACCCGCCGCCCCGGCTACGCCGGACGCGCCGTGGGCCGCCTTAGCTCAGCCGGTAGAGCGGCGCATTCGTAATGCGTAGGTCGGGTGTTCGAGTCACCCAGGCGGCACCATCCCTCGGCAGTTGACCCCCGTGTCCCGAGTGGGCAGTTCTATCCTGCCGTCGCGAGCGGCGACACGAGGGGCTTATGCGTTCACTGACGGCGGCAAGCGTTGCATTGGCAGTGG
>DATHPX010000217.1:0-3504 GCA_035483335.1 Caulobacteraceae bacterium | reverse complement strand
GACCCCGGCTCGTTCTCGGGAATCATCAATTCGGCGAACCCGGCACGCGGGCCGCACGACATCAACCGGATGTCGTTGCCGATCTTGTAGAGCGACACCGCAAGGGTGCGTAGGGTCCCTGACAACTGCACGAGAGCATCGTGGGCGCCCTGGACTGTGAACTTGTTCGGCGCGCTCACAAAGGGCAGTCCGGTCAGCCTCGCGATCTCTGCGGCGACCGCCTCGGCGAAATCGGGAGCCGCGTTGATCCCGGTGCCCACGGCGGTCCCGCCCAGGGCGAGCTGGTAGACGCCTCCGAGGGCCTGCCGGACACGATCCAGGTCGTCCGCCAGCATGCCGGCGTAGCCCGACCATTCCTGGCCCAGGGTCAGGGGCGTGGCGTCCTGCATGTGGGTGCGCCCGATCTTGACGATGTCCTTCCAGGCGACCGCTTTGGAGTCGATCGCCAGCCGCAGGGCGTCCACCGCGGGGACCAGGCGAGCGGTCACGTTTACGGCGGCGGCGATGTACATGGCCGAGGGGAAGGAGTCGTTGGACGACTGCGACATGTTCACGTGGTCGTTGGGGTGCACCGGCGTCTTGCTTGCCAGCGGCTTGCCTGCGAGCTGGCTGCAGCGGTTCGAGATCACCTCGTTGACGTTCATGTTGAACTGGGTGCCGCTGCCGGTCATCCACACATGCAGGGGGAACATGTCCCGATGCTGGCCGGCCAGGATTTCATCGCAGACCCTGGCGATCAGGTCGTGTTGTTCGTCGGGCAGCCTTCCGCCGGCGTGGTTGGCGTTGGCCGCCGCCTTCTTCAGGGTGGCGTAGGCGTCGATCATCTCCCGCGGGATGAGATCGTGGCCGATGCTGAAGTGCTCGAGCGACCGCTGAGTCTGGGCGCCCCACAACTTGTCGGCGGGAACCTCGACCTGGCCCAGACTGTCTGTCTCCACGCGCGTCCCGGTCATCCTGCTTCTCCTTCAAGCGGAAACTATTGTGCGGACCCCCGGGCGTGATGGCTTGTCAGATATTCTCCAGCTTCAGGACGGGCGCGGTGCTCGCGCGGGTGCGTCGCGTGGTGTCGGCGTCCTGGCGCAGATCAATCCCCCATGTCGGGATGATCCGCCGCAGCTTCGGCAACCAGTCATTCTCCGTGAGGCGATGGGCGAAGCACCTCTGGAGAACCTCCTGGGTGACGAAGGCGGCCGTCGACGCGCCCGGCGAGGCGCCGAGCAGGGCGACGAGGCTATTGTCGGCGCTGGAGATCAGTTCCGTGCCGAACTCGAGATAGCCGACCCTTTCAGGGTCAGGCTTGATGATCTGCACTCGCTGGCCGGCGACCGCGACCTTCCAGTCATGGCGATGCGACGTAGGGAAGAAGGCCCGGAGCATCTCGAACTGCGCGCTGGAGCTCTGCAGGACCTGGGTGATCAGGTATTCCGAGAGCTGAATATCGTCCTTCGCCACCTCCAGCAGGGGCAGGATGTTGTCGGGTCGGATCGAGGCGAAGAGGTCAAGGAGCGAACCGCGTTTCAGGAATTTGGTGGAGAAACCGGCGTAGGGACCGAACAGCAGGGAGCGCTTGCCCCCGACAATGCGCGTATCGAGGTGTGGCACGGACATTGGCGGCGAGCCGTGGGGCGCCTTTCCATAGACCTTGGCGTCCTGGCGCGCGCTAACCGCGTCCGTGTCGCACCGCAGCCAGATGCCGCTGACGGGGAAGCCGCCATAGCCGCGCGCCTCCGGGATCCCTGATTTCTGCAGCAATGGCATCGAGCCGCCGCCGGCGCCGATGAACACGAAGCCGGCGGAGATCTCGACCGGATCGTTGCGTTCGACGTCGTGGGCCAGGATCCGCCAGCGGCCGTCCTCCGCCCGGTTCAGGCCCCGCACCTCATGTTTCAGGCGGAGCTCGACACCTGGTTGAGTCTCCAGGTGCTTGAACAGCAGGCGGGTCAAGGCGCCATAGTCCACATCGGCGCCCGTGATCATCCGTGTCGCTGCGACCGGATCGGTGGTGTCGCGACCTTCCATGATCAGCGGCGCCCAGTTCGCGATGGTCGCGCGATCCTCGCTGTACTCCATCCCGTGATAGCAATGGTGGGCCGACATCGTCCGATACCGGGTCTGAAGGAAGGCCACGTTCTCCTGGCCCCAGACAAAGCTCATGTGCGGGCAGGCGTGGATGAAGGCGCCGGGGTCGGCGATGGCGCCGTTGGAGACGAGATGGGCCCAGAGTTGCCGCGAGAGGTCGAACTCGGTGTTGACCTTTAGCGCCTCGGAGATGTCGACGCTGCCGTCGGCGCGCTGGGGCGTATAGTTCAGCTCACAATTGGCGGCGTGACCGGTGCCGGCGTTGTTCCAGGAGTCGGAACTCTCCAGTCCGGGTTCCTCGAGCACTTCGAGCGCCATGATGGACAGCGACGGATCGAGCGTCTTCAACATGACCCCGAATGTGGCGCTCATGATCCCTGCGCCGATCAGGACTACGTCGGGACTGCCTGAGATGCTCACCTGGCTCCTCCCTCAGTCGCCGTCGCCGGGAGAGCCTTGAAGGGCAGTTCGGCGCCCGACTGAAACACCACGTAGGCCCGCCGCCAGGGCTCCTCGCCGACCAGCTTCCAGCGGTGGCCGGTGCCGGTGTTGTCCTGAGCCAGCAGAATGTCGCCAGGGCGGATGATGAAGGTCTCCCCGCCGCGAGTCTCGAACTGCAGCGTGCCGCTGAGGGTGATCACGAACCGGGGGATCGGATCCTTGTGCCATTCGAACGAGCCGCCGGACCGCGTCTCCTGGAACGACAGGGCCGCCACGGCGACGGTCTGGCTGAGGACATCGCCCCGGTCGCCGCCACGCAGGTCGATGGTCCCCTCTTCGAAATGGGAGTCACCGTCGTCTCCCGTCCAGATTCGAACGCAACGGATCATGTGTCAGCCCAATCTCGGCTGCCGTCCGCAGGCCAGGGGGAGGGCGGAGCGGCGGGTTCAGGCCCGGCATCATAGCTGCCTACAGGAGGTTGGCTATGTACGGGTATGATCGCGCTTTTGAACAAGACCGATCTGCGCCCGTGGCCGCTGCGGCGCCGTTTCGGAGCGCGTGGCGCCAACCGCGGCTTAGGACTGGGGACGGCTTCGGGGCAGCGGTGGATCGCAATCGATCGCGCCAGGGTGTTCCAGCGGGATGCGCGGATCGTGCATATGGCGAGCGCTGCGGCGCGGATGGCGCGCGGCGTTCGACACCCTGAGGAACAGACATGCGCTACGCCCAGCTTGGTCCCATAGGTCCCGTCAGCCGCCTGACCCTGGGCGGCGGAGGCCTGGGCAGCCTTTGGGGCGAGACGACGGGCGACGAAGCGGTGGCGACGATACACGCCGCGATCGACGCGGGCATCGATCTGATCGACACGGCGCCCTCCTACCGCGACTGCGAGGTCGTGATCGGCGCAGCGTTTGAAGGCGCGCCGCCCAGGCATCTGCGCTTTACGACCAAGTGCCAGCTCGGCGAGCCGCCGCGGGGCGAAGT
>DATHPX010000216.1:0-13449 GCA_035483335.1 Caulobacteraceae bacterium | reverse complement strand
GCGTCAATCCGACCTTCGTGATCCAGAATGGCGCGAGCCTCACCATGAGCTCGCCATCGAGCGGTGAGACGGCGGGGCTTGCCATCTATCAGGACCCGAGCAACACGGCGGCCATGTCGATCTGTGGCGCCAGCGGCGGCGGAAACGTCGTCATCAATGGGACGGTCTATGCGCCCGCGTCGGCAGTCAGCTTCGCCAACGGCTGCAATCTCAATCCCACGAGTGTTGACCCGAATGGATGCTTTGAAGTCATTGGCGGGACGCTGAACTTCGAGGGCGGCTTCAACGCCTCGCTCAGCAACTGCTCCAACTATGGAGTGAAGTCTCCCGGCGGCTCAACGACGACGACGACAATCGCGATGGTCGAATAGCTCGGTCGATCCTGCCGACGGCCAGGTGGTCCGGCGCATAGTAAAGAGGCCGCGGCTGCTTTCAGCCGCGGCCTTACTCTTGTCGGCAGTGTCGGGCGTCGCGCCGCCAGGCGAGGCGCCGAACTCTCAGCTGAAGCGGGGCTCCAGACCCATCCGTGCCGGCTGGATCGTCCGGCTCCAGAACTGCTGCAGCGCGCGCAGGGTGTGGCGGCAGACGTTGAGGTCTTCCATCTTGAATTCCGCGCGGGACATCGCCTCGAGGTGACGCGCGTTCATGCTCTTGAGCATGGCGCACAGCTCCAGGCCCTTCTTGGAGTTGCGCACGATCACGACGCGCCGATCGTGCGGCGAGCGCTCCTGCATCACGTAGCCGGCTTCGGTCAGCTTCTTGAGGTTGTAGGAAACGTTCGAGCCGAGATAGCAACCCCGCCACAGCAATTCACTGGCGGTCATCTCCGCGTCGCCGATGTTCAGGAGGATCAAAGCCCGAACGTTGTTGATGTCGCGAATGCCCAGTGCGTCCAGCTCGAGCTGGATGACTTCGAGGAATTGCCGGTGCAAGCGTTCGGCCAGGACGAGCACCTCCAGGTAATTCACGTTACCCGCGAGATAGTTGCCCTGCTCCGGCGTCCGCTCAGAGCTCTGCCCGGTCTTGGTCGCCGGGCCGTCAGCGACATTCTGATTAAGCATTTGTGTTTCCGCGATCTTTCTGGGTTAGCCCTGCGGTCCGGTGTTCGGAGCCGTTCCGGGATGTTTATCGTCTCCATGCCGCGCATCAAAAGAGGCGGCGCGGTGTCCCGGGAAACTAGCTACATGTGCAGATTGGATCAAATTTGTTGAAACTTGCGTTGATCTGCACATCCACCCAGTCCCCTCAACCCGCCTTATCGGCGATCCGACCCCCATGGTCGATTTTTAACAGCTCACGATTTGGCTACAATGTGACAAAGTAGCTCATCAACCGTTAACGAAACTCCGAATGCTCTTTCGTCACATTTGATAACATTCCCTCTCGGGTGGCGACAGTGCCTTTTTTCGATAAGTCCCTGCGCGCATTGACACAGGTCGCATCCAAGCCGCGAGAACCCTCACTCGATCCTCTGCGCAGGTGTACTTGTCACTCTGTGGCCCCTAACCTGACACATTGTCGCGTCCGTACGTGGTCATCAGGCGCGTACGTCCAAAGGGGCGCCGAAGACACGCTGGAGCTTGAGCATTGAAGACCCGAATCACGGAACTGTTCCAGATTGAACAGCCGATCATCCAGGGTGGGATGCATTTCGTCGGCCTGGCTGAACTGGCCGCGGCCGTATCCAACGCGGGGGGCCTTGGCGTCATCACGGGCCTCACCCAGCGCACACCCGTCGACCTGGCGCGCGAGATCGCGCGCTGCCGCTCGATGACGGACAAGCCGTTCGGCGTGAACCTCACCTTCCTGCCATCGGTGAACCCGCCCGACTATCCCGGCTATGTCCGCGCGATCATCGAAGGGGGCGTGAAGATCGTCGAGACTGCGGGCAATAACCCCCAGCGGTGGCTTCCCGACCTCAAGGCGGCGGGGATCAAGGTCATCCACAAGTGCACGTCGGTCCGTCACGCCCTGAAGGCCGAGTCTATCGGCTGTGATGCGATCAGCGTCGACGGCTTCGAGTGCGGAGGACACCCGGGGGAGGACGACGTTCCCAACTTCATCCTCCTGCCCCGGGCGGCCGAGGCGCTGCGCGTTCCCTTCGTCGCCTCCGGTGGAATGGCGGATGGCCGCTCCCTGGCCGCCGCCCTGGCCCTGGGCGCCGATGGAATGAACATGGGCACACGGTTCATGGCGACGGTGGAGGCGCCGATCCATCAGAACGTGAAGGAGGCGCTGGTCGCGGCCAGCGAACTGGATACGCGACTGATCATGCGACCGTTGCGGAACACTGAGCGAGTGCTGGTCAACGCCGGCGTCGACCGGCTGATCGAGAAGGAGAAGAGCCTCGGCCCCTCGATAAAGTTCGAGGACATCATTCCGGAGGTCGCTGGGATCTATCCAGCTGTCATGCAGCGGGGCGAGATGGACGCCGGCGCCTGGTCATGCGGGATGGTCGCGGGCCTGATCCACGACATACCGACCTGCCAGGAACTGGTCGATCGCATCGTCGCCGAGGCCGAGGCCATCGTGCGCCAGCGGCTCGACCGGATGTTCTGAGCGGCGTTGTCAGAGGGCGCCGGGACCGTGCGATCCGCCCCGCGAGCGGCGACATCCGATACCGGCGCCCCGCCGCGGCCGACGCCGGCCCTCGCCCTGGCCATCGTCGGCAAGCGGTCGCTGCCCGACGTCGCGATACCGCGTCTCGAAAAGCAGCTGAACGCCCTTTTCGAAGCCGTTGAGGAGCGGCTGCAGGTAATCCCGGATTCGGAGGCGAAGCCGCCTCTCTCCTCGCGCTTCGACCTGGAGGGCGCCCCGCGCCTGACGCTCGTGAGCGGCCTTGCGGACGGCGCCGACCGGATTGCCGTCGACGTCTTTCTTGCAGGTTCCCGGCGCAGGTCTCCCGTCGAGCTCGTCCTGGGCGCCGTTCTCCCCTGCGACGCCGCCGCCTACGTCGCCCAGAGCCCGATCGCGGACGCCGAGGGGTTCGACCGACAATCCGAGACATGCGCCTTCGTCGTAGAGCTGGACGGGTCCCTGGCGGAAGGATCGTCACGCGACGGCGCGTTCCAGGCCCAGGCCGAGATCCTACTGCGGCACGCAGACATACTCGTGGCGATCGACGATCCAGACGACGAGGGGCGCCTGGGCGGCACGCGCCAGGCCATTGGCTCCGCCCTTCACCTGGGACTGCCTATCGCCCTGATGCACACGAGCAAGGAGGGCGTCGCGATCCTTCACACCCGGGCCGACTTCGACGAGCCAGTCTTCCTCCCGCCTACGGCGGCCGCCCTGGCGATCTGGCGGCTGGTCGGGGACCTGATGGGCCTGGAGGCTGAGTTCGACCCCGACGCCGTGCGCGGCCTGGAGCAGTTCTTCGCCAGTTCGCCGCCCAGGGCCGACTGGCGTAACTGGCTTTGGACGAGCTTCGAGCACGCATTCAACGGCGACGGGTCGCCTCACGCCTCGCGCGATGAGAATCCGTTCACCGTCTACCGCGCTCGCGCGAGTTATCTTGCGAACTACTACGCGGGTCAGTATCGCGGCGCCTTCCTCGCCGGGTATGGCCTTGCTGTCCTGGCAGTCGGCCTGGCCGCGGGTTCTCTTCTCGCGCTCCCGGGAACGGGCGTTCCCGCCTCTCTCGGCAAGGAAGCGCTATTGGCGACGCTGGGAGCCGCGAAGCTCACAGTGCTCGTCGCGATCATGCTGCTTGCCGGGGATGCGAACCGCAGGCGCCTCGCCCATCGCGCGGCCGACTGGCGCTATTTGTCCGAACGATTGCGCGCGATGGCCTTCCTGCCGTGCGCCGGCGCCCTGCGCGCCGCCGTCAACTGGTCATTGCCCTACACGACGCGCCTGTCGGCCCAGGGAATGATCGACCAACTCTTCCAGAGCATCGTGCGCCAGACGCCGCCTCTGGACGCACTGCATGGCGAACGCGACGGGACGAGGCTTCGGCAGGCGCCGGCGACCGCCCTCGCGGTGATCCGCCACGAGTGGCTGAACGGTCAGAGGGCCTACCATCGGAAGAACGCGCGGACCCTCGGACGGATGACGACCGCCCTGGAGGGGCTCGGCCGCGCCCTCAACTGGGCGGTCGTCGCTGTCGTGGCCGCTGACCTCGCGCTCCTCTTCATGAGCTGGACGACGGAGGGGAGCGGGGCGCTCGGTCTGGCCTCGCGGGCGGTCGAGCATCGCATGACGCCGACCTTCCTCGTCATCACAGCCGTCCTTCCGGCGGCGATCGCCAGCCTCGCAGGCATCCGTTTCCAATCGGAATGCGCCCGCCTCGCGGACCGCTCGCAGCACATGGCCGATCAATTGCACGCCGTCGCCGAGCGGGCCGAGCTGCTGGATCTTCGTCCGGTCCGGGCCCTGGACGCCCTGCGCCTGGCCGAGGACGTCGCCACACTGACCATCGATGAGGTGGCTGAGTGGTCGGCGATCTACGGTAAGGCGATGGTGGAGATGTGATTGTACGAAAACTTGCATTTGCGTCAGACTGCGGAAACGTCTCCCCGCGCTGATGGCCACAGAGGGCTGTCGCGCGATCCGCGGAATGAGGATTCCCATGAGACCCGCACACTTGGCGAGCGCCTTCGCCTTAACCCTGGTTCTGGCCCTGTCGGCGCATTCATCGTTCGCCAACGATGAACAACAGATCGGTGTCTATGTCGTTAGAGGCGTGCTGGGTTTTGTCGCCGAGCCTGGCGCGTGTATCGGAATATATCGAGATGACAATGCAAGTCACGTCAACATTGACGTAACGAAGTGCAGCAATCCAATTAGGTTGACGTTTACGATCATCAATCCATATTATTCCTGGCTCGATATGCAAGGCAATCCTGGATTTAACATTATAGCCAGAGATCAGTGCAAGAGAATGTTAATTAAGCGGGGCGATGCGCCAAGCAATATAAATGTCTCCAGGAATGTGTTATCATTTGATGAGGACATACCTGGTGGAAATCAGGGCGGGCGATGTGATTTTTTCACATTGACAATTTTCGATGGAAGCGAGATTATACTCATTGATCCGGTAATAACGAATCATCCTTATACTGAATTGCGGACAGTTCAGCGGACAATTCAATAGCGACGCGAAAACAGTTTTCGACGCTGGATCAAGCTTAAGGATCCGTCGGCGCCAGCGAGTGCGGGTGGATGGACTAATCCTCCCCCACGGTCTTGAACGAGGCGCTCCAAGGGCAGCGGGCCGTTGTGGCTCCGCTCTCGCATACCCACGGCGCGCCGGTCGGATGAGGCGCGCCGGTCCAGCCGGAACGGGTCGACGATGGTCCCGTCTGTTTCCGGCTTGAAACCTTGTCCGCCTCCTTATTTCCTCCATATGCTCCGCCAGAATGCTGACGGTGGGTCTGCGGCTATCGTCGATTGCGGCTCCGTGCGCGGGGGTCGTATCCGCCAAGTTCCGCGCCGTGGGTTATGTTATAAAGCCTCGGCGCGGCGGAAGCGCGGGCGAGAAGCGGAACCGAACGTGGAATCTCCTGCGATCGTCCTGACGATATGCCTTGGCTGGCTTTGCGCCGCCCTGGCCGGGATAGGGGTGGCGTACACCCTCGTAGCGGGCGTGCTGGCCGCCCGATTCGTGTCGCGCCGGGCGAAACCGGCAGAAATCTTCCCACCCGTGAGCGTCATCAAGCCGCTGTATGGCGCACATTCGCAGCTCGCCCGGTCCCTGGCCTGCTTCTGCGACCAGGACTATCCGGGCGAGGTGCAGATCCTGTTCGGCGTGCAGGACGACCGCGACCCCGCCATCGCGGTTGTGGAAGCGCTGAAGGCGGGGCGACCCGAACGCGATATTCAGCTCGTCGTCGATCCGCGGCTGTATGGCGCCAACCGCAAGGCTTCCAATCTTGCGAACATCTCGGCTCATGCCCGCCATGGGCTCCTCATCCTGAGCGACGCCGACATTGGGGTGCGTCCCGACTATCTGAGGCGGATCGTTGCGGCCATGAGCGCTCCGGGTGTCGGTGCGGTCAGCTGCCTTTATGTCGGCGGCGGTCGGGGCGTCTGGGGCCGGCTCGCCGCGATGCAGATCGACTACCAGTTCCTGCCTGGGGCGGCGATGGGCAAGGCCCTGGGTCTCGCCCAGCCCTGTTTCGGCTCGACGATCGCCATCTCGGCCAAGGTGCTGGAAGAGATCGGCGGTTTCGCCGCCTTCGCCGACCACCTCGCGGACGACTATGAGATCGGCCGCGCCGTGCGGGCGCGCGGCTATCGCATTGCAATTCCTCCGATGATCGTGTCCCACCACTGTGGCGAAGAGACCGGGGCCCAGCTGTTCGATCACGAGCTTCGCTGGGGCCGGACGGTCAGGCAGATCGATCCCGCCGGCTATGTGGGCAGCGTCATTACCTATCCCACCCCGCTCGCCCTTGCCGCCGTGGCGCTCAGCGGCCTGGCGCCCTGGTCCATCGGCCTTCTCATTGCTACATTGGCTTCCCGCCTGCTGCTGAAGGTCTGCGTCGATGCGGCCACAGGCAGTCGGGCAGGCCCCTGGTGGCTCCTCCCGATCCGCGACGTGATGTCGTTCGGCGTGTTCCTGTCCAGCTTCGCGGTCAACACCGTCGGATGGCAGGGGCGCCGGTTCCGGGTCGGGCCCGACGGGGTCCTGCTACACACCTGACCCGGCGTCGCCGGGACTTGACCTTCCGGACGCTTTGGACGAGTCGCGCCCCATGCTTCGAACGCTCTTTCTCCAGGCTCCGTCTTTCGACGGCTTCGACGGCGGCGCCGGCTCGCGCTATCAGGCGAAGCGCGAGATCAAGTCCTTCTGGTTTCCCACCTGGCTCGCCCAGCCGGCCGCCCTGGTGGAAAACAGCAAGCTCATAGACGCGCCGCCCCACCGGCAGAGCCTCGCCGATGTGACTTCGCAGGCGCGCGATTTCGACCTGGTGGTGGTCCACACCTCAACCCCCTCCTTCGCCTCCGATGTGAAGACGATCGAGGCCCTCAAGGCGGTCAATCCGAACCTCAAGGCCGGCATGATCGGCGCCAAGGTGGCGGTCGACGCGCACAAGAGTCTCGAGCGCGCCCCGGCCGTGGATTTCGTGGCGCGGAACGAATTCGATTTCACCATCAAGGACGTCGCCGACGACAAGCCCTGGGCCGATATCGCGGGCCTCTCCTGGCGCAACGGCGAGGGCGTCATCGTCCACAATGACGACCGGGCGATCCTAGAGCACATGGACGATCTTCCGTTCGTCACACCGATCTACCAGCGTGACCTGAAAATTGAGAACTACTTCATCGGTTACCTGAAGCACCCCTACATCTCGATCTATACGGGGCGGGGCTGCAAATCGCGCTGCACCTTCTGCCTCTGGCCCCAGACTGTCGGAGGGCACCGCTACCGCACCCGCAGCGTCGAGCATGTGATCGAGGAGATCGCATGGGCGAAGAAGGCCTTCCCGCAGGTCCGGGAGTTCTTCTTCGACGACGACACCTTCACCGACAACCTCCCGCGCGCCGAAGCCATTGCGAAGGAACTCGGCCGCCTGGGGGTGACCTGGTCCTGCAACGCCAAGGCCAATGTGCCCTACGAGAGCCTGAAGAAGCTGAAGGACGGGGGCCTGCGTCTCCTGCTCGTCGGCTACGAGAGCGGCGATCAGCAGATCCTGCACAACATCAAGAAGGGCATGCGCGTCGAGGTGGCCGAGAAGTTCACCCGCGACTGCCATGAGCTGGGGATCACCATCCACGGCACCTTCATCGTCGGCCTCCCGGGCGAGACGAAGGAGACGCTCGAGAAGACGATGAAGTGGGCGGCGAAGATCAATCCGCACACCATCCAGGTGTCCCTCGCTGCGCCCTATCCGGGCACCTTCCTCTTCGACCAGGCGCTGAAGAACGGCTGGCTCGACGCCGACAACGCCGAGCTCGTCGACGAGCACGGGATCCAGATCGCTCCGCTGCACTACCCGCACCTCAGCCACGGCGAGATCTTCAACAGCGTCGAAGAGTTCTACAAGTCGTTCTACTTCAGGCCGAGCAAGATCGGCTCGATCGTCTCGGAAATGATCCGCAGCCCAGAGATGATGAAGCGCCGACTGCGCGAGGGCGTGGAGTTCTTCGATTTCCTGAAGGAGAGGCGCCAGATCGCCGCCTGAGGCTTCGAGCGGCGTCTCCGCGCGCACCGCCGAGAGACTGGCGCTCTCGCTGAGGGGAGAAGCGGTGATGATCTTCGAACAGGTCGCGACGGGCGGGTGCCGATCGTACCTCATCGGCTGCGCCGACAGCTGCGTGGGCGCCCTGATCGATCCGCAGACCTCCGAGATCGACCATTACCGTGCGCTGGCCGGACGGCTGGGCGTGCGCATCGCCTACGCGATCGACACCCATACCCACGCCGACCATTTCTCCGGCGCGGAGCGGATCGCGCGCGAGCTCGGCGCGCCGGTGGTGATGCACTGGAGCAGTCCGGCGCCGTTCGTCGACCTGCGCCTCGACGATGGCGATGTACTGATGGTGGGCAGGCTGCGGGTGCAGGCGCTCCACACGCCTGGCCACACGGCCGATTCCATGTGTCTGCACGTCGAGGACCGGGTGTTCACCGGCGACACCCTGCTGATCGGCGGGACCGGCCGGACAGACCTTCCGACCGGCGATCCCGTCAAGCTCTACGAGAGCCTGTTCGAAAAGCTGCTGCTCCTGCCGCCCGAGACGTTGGTCTATCCGGCGCACGACTACAAGGACCGCATCCACTCGACGATCGGCGGGGAAATCGCCTCCAATCCACGCCTGCAGGCCAGGGACGAGGCCAGCTTCGTGGCCATGATGAACGCGCTCAACCTCTCGGCGCCGACACACCTGACCGAGGCGCTGCGGACCAACATGTCCGGTGGCAAGACGGTTTCCCAGCTCCTGACGGAAGCGGGGTCGCGGATCGCCTTCATCGCACCCGCCGAACTCGGCCGGCGCCTTTCGGAAGGCGCCAACGACCTGCTGGTTCTGGATGTACGCGAGGCGGAGGCCTGGCGCGCGAGCCACATCCCGGGCTCGCACAATCTCCCGCGCGGCCAGCTCGAACTGCGGGTGAACAAGGAGCTGCCCGATCCCACGCGGCGCATCGTGGTCGCCTGCGAATTTGGGATGGTCTCGACCCTGGCGGCGGCCACCTTGCGGGAACTGGGCTTTCCGCGCGCCGTCGGGCTGGACGGCGGGCTGAAGGCCTGGCGCGAGCTGTCCTTGCCGATGGCGGGCGAGGCGCACCCCGACGCCGGTTCAATTTAGTCGAAAAGTTGTCTTGATTGCCGCATTTCAGACAGCTAAGCTGCCTCAGTTAAATTAATTGGGCGTCGAGCCGACCGGGCTCGGCGCGATTTTTTCAACGGGGTAGACGATGAAATCACTCATCCTTAGCGCCTCAGCGGCGGCGCTTTCGCTCGCCACATTGGGGCTCGGTGTCGCTCACGCTGGCGGAGTCACGGCGACGCTCGGCGCGACCTACTATGAAGTGGCCGACGGTTCCGACCCAGATTTCAACACCAACAGCACGCCCAATGTGCTCGTCGGCAGCACGCTTGGGGTCAATGGCCTTCCGGTGGCGACCGCGCCTTACGGCGTAAATGACGTCGATCCGACCACCCACCAGATCGAATGGTGGTCTCCGAAGCTCGATTCCAATGTGGTGAAGACCGGGACCGGCACGATCACTCTGCCCTACAGCAGCAACATGTTCGCCCCGAACAGCACGGGTACGAACGACGAGTCCTTCTTCGAAACCGCAGTCTTCAAGGGGTCATTCAGCCTGGCCGGCCCGGGAACGGTGAGTTTCACCCTCGGATCCGACGACGACTCGTTCATCTATATCGACGGTGTTCTGATCGGGGAGAATCCCGGTGTCCACGCGATCACCACGGTCGAGTTCACTTCTCCAACGCTGGCGGCCGGCTCGCATAGCATCGATGTCTTTTACGACGATCGCCAGAACGTCGCCGCCTCGCTCTCGTTGAGCGCGGATAGCGACATCACCATCACGCCGACGGTTCCTGAGCCTGCGACGTGGACGATGATGGTCCTCGGCGTTGCAGGCGTCGGCGGGGTGCTTCGTCGCCGCAACCGACTCTCGCCTTCCGCCGCCTGAAGCATCACTGCATTCCTCGCCGGGCGGATGGGCCTGGCGAGGACCGGCCGGGTCCGCAAGGATAGCGGACTCCGGCGCGGGCGCTCGTCTGGGACGGGTGCGTCGGGACCGCAGGTCGAAATTGGCCCCGCATTATTCTCCGAGCCGTTCGCGCCCCTTGTTCACTCAAGCCTAGGCGCTTAACGCCCCGGACTATGTCCGCCGCCGCGCCACGCCGTCTGATCGTCACCGCGGACGATTTTGGCGCTGCTCCCGCCGTGAACGAGGCGGTGGAACGCGCACACCGGGACGGGATCCTCACAGCCGCCAGCCTGATGGTGGGCGCCGCGGGCGCCGCCGACGCCGTGCGGCGCGCGCGAGCCTTGCCGTCCTTGCGCGTAGGCTTGCACCTCGTCCTCGTCGAAGGGCGTCCCGTGCTGCCTCCCGACCGTGTCCCCCTGCTGGTCGACGCCGACGGCCGGTTCCGGACCGACATGGCGTGCGCCGGAGCGCGCATCTTCTTCTCGCCAGCCGCGCGCAACCAGCTCGCCGCAGAGGTCCGCGCCCAGTTCGAGGCCTTCGCGGCGACCGGTCTGCCGTTGGACCACGTGAACGCTCACAAGCATTTCCACCTCCATCCCACCATCGCCGGCGCCGTCCTGCGTGAGGCGGCGCGGTTCGGCTGCCGTGCGGCGCGGGTTCCGATAGAGCCACGCGCGGTGATCCGGGCCGTGGAGCCCCTTCCCAGCCAGCCGCTCGACGCCGTGGTGGACACTGTTGCGGCTCTATGCCGGGTCCGATTTCGGCGCGCCGGATTGTTGATTCCCGACCAGGTGTTCGGACTGGCATGGAGCGGCGGCATGACAACGCCGCGACTTCGTGGCCTGATGGAAACCCTTCCGTCGGGCCTCTCGGAAATCTATCTTCACCCTGGGCTTGATGGTGAATTCGAAGGGGCGGCGCCTGGATATCGCTATGTCGACGAATTCGCCGCGCTGGTTGATCGGAGTGTCGCCGACGCCACGCGGAGGACCGGGATCGTCCTCGGTGGTTTCGCCGACTTCAGGGACCCTCAATAGGGGGGGTCTACGGAGTTCGATTTCGCTGATGGACCATCCCACAGCCATCGACATGGAGACGAACAGGTCCGGCGCCCAGCGGACCCAGGTTCCGCTCCGACTGGGTAGCGACGAGCATAGGGACCTCTTCTGCCGAACGCTCCTCTCCACGTTTAATCCGTACAAGCCGGCAGTTATCGACTGGCCGAAGCTCGACGAGGAAGCCCTGCGACGGCTGACGAGCCTGCCGATCTGGGACATCGCCGTGCAGACCGAGGAGAAGGCGAGCCGGCGCGTGCAGGCGTACGCGGACGGCGTCACCGATCCGCTGCTGCGCGAGGCGATGGATCTGAACGCCTTTGAGGAAGGTCGACATCGGAAGGTGCTGGCCAATCTCGTCGCCGCCTACGGGATCGCCGTCTCGACCGACGCGGAAATCCCAACGCCCAGGGACGCCGAATGGGCGTTCATGGTGACCGGGTTCTCCGAGTGCGTGGACAGCTTCTTCGCGTTCGGTCTGTTCGAACTGGCGCGGCGCTCCGGGTTCTTTCCTGGGGCTCTCGTCGACACGTTCGAGCCGGTCATCCACGAGGAAGGCCGTCACATCCTGTTTTTCGTGAACTGGGTCGCGTGGCGCCGGCGCAAGCTGTCTTTACTTCAGAGGCTGTGGTTCGAACTGCGGATCGCCGCCGTGTGGATCTACCTGGGATGGGAGCGCCTCGGCCTCGCGCGCGAGCTCGAGGGCGGTTCCGCGCAGGACAACAACTTCACGGTCACGGGAGCCGGGGCTCTCGCCACGGACGTGACACTGAGGGGCCTGATAGACGTCTGTTTGCTGGAGAACGATCGTCGTCTCGGGCTCTACGATCCGCGGCTGGTTCGCCCGCGGTTCGTCCCGACGCTGGCGCGGTTCGCCCGCCGGTTTCTCCCCGTGGCCGCGCTAGCGGCCGCCTGACCCGTCTTCGAGGATTGCGTGACCACGGTGAGTAAACGCCTGCCTGCGAGCATCTGGCTCGCCGTCCTTGTCGCATCGACGCTCGCCACCGCCGTCGCCGCCATAGTCGGCGTCAAGGATGTGGCTGGCGCTCTCGCGACCATCGGGTGGCGAGGGTTGGGAGCGTTGGTGCTCGCCACGCCTGTCCCCATGCTCCTGCTAGGAGGGGCGTGGTTCCTTCTTGCGCCGCGCGAGAACTCCTCCCGGCTCGATGTCTTCGTGTGGAGCCGGCTCGTGCGGGACGCGGCTGGGGAGCTGTTGCCGTTTTCCCCTGTTGGCGGGTTCTTCATTGGCGCCCGTGCGGCGGTCCTGAGGGGGCTATCGCCTGGGACGGTCATTTCGACCTCAGTCGTGGATGCCACCACCGAGCTTTTGGCCCAGCTTGGTTTCACTGCCCTCGGGCTCGGTTTGCTTGTCACCCGTCTGGGCGCCGGCTCTGTGCGCAGCGGCCTTGTTGTCGGAGTGGTGGCGGGCCTTGGGCTCTCCGCGCTTGGGGCGGTGCTGTTCATCATCCTGCAGCGACGCGGAAGCCATCTCGTGGAACGGATCGCCGAGCGGGTGATCCCTGGGGCCGCCGCCGCCGCCGGCGACCTGGGCGCGGCGATCACGGCGACCTACGCACGGCCGGCTCGCGTGGTCCTGGCGGCCAGCACGCACTTCGCGGCGTGGACGGCGAGCGGGCTCGGGGTCTGGTTGGCGCTCCACGTCGCGGGCGTGAACATCACTCCCGCCTCCGTTCTCGCGATCGAGAGCCTCGTGGCGGCCGCGCGCAGCGCGGTGGTGGTGGCCCCGATGGGCCTGGGAGTGCAGGAAGCGACCTACGCCCTGGTCGGACCGCTGTTCGGGCTCGGTCCCGAAACCGCCCTTGCGCTGTCGATCATCAAGCGCGCCCGCGATCTGGTCGTGGGCGCTCCGGCCCTTATGAGCTGGCAGGCTATGGAGGGGATGCGGGTGATGGGGCGGCGCGAGGCGCCTCGTCCGGCGACGCCTCTGGGGTCGGAGGCTCCGGCGTCGGCGAAGGGGTGACCCCGGCCTCCGGGGGAGGCTGGGTCGCGTTGGCGGGAGGCTGAGCGGCGTCGGGCGACGCCGGAGTTTGCGGCGCGGCGGATGGCGACTCACTGGGAGACGCGGGCGTCTCAGGCAAGGTCGCGGCAGGCGGTGTGGCTTCGCTGGGACTTTCCTCGATGTCGGGAAGGGGCGGCAGGACGGTCTGGCCGCGGATCTGGGCCTCCCGAGCCTGAAGATAGGTGGACCGTAACGTCGCGTAAGGGTCGGCGGCGCTGCTCAGCAGAGCGTCGAGCTGTGGCCCGGCG
>DATHPX010000215.1:0-12297 GCA_035483335.1 Caulobacteraceae bacterium | reverse complement strand
CTGGGCGCAGCGCCTGACGCCTTTGCGCGCCAGGACATCGACAGCCAGACCTATCTGACCCTGCTGCAGTCGGTGGTCTCGCGCGAGAGCGACCTGCAGGACCGCGAACTGGCGGTGCGAGTCGCCGAGATCCAGCTCGAGACGACCCTCTTTCTCCCCCCATCCGACCAGAGGGCCGCTCCATGACCCGCAGGACAATGATCCTTTACGCCGGGGGCGCTCTACTGATTGCGGCCGTCATCACGCTCGTGGTCACGCAGCGTCTCAAGGGCGGCGGCGAGGACGATGCGGGAGACGTCACGCCCACCGCCGCCATCACCGCCGCGCCAGTTCGGAAGGAACCGCTCCAGGCGCTCGCCAGCGTCTATGGCCTTGTGCAGGCCGATCCGGCGGGGGTCTTCACCATCGCCGCGCCGCGGCCGCTGATCGTCCTGCGCGTGCTGGTCCGGCCGGGTCAGGTCGTCGCCTCCGGCCAGCCCCTGGCGGAAGTGGCGAACGCGCCGGCGGCGGATCTCTCCTGGCGCCAGGCCGTCGACGCCGTGACCTTCGCCCAGAAGGACCTCGACCGGGTGCAGCGGCTGTACGACCGGCATCTCGCCGCCTCTGATCAGCTCGACGCGGCGCGCAAGACCCTCGCTGACGCCCAAGCGGCGCTGAATGCGCAACGACAGCAGGGCGCGGACGCCCAGCACCAGACCTTGTCGGCTCCAGCTGCGGCCATCGTCACCAGCGTGCCGGCGAATCCCGGAGATCACCTGGCGCAGGACGCCCCCGTGATCGTCCTGGCGCGCCAGGGTGCGGTGACCGCGAGGCTGACCCTGGAGCCTTCGGCCACCCAGTTCGCCGCCGGTCAGGCGGTGACACTGAGGCCGGTGTGGGGTGGACCGACGATCGCCTCACACCTGACACAGGTGGCTCACGCCGCCGATCCGACCAGCAAGACGGTGGACGCCGTGGCGCCGATCGGCGCGGCAGCCCCGCCCATCGGCTCGGCCGTGGAAGCGGAGGTGGTGACGGGGGTCCACGACGCCCTTCTGGTTCCGCGCAGCTCTGTTGTGTTCGACGAGACCGGGACCCACGTCTTCACCATTGCCGGCGGCAAGGCCCACCGGGTGTTCGTGAAGGTCGGCCGTGACCACGGGGACGACATTGAGGTCGAGGGGCCGCTTATTGCCGGCCAGCCCGTGGCTGTGCAGGGCGCCTATGAGCTGCAGGACGGCATGGACGTGAGGCTCGCCGCCCGATGAATCTCGCCGCTGCGGCGTCGAAGCGCCGGCGCTCGCTCCTCACCCTGCTCGGCGTCCTCGTCGCCGGCGGAATCTTGACTGCCTTCCTGATGCCGGTGGGACTGTTTCCCACGGTCCTGTTCCCTCGCATTGCCGTGACCATCGATGCCGGAGACCGGCCGGCCGATCAGACGGAGGTCGTCGTCACGCGGCCCGTGGAGCAGGCCCTGCGCGCCATCCCAGGCGTGCAGAACGTGCGTTCGACCACCAGCCGCGGTTCGACAGAGATCTCGATCAACTTCGCCTGGGGATCCAACATGGATCTCGCCCTGCAGCGGGCAGAGGCCGCGCTGACGCGCGCCCAGCAGACGCTGCCTCCCGGGGTCACCTTCTTCACCCGTCGTATGGACCCGACGGTTTTTCCCGTCGCGGCCTACAGCCTGACCTCGGCCCGGGCGACGCCGGTCGAGCTTCGTCGCTACGCCGACTTCACCCTCGCCCCGGTCCTGTCGACCGTCGACGGGGTCGCCAAGGTGGAATCCCAGGGAGGAGCGCCGGGCGAATTCCGCATCACCGCCGATCCGGGGAAGCTGTGGGCCTTTGGCCTCTCACTCAACGATGTCGCCACGGCGGTCTCGGGCGCCAACGTGCTGACGTCGGTCGGGCGGGTGCAGGACCAGGGCAAGCTGCTGCTCGTCCTCACCGTTTCCACCCTGTCCGATCCCCGCGTGATCCAGAACGTGGTCGTGAAGACCGCCAACGGCGGTGTGATCCGGGTCGGCGACGTCGCCACGGTCACAGCCGCGCCGGCGCCGCAGTGGATCCGGGTCACCGCCGACGGCCGCGACGCGGTCCTGGTGAACGTTTACCAGCAGCCGGGCGGCAACACGGTCAAGATCACCCAGGAGATCAAGGCCGCGCTGGCGAAGGTGAAAGGGCAGGGGCCGGCCGACCTGCACATCAAGGCCTGGTACGACCAGAGCACCCTGATCCTCGATTCCGCCTCGGCCCTGCGCAACGCCATCATCATTGGCGTCATCCTGGCCGCCCTCGTCCTCCTCGTCTTCCTGCGCAACTGGCGCGTTACTCTGGCCGCCGTCGTCGCCGTGCCGATGGTGCTGGCTGCAACGACCCTGGTGCTGAAGGCCCTGGGCCAGAGCTTCAACATTATGACCCTGGGCGGGATGGCGGCGGCCATCGGCCTGATCATCGACGACGCCATCGTCATGATCGAGCACATCGACCGGCGCTTCGCCCAGGCCAAGAGCCGTGACCGAGCCACGATGGAAAGGGCGGTCTCCGAATTCATGAAGCCGCTCGTCGGCTCCTCGGCGGCGACCATCGTCATCTTCATCCCGCTGGCCTTTCTGACCGGAGTCACGGGCGCGTTCTTCAAGGCCCTGTCGATCACCATGGCCACGTCGCTGACGTTGTCCTTCTTCGTCGCCTGGTGGCTCGTGCCGGTGCTCGTCGAGCAGCTCGGCGGACGCCAGGCCAAGGTGGCCGAACTCGATCCCAACGGCCGGGCGCTCTCGCGCTACCGCAGGATGCTGGAGGGGGGAGTGGCGCGGCCGGTCATCCCGCTGACGATCGTCTGCGCGGTCGTCGGCCTGGGAGTGCTTGCACTGGTGAACCTCGGGTCCGGCTTCATTCCCAAGATCGACGAGGGGGGCTTCATCCTCGACTACGTCGCGCCGCCCGGAATGTCGCTCACCGAGACCGACCGACTGATGCGGCAGGTGGAGGCGATCATCCAGGCGACGCCCGATGTGGCGACCTATTCGCGGCGGACAGGCACCCAGCTCGGCGGAGGGCTCACCGAACCCAATACAGGCGACTTCTTCATCCTCCTCAAGGCGCACGGTCGCCGGCCAATCGAAGACGTAATGAGCGAGGTCGCCGGCAAGGTGCAGGCAAACATACCCGGGCTCGAGATCGAGACGGCCCAGCTGATGGAGGACCTGATCGGGGACCTCACGGCCGTGCCCGAGCCGATCGAGGTCAAGCTGTTCAGCGCCGACACCAAACAGCTCGAAGCCATGGGGCCGAAGGTGCAGGAGGCGATCCAGAAGATCCACGGGATCACCGAAACCAAGAGCGGTGTGGTGATCGCCGGAGACGGTCTGAATATCGAGGTGGATCCCGTCCGTGCGGAGCTCGAGGGCATCGACGCCGGGGAAGCCTCGCGCGAGATCTCGGATCAGCTATCCGGCAATGTGGCGACCCAGGTGCAGTCGGGCGTCAACCTGGTGAACCTGCGCGTCTGGACCCCGGTCGCCGACAGGATCCGTGTCGACCAGATCGGCGCCCTGATGCTCAAGTCCCCGGGGGACGGCCACCTCTTCCCGATCTCCCGCATCGCCTCGATCAAGCTCGTCACCGGCCAGGCGGAGATCGACCGCGAGAACATGCGCCGCATGGATGCGGTGACCGCGCGCGTTGTCGGCCGCGATGTCGGTTCTACCGCGGCCGAGGTCAGCAGGCTCGTGTCGCGTCCGGGTTTCCTGCCCGCGGGGATGACCTTCGAAATGGGCGGGCTGTATGCGGAGCAGCGAGCAGCCTTCGAGGGCATGGCTGTGGTGTTCGCCGCTGCGGTCGCCGCCGTCTTCGTGCTCCTGCTGGTGATCTACGAGAGCTTCCGCATCGCCGCGAGCATCGTGATCATGCCGATCGCGGCGGCCACGGCGGTGGCGATCGGTCTTTGGCTCGCGAACGTCGAGCTGAACATCATGGCGCTCATGGGCATGACCATGATCCTGGGGATCACCACCGAGGTGGCGATCTTCTATTTCACCGAATACGAGGCCCTGCTTGCCGAAGGAGAAGCGCCAGGCCGTGCCCTGGTGGACGCCGGCGTCAATCGACTGCGGCCCATCGCCATGACGACCCTTGCGGCGATCCTGGCCCTGGCGCCGCTCGCCCTGGCGCTTGGCGGCAGCGCGTCGATGGAGCGCCCTCTGGCCATCGCCATCATCGCCGGCCTCTTCGCCCAGGGCCCGCTCGTGCTGCTCGTCATGCCGGCGATCTATCGCCTCATCGGGGGGCAGAGGGCGGACGAGGTCCGTGCTCAGGCGGGACAGCAGGCGATATAGGTGGACGCGCGTCGGCGCTTTCGACGGCGCACCTTGGCTGGCGTCGAGCGTCGCCTACGATTGGGAATAATCAATCTGGCGGTGGGCAACAATCAATGTGCCCGCCGAGACACTGTCAATTGCGAGGGCTAGATCAAGCGGGACCTCGCCGCCTTGGCCGCCATCCAGGAGAGATTCCGACGTGAAACGCCAGATCGCCGCGCGTGTCGCCGCGCTTATGATGCTCCCCTCAGCCGCCCTGGCGGCCCCGGCCTACACCCTCGTCAAGAGCGTGCCGCTCGGCGCCCCCGACCGCTGGGACTATGTTGTCTTCGACCAGGGTGCCGGCCGCGTGTACGTCGCCCATGGCGACCGCCTCACGGTGGTCGACGCCCGTTCGGGCAAGGTGATCGGTGAGGTCACCGGCATCCCTGGCGGGACGCATGGCATCGGCGTTTCCCACAGCACGGGCAAGGGTTTCACGGATGACGGCAAGGCGGGTCAGGCCGTCGCCTTCGACCTGAAGACGCTGAAGGTGACCAAGCAGATCTCCGCGGCGGACGACGCCGACGCGGTCGCCATGGAGCCCGCGACGGGCCACGTCTTCGTGATGGACGGCGATTCTAAGAAGGTCACCGTCGTCGATCCTCGTACGGACAGCGTCGCCGCCACAATCGATGGCGGCGAGAAGCTCGAGTACGGCGCGGCCGACGGCAAGGGTTTCTTCTATATCTCCGGCGCGGGCAGCCGCGACTTCATCAAGATCGATGCGCGGACGAACGCCGTCGTGGCGCACTATCCGACCCCCGACTGCGCCAGCCCACATGGCCTGGCGCTGGATGTGGCGAACAATCGAGCGTTCATGGGCTGCATCAACAGCCAACTCATGGTGCTGGACACCAACAGCGGAAACATCGTCGCGAAGCTGCCGATCGGTCGGGGCAGCGACGCCATCGCCTTCGACGCCAAGCGCAAGCGCGTGTTCAGCTCGAACGGCGTCGATGGGACGATCACGGTCTATCAGCAAACCTCGCCCGACAAGTACGAGTTGCTGGACACCGTGAAATCGGAGATCTCCGGCCGCACGATGTCGGTCGATCCCGCGACCGGTCGCCTGTTCGTCGCGGCGGTCGAGGTGAGCCCGCCTGCGACGCCTGGCGGGGCGCCACAGCGCAAGCCGGGCACGTTCCATCTGCTGATGTTCGATCCGGCAAAGTGATGTGATGACGGCGCGGACGCGGTTTTCGCCGCGTACGAGCCGTCGCGTTTACGGGCGGGGGGCTGCGCCGCCTAAGGCATGGGGCATCTCAGGCTGTATCCGCTCGAGGATGCGGCCTGCGAAGCCGTGTCCATATTCAAGAATTCAGTATTGAATGGATGTGTACAATATTACCTTGCGTACATACTGCATATTAGTCCGAATAGAGACGAAGTGATAAGTTATCGCAAAACATCCATCTGAAGTTCACGTGCGTGTCATCTAACTGAGGTCTTACGACGCCCCGCGGGGGACGCATTGCTGCGAGAGTGAATCGAGCGAGGTCCCTGAACGAGGGACCTTCCATGACCAAGACTACGCTCGCCGGGCTTCTGCTCGGCTCGACCGCACTTCTGGCCGCGGCCCACGCCGTCGCCCAGGAACAACCGGCTCCAGGGACTCCGACTGCGGAGACGACTGCCCCGAAGAAGGTCCCCGCGGAACTGACCCGATCTGATCAGACCTCGCTGTCCGATGTGATCGTCACGGCCGCGCCTCGCCAGGAAGTGATTGCGCGTCAGCGCCAGTACGAGGCGCCCAACTTGGTTTCTATCCAGCCGGCGGAAGTCATCCAGCAGTACCCCGACTTCAACGCCGCCGAGGCGCTCGGTCGGATGCCAGGCGTGTCGCTGTCGAGTGACACCGGCGAAGGCCGCTTCGTGAACATCCGCGGCATCGACGGGAATCTGGCGGGTTCGACGTTCGGCGGGGTGCCGCTCCTCAACACCTTTCCCGGCGGCACCTATTTCGGCGGCGGGGGCCGGGCGGTGGAGTACGACACTATTCCGATCGGCTCGATCGACGGCCTGGTGGTCACTTATACGCCTCTCCCGGACCACGAGGCCGAAAGCCTCGGCGGGACGATCGAAATGACGCCGCGGAGCGCCGACAACATCGCCAAGCCCTTCTTCGACGGCGAGTTCGGATGGGGCGACGAGCCGATGCACGGCCATACCGGGCCATTGAACATCCAGGTCGCAGCCGGCGTGAGGTGGGGCTACGAGAATGGCCACCTCGTTGTGCAGGGCGAGGGCGAGGATCCCGTCGCGCCCGGCGGTTTCATCACCAACCCCACGCCGTTCTCGCTCGTCGTGACCGCCTCCCGGATGGATGACCGCCGGGGCTTCGACGACATCGAGGAGAACTACGACAACCCGGGGACCGACCGCCAATACGACGACATCATGCTGCGGCGGTACAACTATCACCGGCGACGGTTCGGCTACGGCGGTGAATTCGATTTCAAGCCGAACGACAACCACGAATACTACTTCCGCGCGAACGTCGCAGGCTACACCGAGGCGGTCGCCAAGAACTTCAACACCTACACCTTCGATGTCGCCAACGCCGTTGAGACACCCAACGGCGGCTACATGACGGACGCCACCAACGCCATCAGCAGCACCGAGGAACAGGAGACTCACCGCAATCAGGTCTATGTGGTTGGCGGTGTCGATCGATGGGGCAACGTGGTGCTGGACTATCACGCCTCGTACAGCCAGGCGTCCTATCGTCAGGACTACAACTATGGTGCGCTATTCGCCGGTCCGACGATCCCGAATTTTTACTATAACAACACGGCCAACAACGGGAATTTTCCGGTTCTGCAGGGCAACAACGCCCTCGTGAACAATCCCGCCAACTATGCGCCGCTGACCAGCGTGTCCAATTCGACCGAGAGCGATATCGACTATGAGTGGGCGTATGCGGCCAATCTGACCATACCCTCGCCGTTCAAAGACAGCGACCGGATCAAGTTCGGGGTGGAAGTGCGCCTGCGCACCAAGACGTCCAACCCCTATGCCTTCGACTCGGCGATTAATCCGCTGGCCTTCACGGCGGCCTCAACGCCTGCAATCACCAACTTCTACGGCCAGTACAGCAACGGTCCTCAGATCTGTCTCGCCTGCGTCCACGACGCCTATGCAGCGGGAACGATCACCAGCAACGGAACCCTGCCGAACGGATTGAACCAGAGCGGCGCCTTCCACGATCACGAAAACATCTTTGCAGGATACGCCGAGTATCTCGGTGAGTTTGGCAATTTTTCCTATGTAGCCGGTGTCCGCGTGGAGGCGACCGACGCCCAGTACGGCGCCTACAGCAACGACAACCCGTCGATGACGTATGTGTTCATCAACCAGCCCGAGAACTACGTGAATGTCTTCCCTTCGGTTCAGTTGCGTTACCAAATTGAGCCGAACATGTTGGTCAGAGCGGTCTACTCGACGGGGATCGGCCGACCAGGATTCCTTCAGAACACCGCAGCCACCACCAACAACTTCGATGTCGCGCAACCGGCGATCACTCAGGGCAATCCGAACCTGAAGCCGACGACCGGCCAGGATTTCGATCTCGACTACGAATGGTATCTGCCTCAAGGCGGAATTGTTCAGGCCGGCCTGTTCGACAAGCAGTTCCAAAACTACATCGTCACTGAGAACCAATATAGAGTGTATTCAGGGACCTATCAGCCCTTCCAGGGCCTGATCACCCTCTACACGACCTTCGCCAATCGCAGCGACGCGTATGCGCGAGGGGTCCAGCTGACGTACCGGCAGCAGTTCCTGTTCCTGCCAGGCTTCCTCAACGGCTTTGGGGTCGAGGGCAACGCGACCTTTGTCGACTCTCAAATCCAGGAGTACGACGCGTCGACATCGAGCACCGGCCACGCTGAATATGGCCTTCTCCCCGGCACCTCGCACACGACGTGGAACCTGTCGGGTTTCTACGACAAGTATGGTCTGACGTTCCGCGTCGCGGCAGAATACGTGAGCAAGGAACTGTTCTCGCTCGGCGGTTCCAAGGCGACCGACACGATCCAGGACGATCGCCTTACACTCGACTGGACTTCGGCGTACCAGATCACTCCAAACATGGCAGTGTACTTCGATGTGAAGAACATCACAAATGCGCCATTGCGGTTCTTCGTCTACAACTCCTCTTATCCAATCCAGCGTGAGTACTACGAGCAGACCTATGAATTCGGCGTGCGGGTGAAGTTCTGAGGCGGCGGACGGCGGGCCGGTCGTCGCCGGCCAGCCCGCGGGCGTTCTCAGACAAGCAGACGTGCGGCGAGGGCCAGGGCGAGGGCTGGCGGCGCCACCAGGACGCCGACCCTCAGAAAGCGCAGGAATCCCACCTCCTGGCCCTCGCGGCGGATCGCAGTCAGCCAGAGGATGGTCGCAAGGGATCCGGTGACCGAGAGGTTGGGGCCGAGATCCACGCCGATCAGCAGGGCGTCGGTAACGGCCTGAGGCGGCCTGGCCTTGGCCAGAGTCGAAGCGGCGACAAGCCCGGCAGGCAGGTTATTCGTCAGATTGCTGACGATCGCAATTATGCCGCCGGCGGCCCACGCCGTGACGGCTGCGGAAGCGCTCACGCCGCGCTCGAGGAGACGCGCGAGGGCTGCGATGAGGCCCGTGGCCTCCAGGGCCTGGACGAGGACGAAAAGGCCCGCGACAAGGAACAGAACCTGCCACGAGATTCTCTTCAGGGTCGTCATTGGGGAGCGCCGGTCGCGGACCCACACGATCGCAGCGGTGACCAGCCCCATGACGAAGGTCGGCAGTCCAAGGCGCAGATCGAGCGCCGAGACGGTCAGGAGCACAACTGCGGTGAGGCCGATTCCCGCGACGGCGGTCCAGGCTCCAGCCGTCATCGGGACGGCGTCCACGCGCGCGGCGCAGTTCCCCTCGAGGCCGCGCCGCTCGACCCATCGCAGCGCCAGGAAGGTGGCGAGGATCGACAGCACTGACGGAAGGAGGAAGGCCTCCAGCCACGGGACCAGCGGCGGCGTGTGATCGCCGTACAGGACGATGTTCGCGGGGTTCGAGATTGGCAGGACGAAACTGGCGGCGTTGGCGATGAAGGCGCAGACGAGGAGGTGAGGCAGGGGTTCGGCCCTGGCGGCCCTGGCCGCAGCGTAGACCGCCGGCGTGAGCACGACGGCTGTGGCGTCGTTGGAGAGGAGGGAGGTGATCACCGTCCCGGCGACGTAGATCAGCAGGAACAGGCGTCGCGGTGAGCCGGCGGCGTGGTTCACTGCAAAGGCTGCGACGCGGTCGAACAGCCCTTCCTCGCGCGCCACTTCCGACAGCAGCATCATACCGGCGAGGAAGAGGTATACATCGAGGCCCTTGCCGACCGCCTCCCAGGCTTGGGCGAGAGGGAGCAAACCTGCAGCTACGAGGATAATGGCGCCTGCGACCGCCCAGACCGCCTCGGGCCATCGGAACGGACGCACGAGCACTCCCGCGGTAGCCGCTGCGCAGATGATCCAGGTGAAGACCTGACCAACTCCGACGGCGTTCATCGCGACGCCCGATCCGGGACGGCGCCGAGCGGGCCGCGCGATGACGAGGCGAAGAAGCTCGCAGGCATGTCCCGCAAATACCGCAGCTTTGCCGCCCTGCCATTGCGAGGGTCGGTCCGGCGACGATTCCGCTGGCGCCAAATCGACATGGATTTGCGCGGTTCCGCTCGGTTCGCGCCAAGCCTTTGACAAGCCGGCGGCTCATGCGCAGTGAACGTCATCCTCCGACGCCCAGACGGATCCTTCACGCCACATGACCATCGCCTCTCGCTTCGCCGCGTGCCTGCTCGCCTTTGCGAGCGCCTCACCCCTGGCCGAATCCGCCGTCGCCCAGGGCGCCGACGCAACGCCCTCGTATGGGACATGGGGCTTCGATCTGTCGGGGCGTGACCTCTCGGTGAAGCCGGGCGACGACTTCAACGCCTACGCCAGCGGAAGCTATCTGAAGACCCTTAAGATCCCTTCGGACCAGGCTCGCTGGGGCGCGTTCAACCTCCTGCGCGATCTGTCGGACGCGCGGGTCCACGCGATACTGGAAGCGGCCGCGGCCGCGGCGCCCCAGGCGCCGACGACGGACGAGGGAAAGATCGGCGCCTTCTACAAGGCCTACATGGATGAGGCGACGGTCGACGCGAAGGGCGTCGCGCCCTTGCTGCCCGATCTCGACGCGATCCGCCACGCGCAGGACCGCGACGCCCTGGCGGCCTTCATGGGACGGACGAATGGCGGATTTGGCCGCCCGCTGTTCGACCTCTCGGTGAGTGTGGATCTGAAGACGCCCACAGCGTACGTCGCCACAGTCTCCCAGGGCGGCCTGGGCCTGCCCGACCGCGACTACTACCTCGACCCGAAGTTCGCGGCGAAGAAGGCGGCCTATCAGGCCTATGTGCAGCGGATGCTCGAGCTGATCGGCTGGCCCGACGCGGCGGCGCGCGCCGCCGATGTCGTGTCCTTCGAGACGGCGGTGGCGCAGGCGAGCTGGCCCAGGGCCGATCGCCGCGATCGGAACAAGACCTATAATCCGACGACCGTGAACGCGCTGGCGGCCGCCGCGCCCGGCTTCGACTGGCAAGGCTTCCTGCGGGGCGCGGATATGAGCGCCGTGTCGCGGGTAAACGTGGCGGAGAATACCGCAGCGCCGAAGATCGCCGCCGTCTACGCCCAGACGCCACTGGACACCCTCAAGGCCTGGGCGGCGTTTCAGGTGGCCGACGATGCGTCCGACGTTCTGCCCGACGCCTTCGTCCAGGCCCACTTCGACTTCCGCGGTAAGACGCTCTCGGGCACGCCGGAGCTGAAGCCGCGGTGGAAGCGCGCCGGCGATCTCGTGGGATCACTGCAGGAGGGCATGGGCGACGCTGTGGGCAAGGTCTACGTCGCCCGCTACTTCCCACCGTCGTCCAAGGCGAAGATGGAAACCCTGGTGGAGAATCTGCGGGCCGCCTTCCGCGCGCGCATCGAGAACAACGACTGGATGTCGCCGCAGACCAAGGCGGCCGCCGTGGAGAAACTGGCCAACTACAAGATCATGGTCGGTTACACGACCGAGTGGCGGGACTATTCGGCTCTCGTGATCCGGTCGGACGATCTCTACGGCGACGCCGAGCGGGCGCGTGCAGTCGCCTGGGCCTTCGAGCGCAGCCTGCTGGGACGGCCTGTCGACCGCAACATCTGGAACATGACGCCACAGACCGTGAACGCCTACAACGCCGGCCCCCTGGTGGAGGTGGTGTTCCCCGCGGCGATACTGCAGCCGCCGTTCTTCGACCCCAAGGCTGACATGGCGGTCAACTACGGCGGCATCGGCGCGGTGATCGGCCATGAGATGACCCATGGCTTCGACGACCAGGGGCGCAAGATCGACGCCACGGGCCATTTGCGTGACTGGTGGACGGCCGAGGATGCGGCCAAGTTCGACGCCAAAGCGACCCGCTATGGCGCCGAGTTCGCGGCCTACGACACGGGCCTGGGCGTCTCGATCAACCCCAAGCTGACCATGGGCGAGAACATCGCGGACCTCGGCGGCCTCAACCTCGCGCTGGACGCCTATCACGCCTCGCTCGATGGTCGTCCGGCGCCCATGGTCGCCGGCTACAGCGGCGACCAGAGGGTGTTCCTCGGCTGGGCGCAGGTCTGGAGGGACCTCGAGCGGCCCGACGCGGAGCGCCAGGCGCTCGTCACTGACCCTCATTCTCCAGGCCACTACCGCGCCATCACCGCCGAGCGGAACATGGACGCCTGGTATCAGGCCTTTGACGTCCAGCCGGGCGAGAAGTTGTACATCGCGCCGCAGGATCGCGTGACGATCTGGTGAGGGCGCGAGGCGGCGAGCTGGGGCGGGTAGGGTAAATCGGCCGCGCCTCAGCTAGCCTTCGTTCGTGACAGAACGCACCAGTAAAGGCCGGCCGCCGCATCCGGACATCCTGA
>DATHPX010000214.1:0-9523 GCA_035483335.1 Caulobacteraceae bacterium | reverse complement strand
GCCGGAACGCGACGGTCTGTTCTGCGCCCGCATCTTTGGTCCGACCAAGGACTACGAGTGCCTGTGCGGCAAGTACAAGCGGATGAAGTACAAGGGCATCATCTGCGAGAAGTGCGGCGTCGAGGTCACCCTCGCGCGCGTTCGCCGCGAGCGGATGGGCCATATCGAGCTGGCCTCGCCGGTGGCGCACATCTGGTTCCTGAAGTCGCTGCCGAGCCGCATCGCCATGATGCTCGACATGCCGCTGAAGGACATCGAGCGCGTCCTCTACTTCGAGAACTACATCGTCACCGAGCCGGGCCTCACCAGCCTCAAGCTGCACCAACTCCTCAGCGAGGACGACTACCTCCGCTTCCAGGAGGAGTTCGGCGACGACTCCTTCAACGCCGAGATCGGCGCCGAGGCGATCCAGGGCCTGCTCAAGGCGATCGAGCTCGAGTCCGAAGCCGAGAAGCTGCGTGAGGAACTCCTCACGACGACGTCGGAAATGAAGCTCAAGAAGACCTCGAAGCGTCTGAAGATCATCGAGGCCTTCACTGAGAGCGGCAACAAGCCCGAGTGGATGGTGATGACCGTCATCCCGGTTATCCCGCCCGAGCTGCGCCCGCTGGTCCCGCTGGACGGCGGCCGCTTCGCGACGTCGGACCTGAACGACCTCTATCGCCGAGTGATCAACCGCAACAACCGCCTCAAGAGGCTGATCGAGTTGCGGGCGCCCGACATCATCATCCGCAACGAAAAGCGGATGCTGCAGGAGTCGGTGGACGCCCTGTTCGACAACGGCCGCCGCGGCCGTGTCATCACCGGCGCGAACAAGCGCCCGCTGAAGTCGCTAGCCGACATGCTCAAGGGCAAGCAGGGCCGGTTCCGTCAGAACCTGCTCGGCAAGCGCGTCGACTATTCGGGCCGTTCGGTGATCGTGGTCGGTCCGGAGCTCAAGCTGCAAGAGTGCGGCCTGCCCAAGAAGATGGCGCTCGAGCTGTTCAAGCCGTTCATCTATGCGCGGCTGGACGCCAAGGGCCTGTCGGGCACCGTCAAGCAGTCCAAGCGGATGGTCGAGCGCGAGCAGCCGCAGGTGTGGGACATCCTCGAGGAGGTCATCCGCGAGCACCCGGTGCTGCTGAACCGCGCGCCGACCCTGCACCGCCTGGGGATCCAGGCGTTCGAGCCCAAGCTGATCGAAGGTAAGGCGATCCAGCTTCACCCGCTGGTCTGCACGGCCTTCAACGCCGACTTCGACGGCGACCAGATGGCCGTCCACGTGCCGCTGTCGCTTGAGGCCCAGCTCGAGGCGCGGGTGCTCATGATGAGCACCAACAACATCCTGTCCCCGGCCAACGGCCGGCCGATCATTGTGCCATCTCAGGACATCGTGCTCGGGCTCTACTACATCTCGCAGGCGCGTACGGGTGAGCCGGGCGAGGGCAAGGTGTTCTTCGACCTGGCGGAGATCGAGGCGGCGCTAGACGCCGACGTCGTGACCCTGCACAGCAAGATCAGGGCGCGGTTCACCGAGAGCGACCCGGAAGGCCGGGCGGTCACGCGCACCATCGAGACCACGCCGGGCCGGATGAAGATCGCCGACCTGCTCCCCAGGAACCCGAACATCGGGCACCGACTGGTGGAGAAGAGCCTGACCAAGAAGGAGATCGGCAACCTGATCGATCAGGTCTACCGGCACTGCGGTCAGAAGGCGACGGTCATCTTCGCAGACCAGATCATGCGCCTGGGCTTCCGTGAGGCGGCCAAGGCCGGCATCTCGTTCGGCAAGGACGACATCATCGTGCCGGAGCGCAAGACCGGCATCATCGACACCACGCGCAAGCTGGTCGAAGAGTACGAGCAGCAATATGCCGACGGCCTGATCACCAAGGGCGAGAAGTACAACAAGGTGGTGGACGCCTGGTCCAAGGCCACCGACCGCGTGTCCGACGAGATGATGGCGGAGATCTCCACCGCCCACTTCCACGAGGACGGCCGCCAGAAGGAGATCAACTCGGTCTTCATGATGGCCAACTCCGGCGCCCGCGGTTCGCAAGCGCAGATGAAGCAGCTCGGAGGGATGCGCGGCCTAATGGCCAAGCCGTCCGGCGAGATCATCGAGACGCCGATCATCTCGAACTTCAAGGAAGGCCTGACGGTCCAGGAGTACTTCAACTCCACCCACGGCGCCCGCAAGGGCCTCGCCGATACGGCGCTTAAGACGGCCAACTCCGGCTATCTGACGCGGCGCCTGGTCGACGTGGCGCAGGATTGCATCATCACCGAAGAGGACTGCGGCACCACGCGGGGCATCACCCTGCGCGCCGTGGCCGAAGGCGGCGAGGTGCAGGTCTCCCTGGGTCAGCGCGTCCTGGGTCGCTTCTCGGCCGAGGCCATCAAGGCGCCGAACGGCGAGGTCCTGATCCCGGCGGACACCTACCTCGACGAGGACATGGTGGACCTGATCGAGAAGGGCGGCGTGCAGTCGGCCAAGATCCGCTCTGTGCTGACCTGCGAGACCAAGGTCGGGGTCTGTGGCGCCTGCTACGGCCGTGACCTGGCGCGCGGCACGCCGGTGAATATCGGCGAGGCCGTGGGCGTCATTGCCGCCCAGTCGATCGGCGAGCCGGGCACCCAGCTGACGATGCGGACCTTCCACATCGGCGGCGCGGTGCAGGTGGCCGAGCAGTCGTTCTTCGAGGCGGCCAACGACGGGGTCCTGAAGATCTCTCCCGGGAACCTGGTGCTGGCGCCCGACGGCGACGTGGTGGTGATGGCCCGCAACCTGCAGGTCACCATCCAGGTCGATGGCGTCGATCGCGAGAGCTACAAGCCGCCGTATGGCGCGCGCCTGAAGTTCAAGGACGGCGACGCCATCAAGCGGGGCCAGCGCTTCGCCGAGTGGGACCCCTACACCACCCCGATCATCACCGAGGTGGCTGGCAAGGTGCGCCTTGAGGACATGATCGAGGGCGTGTCGGTGCGCGAGGAGGCCGACGAGGCCACCGGCATCACCAGCCGCGTGGTCACCGACTGGCGCGGGACGTCCAAGACCGCGGACCTGCGGCCGAGCGTGGCCGTACTCGACGACAGCGGCGCCTACAAGCGCGTCTCCAACGGGGGCGAGGCGCGGTACATGGTGCCGGCCGGCGCCATCCTCTCGGTGGGCGTGGGTGACGAGGTGAAGCCGGGCGACGTGCTTGCGCGTCTGCCGACCGAGGCCTCGAAGTCCCGCGACATCACCGGCGGTCTGCCGCGGGTCGCCGAGCTGTTCGAGGCCCGCCGGCCGAAGGACTGCGCGGTCATCGCCGAGATGGACGGACGGGTCGAGTTCGGGCGCGACTACAAGAACAAGCGCCGGATCAAGATCACGCCGGAAGATGGCGGCGAAGCAGTCGAATTCCTCATCCCCAAGGCCAAGCACGTGGCCGTGCAGGATGGGGAGATCATCCGCAAGGGCGAGTACCTCATCGACGGCAACCCGGACCCGCACGACATCCTGCGGATCCAGGGGATCGAGGCGCTGGCCGACTTCCTGGTGAACGAGATCCAGGAGGTCTACCGGTTGCAGGGCGTGCCGATCAACGACAAGCACATCGAGACGATCGTTCGTCAGATGCTGCAGAAGGTCGAGATCCTCGAGCCAGGCGATACGGGGCTGCTCAAGGGCGACCATCTCGACAAGACCGAGGTGGACGACGAGAACGCCAAGGCCGAAGCCCGCGGCGGACGGCCGGCGCTCACCGCCCCGGTCCTGCTGGGCATCACCAAGGCGTCGCTGCAGACCCGCAGCTTCATCTCGGCGGCTTCCTTCCAGGAGACGACCCGCGTGCTCACCGACGCCTCGGTGCACGGCAAGCGGGACACCCTGGAGGGCCTGAAGGAGAACGTCATCGTCGGCCGGCTCATCCCGGCGGGCACGGGCTCCTACCTGCGCGGCCTGCAGCGCATCGCCGCCAAGCGCGACGAGGCCCTCGCGGCGAGCCGGGAGACGGCGATGGAGCCGCTGCCGGCCGACATCGCCGACGCCGCGGAGGCCGAGGCCCAACCGGCCTGACGCCAACTTTATCTACGTTGATCTACGGAACGGCCCGGGAGCGATCCCGGGCCGTTTTCGTGTCTGTGGAGGAGGAAGGTGGCGCGACGGGCTGAGCTGGTCCTTCACCGACGGGCCTACGGAGCTTAAGGGTCGCGAGAGGGCGGCGGAGAGGAGGCGATGCCGAACGGGGAGATCACGCGGCGCAGCGTGGGCCTGAACCCGGGCCGGCGGGCTGACTCCGAGACCGCAGAGGCCGGGGCTCTGCGCCGGCTCACGACGGTCATCGTCTTTATGGTGGGCGTCCTTATCGCCGCGACCCTCGGCTACATGGCCGCCGGCTGGAGCTTCGGCGACGCCCTCTACATGGTGCTTCTTACGATCTACACAGTCGGCTATGGCGAGGTCCGGCCGGTCGCCACGATCTGGCTGCGCGTCGTGACCATGTCCACGATCGTGCTGGGCTGCACCGGCATGATCCTGGTGACTGGCTTCCTCGTGCAGTTCCTCACGGCGTCGCAGGTCCGGCGCATGCTACGTGGAGATCGCATGCAGAGTGACATCGACCGGCTCGACGACCACGTGATCATCTGCGGCTTCGGTCGGATCGGCGCGATGGCGGCGCGCCATCTGGCGACAGGCACGACCCAGTTCGTGGTCCTCGACCAGTCCGAGAGTCGACTGGCCGACGCGCGGGCGGCGGGCTTTCTCGCAATCCAGGGAGACGCCACGGACGAGGAGGTGCTCCGGGCCGCGGGGGTCGACCGGGCGCGCGTCCTGGCGACGGTTCTGCCGTCCGACGCCGCGAACGTCTTCATCACGCTGAGCGCGCGCAGCCTCAATCCACACCTCCAGATCATCGCGCGCGGCGAGGCGCCGTCCACGGAGGGTAAGCTGCTCCAGGCTGGGGCGAGCCAAGTGGTGCTTCCCGCTCACATCGGCGCCGAGCGGATCGCCGACATGATCCTGTTTCCCGAGACCACGCACTTCGTCCATGACTCCCCTCAGCTTCGGGAGATGGAGACTGTCCTGAGGCGGATGGGTCTTGGCTTCGACGTGGCCGAGGTGGGCGCCCAAGCCCCGGTGGCCGGCTTGGCGATCGGCGAGGTGGAGAGGCGAGCAGGCGGCGCGCTGTTCGTCATCCAGGTCGAGCGCGCGGGCGGAGAACCGATCATCCGGCCGCCTAAGGACTATCGCCTGGCTCCCGGCGACAGCCTTCTTGTGGTCGGCCGAGATGGTGGCGAAATCAACGCCGCTCTCGCCGCAGCCGGGCTGGCGCCGTCCTTGTAGCGGAGAATCCGCAACTGAGGTTCGTCACGATCCTTCTCCAGGACCTGGGAGAGGGACCACAGCCTTCGCACCATTGTCACCCTGGCCCACCATGTTACCGTCCAGCGGCCGAGCGTGGTCCACGGATCTAGACGGGAGGGGCCCTTGGCGAACCAGCTCGGGAAGATCGAACACGTGGTCCAGCTCATGCTGGAGAACCGCTCGTTCGACCACATGCTCGGATTTCTCTACGCCGATAGCGGGAACGTCTCGCCGGCAGGCCATCCGTTCGATGGCCTCACCGGGCAGGAGTCAAACCCCGACGACCTCGGCCACAACGTCCAGGTCTACAAGATCCAGGCGAGCGATCCGCACCCCTATCTGATGCCGGGAGCCGATCCGGGGGAGGGATTCCAGAACACCAACTACCAGTTGTTCAGCAACGACGATCCGGCTCCTGGCGCGGTTCCGAACAACAACGGTTTCGTGCTTAACTTCAAGTCGGCGATCGCCTCGGACCTCGCCAACAACTACAGCGACACCATTCCGGGCACTCAGCCGTCCCAGATCATGGGCATGTACACGCCCGAGCTGCTCCCAGTCCTCTCGGGGCTCGCCAAGGGATTCGCCGTCTGCGACTGCTGGTTCGCTTCGGCGCCGACCATGACCATGCCCAACCGCGCCTTCTCCGCAGCGGCGACGTCACAGGGCCATTTGGACGATCATGTGAAGGTGTTCACCTGTCCGAGTATCTTCGGGCGCCTGTCCGACAAGTCGATCGACTGGGCGATCTTCGGCTACAATCGCGATCCACTCACGCGCCAGGACTTCTCCGACACCCAGAGTGCGGACGAAAGCCACTTCGGCCATTTCCGTGACTTCGAGCAGCGCGCGGCTGCGGGGACGCTGCCGGCCTACAGCTTTCTGGAGCCGAGTTGGGACGCCAGCGGCAACAGCCAGCATCCCAACTACGACGTCTCCCTGGGCGAGCAACTCATCCACGACACCTACTACGCCCTGTTCAACGGCAAGGCGTGGGCGTCGACCCTTTTGATCATCACCTACGACGAGCACGGCGGGTGCTACGACCATGTGGCGCCGCCCGCCAACGCCACCCCGCCGGGAGACGGCACGGTGGGCGAGTTCGGTTTCGACTTCACCCGCTTCGGCCTTCGCGTGCCTGCGGTGCTGATCTCCCCGCTGATCGCGCCCGGCGCGGTATTCCGGGGATCGGGGCCGATCGACCACACCTCCGTCCTCAAGACCCTTCAGGATCGGTGGGGCGTGGAGCCGCTGACCGCGCGCGACAAGGCGGCCGGCTCGCTCGCCGACGTGCTGACCCTCGGGCAACCCCGCACGGACGATCCCCTGAAAGGCGTGACGGTTCCTTCTTCCGGCGTACAGCATCCTTCGGCTTCGATCCCGTCCAAGATCGACATGATCCAGGCCAAGCAGGTCGCGGCCCTGCCGATTCGCAATGAGAAGGGGCATTACGAAGAGACCGGCGATCTGCCCCCGTTGTCATCGACCGCGGAGGTCAGCGACTTCATCCGGGACCGCACGGCGGCCTGGAGCCAGCACGTCCAGCGCCAGAGGCGCCGGCGCGGCCACGCGGCGAGCCCGGGGGAGAGCAAGCCTCCCACCTCGTCTTCCTGATCAAGTGGGCTCAAGGGAACCGGCTGTACTTTCTGCCGAAAGCCGCCGCCATTACTCCGCCGCCGGCCGCGCCGCTCCCGCATCGCCGAGGCGGGCGGTGACGACGGTGAGCGACATCGCCGGCAGGTGGATGGCCTCGCCGGGTGGGACGCGGAAGCGGGTGGGCGGACGATCGCGGGTCGGGCGACTCTTCGGCCCCAGATCCAGCCATTCGTATTGAGCCGCCGAATATTGGACCACGCTGGCAGTGGCCCCTGGGAAGGTCGCGGACCCGCCGGCCGAACTCACGCGCAGGGTCATGTCGTGCGCCGCATCCTCGTCGCGGTTGAGGAGCATCACCGACAGCGTCCCATCGCCTCGGCGCAAGGCGTAGGCGAGAACCATAGGACGACCCTGGGCGTCGCGGGCCTCTCCCGATGAAGCCCACAGAGTATGCGGCTGGTCCGCAGGCGCGCCCCAGTCCCGCATCATCATCTTCTCTGCGAAATACATCGGCATGGGCCAGCGGGACTGGCCCGTCGCGTCCGCCTCGAACAGCATCATGTCGCCGAAGCCCGCACAGGGGAAAGCCTGGTTCGAGGGCCAGCCAGGGGTGTCGCCGAACATGAAGGCGATGTTCCCCCCGCGCGAGAGGAAGTGACCGACAACGTCGGCGGAGAACAGAGCGCTGGGGACAAGAGACATCGCCCGGCCCGCAAAGGGCGACAGGCCATATTCGCTGATCACCCAGGGTACGGTGGTCGGCACGCCCGCGGCGATTGTCCGGTCGAGGATGCGGTCGAGCAGCTGGGTCTCGTCACGCAGCATCTTCCCCAGCGGCTCGCATACGTCGTCGAAGGCGTAGTGCTCGAAGGAGAAGAACTGGAGCTGGTCCAGCGCGCCGCGCGCCCGCAGGTCGGCGACAAACCGGCCGATCCAGGAGCGTCCGCTTTCGGGAACCGGCCAGGTGTCGGTCAGGGCGCCCTGCATGCTGGGGCCGCCGAGTTCGAGTTCCGGCGCGACCGAACGGATCCGCCGGGCCGCCTCGAGATAGAGGTCGGCATAGTCTTCCGGAGCGATGAACTGACCGTCCGGCTCCTCGCCCAGTTCGAGCCGGCGCACCGGCCAGCCGCGCCTCTGTATATAGCTCGCCTCTGCGGCGGCGTTCTCCGGTGTGTCGTAGAACACGCCCACCGGCACCATCAGGGGCAATCCGCCGTTCAGCCCGTCCCGGAAGATCAGATCCAGGCTCGGCTGTTCGGTCTGGGGGTCGCGATCGATCGCCCGATGCCAGGGATCGGTCGAGGAGACATTGACCTGGGTTTGAATATTGCGGCCGGCGCCATGGCGAACCGCGTCCACGAAGGCTCCATCCGGGCTCAGAACGCCGAGCCCGACTTCTGCGATGGCGTAGCCGAGGCGGTCGCGCACGTCGTCGGTCGGTGAAGGCGCGGTGTCCGACGACTGCGTGAGCAGGATCCGAACGAAGCGGACGGCCAGCGGAGCTGGCGCCAGGCGTATGACCTCGTCGCCGGGGAACCGGTCCCGGCTCTGGGGGCCGACCGGGAAATCGACCCAGCGCCCGGCCCGGTCGAACTCATCCCTGCCGCTCCAGTACTGGATGTCGAACGCTGTGGCGTAGGGCAGGGCCCAGGCGATGTTGGCTGCATCGATCTGTTGCGGCGTCTCGAAGGAGACGACCACCCACTGGGGCCGGTTTGCGGGACGACCGGTGAATCGCCGATCGAGATACGGATTGCTCTTCCAGAACGAAGCCCGGTCGCCATCGTCGAGGCGCGAATATCCGGTGTCGTTGGCCTGATCGATCGTGTCGCCGCGACGGGGGAGGCTGTAGCCCCAGGTAACGTCCGGATGGCTGCTCGGATGGTCACTGGAGGTCCAGTAGCCCTGGCTGCGGGTCGGGTCGCTCCACTGGCCTTCCTCGTTCCAGTGCCACGCCTCGATCCCCAGCTCGGTGCGCAGGCGATAGGTGGTCCGTCGAAGACCGACGGACTTCATCAGGGCGAGGTTGCGCGGGGTGAGGATCTTCGCCACCTGGCCCAGCTGCATGCCGTCTAGCGCCGCGCCGAGCGCGTTGTCCGGGACGATCACGTGGGAGGATCCGGCAAGATCGATGATCACCGCGTCCCGAACGATCGCCCGCGTCGAAGATGCGCGTGAGAACGACGGGCCCGCCGCCATCGCCATCCCCACCGCCAAGGCCAGGGCGAGCCGGGCCAGTCTTGGTCGGGTTCGCACTGTCAGGGCGCGCCCAGGATCTCCAAGCGATCCTCGGGTATGCGCTCGGCGTCCATGATTTCCCTCCGCCCCGGTTCGTTCTGCTTTGAAGGCCGGTTCTACCCCTTCGACCAAGGCTCGCAAGGCTGGGTCGCGGCGGCTATGCGTCGCCAGCCGGCGGTTGCGGGGGACGCGACAGCGGAAATGGCGTAGCGCGGCTTCGGCGCATGGAGGATCGCAAAGCGATGGCGGAAGACACGTCGCCGGGAGGCCTGCCGCCCCTCGGAATCGTGGAGGGGTATTACGGCCGGCCGTGGTCGTGGGAAGAGCGCGCCCGTACGGCGGAGTTCCTCGCTGGCCGCG
>DATHPX010000213.1:0-29934 GCA_035483335.1 Caulobacteraceae bacterium | reverse complement strand
ACCAGCCAGCCCGGCGGCGGTTCCAACGGCAGCTGCAGCGTCCCCGTGCCGCCATCGCGCCCTGGTCCCATGCCGGCGCTCACCCGGCCGAGATCGACACAGCCCACTGCCGGCGGGACGGGGCAGTTGTCGACCCGTTCGGCCTCGCGGACTCCATTTTTCCGTTGCCCGCTCATCTCGCCTCGCTGCTTTCTGTCCCTTGAAGCTCGGCAAAGGGTGCGGACATCCTCAACGGGACGCACGCGGGCGGCCGCGATGCGGCCGTCAGGGGGCGACTTGGCCGCAAGCGAACCGGAGCGGTGGGTGACCGGGTTCGCATCTGAGAATGGTGTCGCGTGAGGCGAGCACCGGTCTTGACGTCTCCACCTGGGCCGTCTTCGCGGGGACCTCGGACGGCGCGCCAAACCATGGGCGCCAGACTGACCGCTACTCGGCGCAGACGTCCTTGAGCCAACCCTAAGTTCTCATGAGAAGGGCTGAGTGTTCCATGAGACGGGGTTCGGGCTTGCCCGCGCTTGCCGGCGATCGCTCGAGCAAGCGCGGCCTGCCGGGCGCTCCCTGACTTCACGCGCGAAGCGGCGACGCGGGTGGTGGACGTCGGCGAGGGAGGGAAGCCGCCCTGCCATAAGGCGCCGAGGAGAGGACGGGTTCAGCCGACCTTGATGTCGTTGATGACGGCGTCAGTCCCGGCGACCCATGGTAAGGCTTAACGAGAGCCTGGCCGTGGCCGCGCGTGAGAACGGCCATGACGCGCCGGTCGGCGTGGCCCGCCTTGCCCCCCTCGCCCCAATGAAACGTTGCTGTGATGGGACGTCGCCCGTTCATCGGGCTCTACATCATGGCCAATCGGCCCTGCGGAACGCTCTACATTGGCGTCACGTCTGACCTTGAGACTGGGGTGAATCAGCATCAGGCCAGCGAACTAGGCGGATTTAGTAGCCCCCGGAGCCCCCGCCGCTCCGCCTTCCCAGCCAGACCGCCACGCCGACATCCGCCACTACATTGGCCCCGGTGCGGGCGAAGTCCGCTAGCGGTTCCAGCGGCAACAGCAGGGGAAGGGCGACGATCGGCAGGTTCAGCGCCATGCACACCGGGACGAGGGTGGTGAAGAAGGTCACCGAACCGGAGACGCCTGCGCCGGCCAGGCTCACCGCGGCGGCGACGACGACGCCGATCGCCAGGCGCGCGGGGTCCAGCGGCAGACCGTAGATGTGTGCGATATAGCTGGCGATCGCCACATTGGCGGCCGGGTTGCTGATCCGAAACAGGGCGACCGCCATGGGCAGGACCAGATTGACCACACGTTCGGACGCGCCGACCGCCCGGGCGGCGACCAGCATGGCTGGAAGGGCGGCGACGGACGACTGGGTGGAGAGGGCGATGACCTCCACCGGGACCAGGGCCTTCAGCAGCGCCATCGGGCGCGCGCCCGCCGCGATCCCCATGCCAAGGCCGATCACGGCGCCGGGCGCGCAGACGAGGAAGATCAGGGCGAGGTACGAGGCGAAGAGACCCGCCAGTCCCGCTCCGGCCCGCGCGCCCAGCACGAAGGCCAGGAAGAACACGCCCAAAGGGGCAATCAGGAGCACCCACCGGACGATCGTCAGCATGGAAGCCTGAACGGCGTCGAAGAAGTCCATGAGCGGCGCTCGGCGTGCGGCGCTCTGCCGTGTCGCGGCAAGGCTGAACACCAGGGTGAAGACCACGAGCGGAGCCATGGCGCCGTCGGCGGCGGCCCTGATCGGATTGGTCGGGACGAAAGAGCGGACGAGATCGGCGATCGGGATCGCGGCGCCCTGGGCCGTCGCGGATGGGGCCGCGCTCCTCAGGGCCTGTGCGGCCTCGATGGGTGGCGGCATTGCTTGAAGGAAAACAGAGGCGAGGACGGCCGAAATCGCGGCGGCGATCACCAGCAGCGCCCCCATGAGGGCCAGCGCTCTGGCGGCAAGGCCGCCGCCCCGGGCCGTCTGGGCGGTCTGGCCGACGGCCACGAAGAGCAGCGAAACGACGAGCGGGACGATGGTCATCCTCAGGGCGTCCAGCCACAATCCGCCAAGGGTCTGCGCTGCGCCGATCGCTTCGCTCGTGAGGGGCGCGTGAAGCCGCTGCGCGACGGCGCCGAGAAACAGTCCCAGCAGGAAGCCCGCCAACGTCCGCAGGGGCGTGGAAATTGCTCTCACGGATCGCCTTTGTGGGATGAGCTTGGCCCCACATTCGACGTTGAACCGACTAGTGTCGAGCCGCCGAAAGCCAGGACGGACATCGATGACTCCCCCACCCGCACCCCTGGTGATCGAAGGCCCGTCGGCCTGGAAGGCGCACGACCTCGAGCCGGAGGCTTGGGTCCACACCCTCTTCCCCTCCGAGGTCGACGAAGTTGTCGACGCCGCCCGGTCTGCGGCAAGCCGTCACGAGGACCTCGCGATGCTGCGAAAGGAGGACTTCCCCCTGCCGTTACTGGCTGCGCGGCTCGGTGAGATCCTGCGCCGGGACGTTCTTGACGGTCGCGGGTTTGCGGTGATCCGTGGCCTGGATGTGGGCCGATTCGACCGTCGGCAGTGCGCGGCGGCCTTCCTCGGCGTGGGCGCCCATCTTGGAAACGCCCGGCCGCAGAACGCCAAGGGGCACATCCTCGGCCATGTGAAGGATCTCGGCCGCTCGGCGACCGATCCGACGGCGCGGCTCTACCAGACGCACGAACGCCAGACGTTCCACACCGACTCCTGCGACGTCGTCGCTCTCATGTGCCTGCAGCCCGCCAGAGCGGGCGGCCGCTCCAGTCTGGTGAGTTCGGTCACCCTGCACAACGAGATGCGCGGCAGCCGCCCCGATCTGGCCGCCTGCCTCTTCCGCCCCATCGAGACCGACCGTCGGGGTGAGCAGGCGCCGGGCGAGCTACCGTTCTTCGACATTCCGGTCTTCAACTGGCGTGAGGGCCATTTCGCCGCGATCTACCAGCGCCAGTACATCGAGTCCGCCAGGCGCCTCCCGGGCGTCCCGCCCCTGACAGCTGAGCAGGTCGAGGCGCTCGACTGGCTCGACGCCCTCGCCAACGATCCGCGCCTTCACCTCGAGATCGATTTCCAGCCCGGCGACATCCAGCTGGCGAACAATCACGTGTTGTTCCATGACCGGACCGCCTTCGAGGACTGGCCGGAGCCGGAGCGACGCCGACATCTGCTGAGACTGTGGCTGGCCCCGCCGGACGCCCAGCCGCTTCCCGATGTGTTCAGCCAGCGATTCGGCAGCATCGTGGTTGGCGAACGCGGCGGTATTTCCGTACCGCGCGATATATGGAACGCGCCGCTCGACGCTGAGTAGCCTGCTCGCGCCGACCGTCATCATTCCGTGACAAACGCCAGTATAGCTTGAGCGCAGCTGGGGCGGATGCGGACTTGGCCCATCGAGTCGGGCCGGCGCTCGCTTCGCAATCGATGGGGAGAGGTTCATGAGCCCGCGCTCAGGGGAAGACGACGCCTCACAGATCAGCGACGAGATCACCCATGCGCTTCACCACTCGTGGTTCTTCGATCGGCTGACCATCACGGTCACAGAAGCGGACGGCGTGGTTCGGCTGGCGGGGACCGTCGCCAGCCCGCACGACCGTCGTCGCGCCGCCATCGCGGCCTGGTCTCACCCGGGCGTCGTTAACGTCATCAACGACATCAAGGTCGGCTGAACCGGCCCAGCAGAGATCAGACTCGCGCGATGCTGCGGACACCCTGGGAAAGCAGGAACTTCTCCCCGGCGGTGGGGGCGAGGCCGGCGTGCAGGCTCCGCGGGTCCGGGGCTCCGGTCAGGTCGACGTTCGCCCAGTAGAAGCCGTCGCCGGGCTCTCCGCGGAAGCGCAGGTCGAGCTGGGGGAAATGCGTGCAGCCGTCCTCGAAGTCGGCGTTGAGATAGATGATGAAGGTGACGATCCGCTGGCCGTTCCTGGCGATCTCGGCCGCGTGGGTCGGGAGCTCGGGGCGCAGGTAGTCCCAGTGAAGCCCGAAGTTCTCGCCGATCTTGTAATGCAGGATCTGCGACACCTCGAATGCGCCCACCGGAAAGCCGATGTTCGCCGCGATCCGCGCCCGGGTCAGCAGGAGCACGACGTCGGTGTCGATGAAGTTGAAGGCGTAGGCCCGGTAAGTGCGGTTCGGGGGCGGCGGTTCGCCCGTCAACAAGAGCCCAGGAGACAGCGGTCGTTCCGTCCGCGATCTCAGCCAGGCGCAGGCCGCCTTTGGAAGGAAGCCGCGCATCGAGACGAGGCGCGGGGCCGCGTTGAGGACTTCCTTCTCGCCGCGCGCCAGCCACGACGTCACGCGCACCGAACGCCTCAAGGCCGCCCAGTCGCCGGCCCTGGCGCCGTCGATCTCGTCCGCCAAAGCCGTGAGTTGCCCCTGCGCCGAGGCGCATCCGCCGAGGGCCGCAGTGAGGAGATGATCGAGGGCGAGCTCCCAGTCCTGCGGAGCGCCGACGCCTGCGGCCCTGAGGGTCGCGAGCCAGGACCAGGCCTCCGCCACGCCCTGTCCGGCGGCCGCGTGAAGCAGCCGGCTCGCCTCCGCCACGTCCTCCGCGCGCCCGCAGGCCAGGCGCCGCAACGCCTCGCCAAGGCGCGGATCGTCGAAGGCGTGGACCGGGGCGAATGTCGACTGGACGTCTGCCATGGGGCTTGATTACCGAAGAAAGCCGCCCTCGACACGGTCTCCTTTTGTCAGGCTGTGGCGCCCTGCTGCTTCACGACCTCCTCGGCCGGTCGTCCGGTAACCTCGGCCATGTGGTCGAAGCTTGCCTCGAAGCTGCCGAGCCCCTGGGTGACGCCCCTCAGCTCGGAAATGAAATCCTGGATCTGCGCCTCAGGCAGGTACGCGTCGACCTGCTCCCACCCGCTCCAGCCTGTCTTGGGGGCGAGGCCGAGGATCTGGCCGCGGCGGCCGACCACGGCCGCGGTGACTCGCGAGGCGCTGGCGATGGGCGCGGCGATCGTCACGCGTTCGATGGGCTCGAGAAGGTAGGAGGCGCACGCCTTGAGACCCTCGTTCATGGCGATGCGGCCAGCGATGCGGAACGCCATTTCCGAGCTGTCGACGCTGTGGAAGGAGCCGTCGATCAGAGTCGCCTGGACATCGGTCACGGGGAAGCCGAGCGGACCCCGCTCCAGGGCGTCCTTAAGCCCCTGCTCGACAGCCGGGATCCACTGCTTGGGCACGGCCCCGCCTGTGATCTTCTGCGAGAAGCTGAAGCCGGAATCCCGCTCCCCCGGCCGGATCTCCACCAGCACGTCGGCGAACTGGCCGTGCCCGCCGGTCTGCTTCTTGTGCCGGCCGCGCTGGGTGACGGGCTTTCGAATCGATTCGCGATAGCCGACCGTCGGTCGGCCCGTCGTCACTTCCAGGCCAAAGCGCCGGCGCAGGCGGTCGAGGGTGATCTGCAGGTGCGGCTCACCCTGACCCTCGAGAAGCGTCTGCTGGCTGGAGGCGTCGCGGCGCAGCCTCAGCGATCCGTCCTCTTCCAGCAGTTTCGTCAGGGCCGTGGACAGGCGCACGTCGTCCTTGCGGTCGCGCGGCTCGACAGCGATGGCATAGACCGGCGCTCGCCGGGCGAGCGGGGGCGACTTTCTGGCCCGTCCGTCGGCCGCAAGGATGTCGCCGCTCTGCGCCGCGTCGATCTTGCCGATCGCCACAAGGTCTCCCACCGGCGCGCTGGCGGCCTTGCGCATCGAGCCGCCATTGAACTGGAAGAGGCCTCCGATCCGGCAGGAGGATCCGTCGGGCAGGGCCATCGCCGCCCCATCCTGCAACTCGCCGCCGAACACCCGGGCGAAGGCGAGCTTGCCGGCATGCCCGGCATGGGAGACCCCGAAGACATAGGCGCAGCGGCCGTCCACGCCCAGGCGCGCGGCGGCGGCATCCGGCCCGGGCGCCTCGTGGCGCACCGCCTTGAGCAGGCGCCGAACGCCAAAGCCCTGCAAGGCCGAGCCGAAGAAGACCGGCGTGATCTTGCCCTGCCGCACATCGATCGCGAGATCGGAGAAGATCGTCTCGAGTTTCGGCGTCTCGTCGTTCAGAAGCTGTTCGAGAAGGGTGTCGTCGAAGTTGGAGAGCTGCTCGAGCATCTGAAACCGCGCCTGGGTCTCGGCGTCGGCGATGTCATCTGGAACCTCGACCCGCGCCGAGGGCTGTCCGGGGCGGTAAAGGAACGCCCTTTCAAGAGCGAGGTCGACGAAGCCCTTGGCGCGCTCCGCGTCGAACAGCAGCAGCTGGCGGGGCACGAGCGGCGTGGCGCTGGCCGACTGCATCGCTGCGATCAGCGCCTCGATCGAGCCCTGCGCCTGGTCGATCTTGTTGACGAAGATCGCGTGCGGGACCTCGCGCGCCTCGAGCTCGCGCAGGATGGGCTGAAGGAACACGGCTCGTTCGGGAAGCGGGTCGGCGACGACGATGGCGAGATCGACCATGCGCGTGGCCGCATCGGCTGCGGCGCTGAAGTCGCTCGATCCGGGGCAGTCGATCACGCCGATCCGCTCGCCCAGCCATTCGAAACCTACCAGGTTGGGCTCGACAGACTGGCCCCGCTGACGCGCCTCGGGCGATGAATCACCGACCGATGTGCCCGCGGCCACGTCGCCTCGTCGGGGAACGGCGCCGCCAGCGACCAGCATCGCCTCGAGCAGGGTCGTCTTTCCCGCACCTGCCGGGCCGATCAGGCCCACGACTCGAACCGTCTCCGAACGCGCTTCCGCCATGACCGTCTCCCGTTGCCGGACGCTCGAGGTCTTTGCGATACCGTCTGCCCATCTCGCGCGCCCGGCAATATGGGAAGAAGGCGGCAAGGCTCGTCTCGGACCATCTACGGCGTGCGGAGGCGAATCGTTCCCGGGGGTCCGTCGTAGGGGAGGGGACTGGCGCGATCGCGCCGGACTTTGGGAGGTGTCCCCTGCGGGTCCAAGCGAGGTCGTCTCGCTGAGCGGTATGGACGGTTCGGCCTGGCCTCAGAAACATCGGGCCTTGGAGCCTGATGCGATCGCCCTACTCAGCGTTCGCGAACGTCCGGCTCAGGCGCCACGGCCCGGCTCACGCAACGCCAGCGTCGTCCTGACGAGGTCGTCCCGCTGGGCGCGTAGTACGCCTTCGAGGGTTTGCCTCGCCTCGCCTACGTCCACATCGCTGACGATCAAACGGCCGAGAGCGAGAAGGCGGCCCTTGTAGTATTCGATCTTCTCCAGCAAGTCCGCCGGCGCTTCCGGAAAAAGACCATAGGATTCGGGGATTGTTACTGACATTCGCAATCGTCGCTGGACACGAGCGGCGCAGGTCGATGCGGCGTCGTGTTACGTCTCAATGTGGGTGCTCTGCATCTGCGGCGCCGCTGCGTCGTTGGCAAGCAAAGTCTCGCCGGCTTTTTGTCGCGGACATGATCATTGTCGCCCACACACAATCTATTTTTTGAATTGATTTAAAATTACAAAGAATAAATCTCGCCTCGAGCGGGGACTTTCCGTTGCCAAAGGGCGTGCCCTTCATCTGGAAGAGACGAACGTGGCGCCGGGGCCCAACGACGGCTCTCGAAACGAAGGATTGTGTTGATCGAGGTTAACTGGCCAGGACGGCTCTTGGGCCAAGTGTGCCGCACTCCGATCCACGCACTCAGACGGTAGGCCAGCGCGGTGACGCTCTTTCTTGCCACCTTCACGACCCTGCTGGCGATCATCAATCCGCTCGAGGCGCTGCCGGTCTACCTGGGTTTCGTCGAGGGCAAGGACCTCAAGGCGCGCCGTTCGCTGGCCATTCGCTCATGCCTGTACGCCCTGGCCCTGATGTTCTTCTTCCTGTTGTTCGGCACGCTGCTCCTGGAGGTGTTCGGCGTCTCGCTGAGCATGGTGCGGATCGCCGGAGGCATCATCCTCACCCGGATCGGATTCCAGCTGTTCTCCTCGCCGTCGTCGATCGCCCAGTCGGCGACCAGCGCAGGACCGGGCGAGGGAGCGGGCGACCCAGCCTTCATCCCACTGGCCATGCCGATCATGTTCGGGCCGGGCGCCATGGCCACGATCATGAGCATGGCCTCGGAGGTGAAGCACTCGCGGACCGAGCTTCTCGGCCTTGGAGAGGTGTCGGCGGCGCTGGTGGCGACGATGGCCGCGACCCTGCTCTTCCTGGGGGCCGGCCAGAGGCTGCAAAAGCGGCTGAGTCCGCGCGCGATCGACGCTGCCACCCGCATTGTCGGCTTCTTCGTGGCGTCCATCGGCATCGGCATGGCCTTCGACGGGATCATTGAGGGCCTGCAGGCGCACGGGGTTGGATATCTGCATTGAGAGCCGCCGCTGTGGCGCCTTGCCGGCGATCGCCTTTCCTTTCGAGCGCGGCGAACCCGCCGGCGGCTCCTTGGGCCGCCGGCATCCGAGGCTGTGAAATTATCCGTGCGCCCGCTGCAGTTGGCTGGGACGCTTGAATTGATCTCAGTCAGCCAGAGACTTTGACTCCGCGAGTTTGATCGACTTGTCGCGAATTCTCTGTCGAGCGCATTCAGAAGTAGACCCAAGTGAAGACGCGAAACGTGTTGTTGTCCGAGGCATTGCGTCCCATCGTGTCGAAGTTCGTCGTGGCCCCGTCGAACTGGAAGTAAGCCGTGTATTGCACCCCCACGCGAAGATTGAATCTCGGCCCGAGCGGGGATTTGCCATTGCCAAAGGGCGTGCCGTCGATCTGGAAAAGGATTCCGGACGTGTCGGGGCGCTGGCGGCGATCGCTTTCGAAGAGGAGATCATCCGGCGAACCCCAGGTGTCGAACACCTGAGTGCTGAAGCCGATCTTGTCGCGCCAGTAGTACGAGGCGTCGAAGCGAAGATCCTGCAATTTCTGCCGCGGCTGCCCGGCGAGTCCGAGGGCGGTGGACGCGTTCAGGCGCTGACTCTCGTAGGTGTAGCGGCTGTTGAAGGTGATCATGCCGTGACCGGGCGCAGAAGACTGGAACGATGCGTCCAGGCCGCCGTCGGTGTAGTGGTCGGTCAGGCCAGTGGTCTGATCGTGACCGGGGAAGATGCGCGCATCCATTCCGAATGCGCCAACCTCCACGTTCTTGTCGCCGAGGTTCCACTCGTATGCGACCCTTCCGTAGGGGGCGACGCCGTTGATGTTTCCCGGAAGGGTAGGGTCGGCTCCCGCACGGATGAGGAATCCCCCGCTCGGCGACCGATAGCCGCCGAACTCCACGTACACGCGGTCGTTGATCCAGGCGTAGCTCGTAAGCCCGAGAGTCGTCTGGGCGAGGTTGTTGATCAGCGGCGCTTCCGGAGCCGATGGAGCGAGCGCCGAGGAGGTGTAAGGGAAGCCCCACGCCGGCAAGGTGTTGAAAGGATCCGTCAGGGTGGGATTGTTGTTGAGGGTGACGCCAAGGACCGTCTTCACCCCGCCGATGACCGCTTTCGTCACCGCCCGGACATCCAAGTTGTCCCAGGTGAAGGCCCTGGCGATCCCGTCATAGGTGGTCTGGACGAAGGCGCCGAAGTGATCACCGACGCCCCCCGCGACGAACAGGCTTATCTGATCGACGGCGTAATTGTCGTTGTCGGCGAAGTGGGGCGCCGGCGGCGAGGACTGGGCCTTTGACGTTGCGGTGTATGAGTCCTGAATGAACCCGGCCAGGGGCACGTTGAACTTTACCGCACGCAGCGTATAGCCGTTGAGCTTGAACTCCCGCCCGAACTGCGTGAGCTGAGGGCCGAGGCCCCCGACATGGCAGGCTTCGCACGGCCGCCCGGTTTGAACCGCGAAGCTTGGCACCGCGTTCGCCGTCGAGGCGCCCAGAACAAGGCCGCCGGCGGCGAGCCACGCCAGTCCCGGCCGGCCGGCGGAAGTCTCGGGTACTCGCATAGGATCCCCCTCGTTGTTGAAAAGAAAACGCGAGGGCGCTCAGGACTTGTGTACGAACAGGCTGCACCAGCCCGTGGGGCTGATCGTGCCGGAGACCACCTTGCAGCCGTTTGGCGCCTGCCAGTTCACGCAGAGTTCGCAGCGCGCGTTACCTTTGGGAGAGGCCTGGTAGCCAATGTCTCCCGGACGGAGTTTGACGGCCTCGGCCAAGGCTTGGGGAGACAGGCCCGCGCTCGCTGCGCCGGCAAGACCGGCGGCGAGCGCCGCTCGACCCAGAAGCTGCCGGCGCGTGGCGCCGATCACCGTCTTGGTTCCGATTGTGGACATGGTTCACCTCCTGGCTGGATGAGTCAGCGGCGCTCACGCGTCGGCGGCGCTGAGGCGCCGGCGTTGGAAAGCCCGCGTTTGCTGAAGAGAAAGAGGAGCTTGCGCCTGACCCCGGCTGAGGCCAGAGGGCCGGTTCAACCGGCCGGAGGCGTCGAAGTCCTCATGAAGCCGTAACCGGCAATGTCACTGCGCGTTGCGGGGCCCGGCATGGCGCCGACAGTCTACCCGCCGACTCCATGTCGATACATCGATCGCGCCGACCGCAATTCTCCCATGCGCCGTTACGGCGTATTTCATCGCACTCTCCGATGATTTGCACCGAGGCGAGGTAACCTCGTCATCCCGTGGGTGGCGTCTTGGCGGCTAAAAGTTCAAAGGCGCGGGACGAAAGAGGCAGAGGGCAGAGTCCGGCCAGAATGCCGGCGTCATCTCGCCGAGCGTGGGAATCGAAGCGGGGCTGGATCCCGAGGGATCGTGTTGATCGAGGTTAAGTGTCTGGAGCGGAACCTGGGCCAAACAATTCCGCGGCTTCCTCCTCGCGTGTGAAGGCGGGCGGCAGGTCGCCAGTCCATGGCCGGGAGTAGGACCTCACGATGACATCCAAGACAACGCGATTTCCGCGGCGCTCAGCGGTCGCAGCGGCGAGCCTGCTCGCTCTGGCGTTGGCCGCAGCGCCACCGCCCGCCCTTTCCGCCGGCAGGACGGTGGAAAACAACGTTCAGAGCATGACGAGCACTGTGACCGTCAAGTCGATCGACGCGACGAACCGGCGTGTGGTCGTGGCGGACGCCTCCGGCAAGACCTTCGCCATGAAGGTCCCCTCGTCGGTCCGCAACTTCGACCAGGTCAAGGTCGGCGACAGAGTCAGGGCCACTTACACCGTCGAAACCGAGCTCATGATTTCGCCCATCAACGCGCCCCTGCCGCCGGACGCCGAAACGACTCTCGCCGCCCGTGCGGCCAAGGGGGAATTGCCCGCCGGCGTGGTGGCGAACCACATCGTCGTGACCGGCGCGATCATCGGCATCGACATGGCGAACCACACGCTGAGGATCGTCAGTCCCCAAGGCGGCCAGGTCCACACTATCGCGGTCAGAAGGGCTGACCGGCAAAAGGCGATGGCCAATCTGAAACTCGGCGACAAGATCACCGCCTTCGTCACCGAAAGCCTGATGATCTCGGTTCAACCCGCCTGACGGGATGGGGAACGACCGAGGCGGCCGGGAAATCGGTCGACGGGCGACATTCCCGGACGCACTAGCTCCTTGAGCGCGCCGTCGTTGGCCGCGCGGCGCGACTCTTGTTACGAACAGAGCATGAACCCGCTCGTGCTCTCTCTCGTGTTCGGCCTCCTGGCGGCGGCGATGGCGGCCTGGGCCATGGCCGAGCGGGGACGCGCGGGCCGGGCCCTGACCGAAGCGCGGATGCTGCGCGAGCAGGCGACCGCGGGCGCCGCGACGATCCGGGCCCAGGCGGCGGCCTCGGCCGGAGCCGTGGCCGAGGAGCTGGTGCGCCGGGCGACGGAGACCTTCGCCGCCCAGGACCGCCTCGCCCAGGTCAAGCTCGAGGCCCAGCTCAAGCCGGTGGCCGAGACCCTGCAGAAGGTCCAGGCGCACGTCACGGCGGCCGAGACGGCGCGCGCGGCGGAGGCCGGCGGCCTCAAGGCGCAGATCGAACAGCTCCTGGCGGCCTCGACGGCGACGCAGGAGGAGGCTCGCAAGCTCTCCACGGCCCTGCGCCGCGGGGCGGGGGTGCAGGGCCGCTGGGGCGAGCAGATCCTGAGAAACGTCCTGGAGATGGCGGGCCTCGCCTCGCCGCGGGATTTCGAGGAGCAGCTGCACATTGACACCGCTGAGGGCGCCCAGCGTCCGGACGTGGTCGTGCGCCTGCCCGGCGGCGGGCAGTTCGTGATCGACGCAAAGTGCTCGCTCACCGCCTTTATGGAGGCCCAGGACGCCGCCGACGAGGCCGCGCGCGAGGCGTGCTACCTGCGCCACACCCAGAGCCTGAGGGCCCACGTCCAGGGACTCTCTGCGAAGGCCTATTGGGACAAGCTGGAGGTCTCGCCCGACTTCGTGGCGATGTTCGTGCCCGGCGACGGTTTCCTGGCCGCCGCCCTCGAGCGTGCGCCCGACCTGATGGCCCAGGGGCTTGATAAGCGGGTGATCCTGGTGACCCCGACGACCCTCTTCGCCCTTTGCAAGGCCGTCGCTTACGGCTGGCGGGTGGAGGAGCAACACATCAACGCGCGCCAGATCGCCGACCTGGGGCGCGAGCTCTACAAGCGCCTTTCCACCATGGGCGAGCACGCCGCCGCCATGGGCCGGGCATTGTCGACCGCCGTGGGCAAGTACAACGACTTCGTTGGCTCCCTGGAGAGCCAGGTGCTCACCCAGGCCCGGAGGTTCGAGGATCTCAAGGCCGACCACCCCACGGCGAAGGTGAAGGATCTCAACGGCCTGGAGGCCTCGGTCCGACCGCTCACCAAGCTGGCTGCGGCGCCTTCGCCGCCTGCCTTGACGCTGTCCGAGCCGGCGCCTACCTCGTCGGAATGACCATCCGCCGTATCCTGACCGTGGACAGCGACATGGCCGTCCTCAAAAAGGTCTCGGCGCCGGTCGAGGCCGTCGACGACGACCTGCGCGCCCTCATGGACGACATGCTGGAGACTATGTACGACGCGCCGGGCATCGGCCTGGCGGCGATCCAGGTGGGCGTGCCCAAGTGCGTGATCGTCATGGACCTCTCGCGCGGAGAAGAGCCCAAGGCGCCCCGCTACTTCGTCAACCCCGAGATCCTCTGGGCGTCGGAAGAGATGTTCGTCTACGAGGAAGGCTGCCTGTCGATCCCGGAGATCTATGACGAGGTGGAGCGGCCGGCGAAGGTGCGCATCCGCTATCTCGGCTACGACGGCCAGCCCGTGGAGGAGGAGGCGGAGGACCTGTTCGCCGTCTGCATCCAGCATGAGATGGACCACCTCAACGGCGTCCTCTTCATCGACCACCTCTCGCGCCTCAAGCGCGACCGCGCCATTTCCAAGGTCCGTAAGGCCGCCCGCGAAGCCGCCTGAGGCTCTACGTAGGGATTGATCGCGGCGGATCCTCCTCCATGGAGCGAAGCGGAATGGGGGAGGGGGACCGCATTCCTCCCCTGCGAAGCGGGGGAGGTGGCTCGGACCGCGTGGCGGGCCGAGACGGAAGGGGCCCTTCGGGGGCGGTGGAGGGGGCGGGGCTCGTGATCGCTTTCAACCTTCGATATACGCCCGGCCAGTTGCTGGCGCCCGATCGGCGGTCGCCCCCTCCACCACCTTCGGTGGTCCCCCTCCCCCACGCTGCGCGTAGGGGAGGATCGTGGAAGAAGGCCGCGAGATGACCCTGCGCCTGGCCTTCCTCGGCACTCCCGACTTCTCCGTTCCCACCCTCGCGGCCCTGATCCAGGCCGGCCACGAGATCGCCTGCGTCTACGCCCAGCCGCCGGCGCCGCGCGGCCGGGGCCAGGCTCTGCGGCCCTCGCCGACACACGCCTTCGCCGAAGAGGCCGGTATCGCGGTCCGCACGCCCGTCTCGATGCGCGATCCCGGGGAGGTCGCAGCCTTCGCCGCGCTTGGGCTCGACGCGGCAGTGGTGGTGGCGTTCGGCCAGATCCTGCCCGAGGCCGTGCTCGAGGCGCCAAGGCTGGGCAGCTACAACCTCCACGCCTCCCTGCTGCCCCGCTGGCGCGGCGCGGCGCCGATCCAGCGCGCGATCATGGCCGGCGACGCCGTCACCGGCGCCGAGGTGATGCGTATGACCGCCGGCCTGGACGAGGGGCCGGTTATCGCCTCCGTCCGTCTACGGATCGACGCCCTGGAGACCGCCGGCACGCTCCACGACCGCCTCGCCACGGCGGGCGCGAGGCTGATGACGGAGGCGATCGATCGCATCGGGCGCGACGAAGCAAAAGCCACGCCCCAGCCTGAGGGAGGGGCGACTTACGCCAAGAAGATCCGCCCCTCGGAGACCCGCATCCGCTGGGACCGCGCCGCCGCGCGCGTCGACGGCCAGATCCGCGGGCTCTCGCCCTTTCCCGGCGCCTGGTTCATGGCCCAGGGCGATCGGGGTCCGGTGCGGGTGAAGGCGCTGCTCTCCTGCCGCGTGGAGGGCGGGGGCGAGCCTGGTCAGGTGCTCGACGACGAACTCACCATCGCCTGCGGAGAGGGGGCGGTGCGGATCCTGCGCGCCCAGCGCGAAGGCCGCGCGCCGCAGGACGCCGCCGGCTTCCTGCGCGGCTTTCCCATTCGATCCGGCGCGCGGGTCTCCTGAGGTGCCGCGATATCGCCTGACCCTCGAGTATGACGGTGGCCCCTTCGTGGGCTTCCAGGCCCAGGCGGAGCTACCCACCGTCCAGGGCGAGGTCGAGCGGGCGATCGAGGCCTTCTGCGGCGAGCGGGTGCGCATCCACGCCGCCGGGCGCACCGATACGGGAGTCCATGCGACGGGACAGGTCATTCATGTCGATCTCACGCGCGCTCATCGTCCGCAGACGGTGATGAACGCCCTCAACGCTCATCTCGTCCCGGCCCCAATCGCCGTCACCACCGCCGAGGTCGTCGGCGAGGACTTCCACGCCCGCTTCTCCGCGACCGGCCGCAGGTACCTCTACCGCATCCTCAACCGACGGGCGCCGCCAGCGCTGGAGCGCGGTCGCGTCTGGCTAGTGAAATCACCCCTCGACGCCGAGGCGATGAGCGTCGCGGCCCGGAGCCTCGTGGGACTGCACGACTTCACCACCTTCCGCGACGCCGCCTGCCAGGCGAAATCGCCGGTGAAGACCCTCGACGTGGCCGACGTCGTCCGGGTGGGCGAGGAGGTCCGCCTCACCTTTGCCGCCCGGTCCTTCCTGCACCGTCAGGTCCGCTCGATGGTCGGTTCCCTGGCCGAGGTCGGCCGCGGGCGCTGGACCCCCAACGACCTCGCAGCCGCCCTCGCCGCCCGCAGCCGCGAAGCCTGCGGCCCCGTCGCCCCGGCGGAGGGTTTGTGCCTGGTGGCGGTGGAGTATTAGTCCGGAGCGCCGGCGCCCTCGCCGGCGGACGGCCTCTCCGCCGCCCGCACGTCGGAGGTTATCCTCGCGCCGCGGGTGTGAGTGAAAGACGCCGGCGAGGGCGCCGGCGCGCCGGGTCGATCCTGCAGATGAATCAAGGTCCTAAATGAATTCTTTGAAATAACTCACGATTATCCGCTCATACACGTCCGCCAACCGTTCGACGTCGGCCACGGCGACCTGCTCGTCGACCTTGTGCATGGTCGTCCCCACGAGGCCGAGCTCGACCACCGGGCACAGGGCGCGGATGAAGCGCGCATCCGAGGTGCCCCCGCTGGTGGAGAGCTCGGGCGTGACCCCCGCGGTCTCGGTCGTTGCGGCGGCGACGAGGTCGGTGAACGGTCCCTGGCGCGTGAGGAAGGCTTCGCCGCTGATGCGGGTCTCGACCTCGACGCGGCCCGCGAAGCCCTCGCCCGCGACTCTCGCCTCGGACTGGATCCACCCAGCAAGCTCAGCGCCGGTGTGCCCCGGATTGAAGCGGATGTTCAGCCGCGCGCTGGCCCGGGCGGGGATGACGTTCGTCGCCGGATTGCCGACGTCGACGGTGGTGACCTCCAGGTTCGACGGCTGGAACCCCTCGTACCCGTCGTCCAGGCGCCTTGCGATCAGACGCGAGAGCAGTTGCACCAGGATAGGCGCGGGATTGCCGCTCGATCCGGATAGGCGACGTGGCCCTGGACGCCCTCGACAACGATGTGGGCGTTGATGCTGCCACGGCGGCCGATCTTGATCATGTCGCCCAGACGGGCCTGGGACGTCGGCTCGCCCACGATGCAGTGGTCGATCGCCTCGCCTTCCGCGGCGAGGGCTGCGACAACCGCCTTGGTCCCGTCTTCGGCTACGCCTTCTTCGTCACCAGTGATCAGCAGGGAGATGGCGCCCGGGACCGCGCCGCGGGCGAGGACCCGGGCCGCCGCGGCGACGAAGGCGCCAATCGCGCCCTTCATGTCCGCCGCCCCGCGGCCGTGAAGGGTCCCCGCCTCGACCGCTCCGGCGAATGGCGGCCGGGTCCAGGCGGCGGCGTCCCCCGCCGGCACGACGTCGGTATGGCCGGCGAAGCAGAGGTTCGGCCGGCCCGTCCCGACCTTGGCGTAGAGGTTCTCGATCTCGCCAAAGCGCATGCGCCGGCAGGCGAAGCCGAGGCCGCAAAGGGCTTCTTCGAGGATATCCATGGCCCCGGCGTCGGCGGGGGTCACGGAAGGGCGGCGGATCAGCTCGGCGGCGAGAGCGACGGGGTCTGGCGGGATGGCGTGGGACACGTCCTGTCCTTAAGCTCGCCGGGCATGTCCGGCCAAGCGGGGACGACCATGAAGCGCATCGACATCCAGGCGACGCCCGTTCGGGTGGGCTCGGGCTATCCGCCGCCGCACGCCGCGCCCTGCGCTGCCCGCATCCGCCGCCGGCTCGGGGACGCCGGCGGCCTCACCGCCTTTGGCGTCAACCAGCTCACCCTGCCGCCGGGCGCCTGGTCGAGCCAGCGCCACTGGCATTCGACCGAGGACGAGTTCGTCATGGTCCTTTCCGGCGAAGTCGTCCTGATCACCGACGCCGGCGAGGAGACGCTGCGCGCCGGTGACTGCGCCGCCTTCCCCGCGGGCGAGCCCGATGGCCACCATCTGATCAATCGAGGACCGGCCAACGCGGTCGTGCTGGAAGTGGGGACCCGGCGTCCGGACGACCGGACGGTCTATTCGGATATCGACATGATCGCCGAGCCCGGCGAGGACGGTTTTCGGCATCGCGACGGCGCGCCCTACCTTCCGGCCTAGTCCACACCCTGGCGCTGCTCCCGCTGGCGTTTCTGCGCCTCCAGCTTGACCGACATTCGGTGGCGGCGGAGAGTTGTTTCAAACAAGCGTTCGGCGCGTATCACGCCGGCTCTCAGGGAGGATGATCAGATGACCGATGTCGACTCTGCCGCCGTCAGCCGGCGGGGAATCCTGGCCGCGCCGGCGGCGCTCGCCCTCGCCAGCGCGGCCTCGGCAGTCCAGGCTCAAGCCCCCGCCCCGGCCGCCCCGGCGCCCACCCACGTCCTGGGTGGCGGCGCCAGCGGGACGATCTTCCACACCGTCGAGACCCGCTATGGCCGCGTGCAGGGGATCGCCAACGGGACCATCAAGCAGTTCAAGGGCATCCCTTATGGCGCGCCCACGGGCGGCGCACAGCGCTTCATGCCACCCCGCCCGCCGCAGCCCTGGTCGGGCGTGCTGGAGTGCATTGGCTACCGGCCGATCTCGCCCCAGACGCCCGCCGACCTTCGCTCCGACTATGCGATGATGATCATGTGGGACCGGCACGTCGGTTGCGGCGGCATGGGCGAGGACGTGCTCAGCCTCAACATCTGGACGCCCAGCGTGAACGACAACGCCAAGCGTCCGGTGCTGGTCTCCTTCCACGGCGGCGGCTGGGAGACCGGCTCGGGCAACGGCCCCGGCTATGACGGCGCCCAGCTCGCGCGCTTTGGCGACGCGGTGGTGGTGACGGTCAACCATCGCCTTTCCAGCTTCGGTTACCTCGACCTCGCCTCGGTCGGCGCGCCGCCGGAGTTCGCCTTCGCCGGCGTGACCGGGGTGATGGACATGGTCGCCTCCCTCGAATGGGTGCGCGACAACATCGCCGCGTTCGGGGGCGATCCCGGCAAGGTGATGATCTTCGGCCAGTCGGGCGGTGGGGCGAAGACCAGCGCCCTGATGGGGACGCCGGCGGCCGCCGGCCTGTTCCACCGCGCGGCGGTGCAGTCGGGGTCGATGCTGCGCTTCGCCAGCCGCGAGCAGGGCGAGCACAATGCGCGCGCCTTGCTGGCGGCGGCGGGCATCCCCGCCGCTCGCGCGGCCGACCTTCAGAAGCTCTCGTGGCAGGAGTTGCTTGCCGCCCAGGTCCAGGCCGCCGCCACGCCCGGCGTCAGCTTCACTCCGGTGCTCGACGGCAAGTACCTGACGCACAACCCGTTTGATCCAGTCGCGCCGAGCGCCACGGCCAATGTGCCGATGATCATCTCCACCACCCTGGAGGATGCGGCCCTTCGCCTGACCAACTTCGATTTGGACGAAGGCGCGCTGCAGGCCCTGCTGACCCAGCGGTTCGGCGCTTCCGCTACCGACGCCCTGGCGCTCTATCGCGCGCGCTACCCGAAGAAGTCGCCGTTCCTCGTGCAGGCGCAGGCCTTTACCGACGCCACAGCAAGGCGCAACGCCACGCTGCAGGCCGAACGCAAGGCCGCGCTCGGCGCTGCGCCGGCCTACCTCTACCTGTGGGCCTGGCCGACCCCGGCCTTCAACGGCAAGTTCGGCGCGGTGCACGGCATCGACGTCTCCGCCTCGTTCCACAACTACCGCGACGGCACGGTGGACGTGGGGACCCAGCCGGGACGGCTGATGTGCGATCGCCTCGCCTCGGCCTGGGTCGCCTTCGCCCGCACCGGCGATCCCAACTGCGAGGCGATCCCCCACTGGGCGCCCTACAACGCGACCGAGCGGCCGACGATGGTCTTCGACACCGAGACGACAGCGGAGAACGATCCCAGGGGTGAGATCCGCCGCTTCTGGGACGCCCACGCCCCCGCGGGCTGAGCCTCAGGAGGGGATCAGCACGCCGAGCAGGCTCAGGAGGTCCGGCTCGGCGTCGAGGCTCCGGCAGCGCGCGATCACCTCGTCGGCGGCCGCCGTCGAGAGGTAGGTTGCTGTCAGGAGGCGGAACTTTCGCTCCAATTTCTCCTGCTGGAGCTCGAGGTCCCGCAGGGGCTGGGAGACGTCGCCGATCCGCGAGACCGTGCGGCCGTCCCTGAGCGCCACCGTCACCTCGCAGCCGTGGCCGGTCATGGTAGGGTCCACCTCCACCCGCTCGCGCAGGGCGATGAGGTCGGGCCGCCGCGCCGTCCCATCGCTGAACAGGCTCTCCTGGAAGGTGTCCTCGCCAGCGAGGGCCAGGGCGGTGGTCATGCGAAGGGAGAACTTGCATTCGAGGCCGGTGGCGGGCTCGCGAATGTTGCATACGCCGAGATGGCCGGGGGGAACGCGGACTCGCACATGGTCGACCTGGTCGGGTCGGATTCCCTCTTCCGCCCGAAGCTGCGCCGCCGCCTCGATGGAGTCATGGGTGAGGTAGCAGGCGGCGTGATATTTGAAGAGCGCGTCGGTCACCCACGGGGCCTCTCGCGGCGCGAGGCCGGCGTCCGGATTAGGCGCCGTCGACTGGGTTGCGGCGAAGCCCTGGGACGAGGCCAGGACGTCGACGTCGCTGGTGAACCCTCGCTCCGCCAGCCGCGCGGCCAGCAGCCCGCTCTGCGCCGCCTTCCCCGGATGCAGGGGCTTGGACATCGTGCCGAATACGCTCTTGAGGCCCGCGGCCTGGGTTCCGGCGAGGCCAAGGGCGTGCGTCAGCGGTTCGCCCTCGACGCCCAGCAACCGGCAGGCGGCGACGGCCGCGCCGAAGGTTCCGCAGGTGGCGGTGCTGTGCCAGCCCTTCCCATAATGGGAGGGCCCCATCAGGCGTGCGACGCGGCACTCGGCTTCCACCCCGGCGATGAACGCCGTGAGAGCGTCCGCGCCGGACGCCCCGCATGCCTTGCCCAGGGCGAAAACGACGGGCGCCACGGGCACGGTGGGATGGCCCATGGGCATGATGACGTCGTCGAAATCGAGGGCGTGGCCCATGGCGCCGTTGATCAGCACCGCCTCTTCCAGTCGCGCACGCCTGGGGTGGCCAAGGATGTCGGCGCCGATCTCGGGAGACTCGGGGAAGACGTCCAGCAGGATCCGCACCAGCGGCTCCTCGCGGGCGGCCAGACAGACGCCGATCCAGTCCATCAGACACTGCTTGGCGACGGTGAGCGCTTCGGCCGGCATGGCGTCGAGGCTCATGGCCGAGACGAGGTCGGCGAGCCTGCGGGTCACGGACGGCGATCCCTCGCCGATATGAGCCTTTGGGGCGGCGACGGTGAGGCTCTCGCTCATGCGGCTCTCTCTCCTCCTTCGCCGCGGTTCCTCAGTTGGAGCCGCGAATGGTCGGCTTGCCGAGCAGGGTGTCGGCGATGATCCGCTGCTGGATCTCCGAGGTCCCCTCGAAGATCTTGGTCAAACGCGCGTCGCGCCAGTAGCGCTCGATGGAGTGCAGGGTGGTGTAGCCGGCGCCGCCGTGGATCTGCAGGGCTTCGCTGGTCACCCGTTCGGCCATCTCCGAGGCGAAGTACTTGACCATTGATGTCTCGATGCGGCCGGCTCGGCCGGCGTCGATCTCGCTGCAGACGTAGTACATCAGCTGCCGCGCCGCCTCGATCTCGGTGGCCATGGTGGCGATCTTGAAGCGGATGGCCTGGAAGTCGGAGATCGGCTGGCCGAACTGGATCCGCTCCTTGGCGTAGGCGATCGAGTCGTTGAGGGCCGCCTGGGCCAGTCCGATCGAACGGGCGGCCGTGTGGGCCCGGGCAAGTCCGAGGCCGAACGCGACCGCCTGGTGCGCCCGCCCGCCAGCCTCTGTGTTCCCCGAGGGTCCCTGGCGCACCGGCGCGCGCACGCCGTCGAAGTGGAGCTCCCACGTCTTCCAGCCGAAGTAACCGATCTTCGGGATCGGGCTTCCCGTACAGCCGGCGGGAAGCTCGCCCTTGGTCTTTTCGATGGAGACGGAGATGGTGCCCGCGCGCCCGCCGGGTGCGTCCGGATCGTCGATGCGGCAGAGCACGCTGATGTAGTCGGCGCCGTCGGCGAAGGTGCACCAGTACTTGTTCCCGGTGATCACCCACTCGTCGCCCTCGCGCCGGGCTCGGCAGGTCACGCCCGAGAGGTCCGAGCCCGTGCCCGGTTCGGAAAGGGCCGCGGCGCCGAGGTACTGGCCCTTGGCCATCAGGGCGATCTTGCGCGCCCGCTCCTCGCCCTCGCCGGGGACCGAGCGATAGAAGGAATTGCCGCGGGCGATGATGCTGGCCACGCTCATCCAGCCGCGCGCCAGCTCCTCGGCCACCAGGCAATACTCGAACGCGCCCAGGCCCAGGCCGCCGTACTCTTCGGGAATCAGGATGCCGAAGAAGCCGAGCTCGCCCATCCGCTCGATCAGCTCGCGCGGCATGTCGCCCTTCACAGGATCGAGCCGCCGGGCCGCCGGCGCCACCTCTTCGGCGGTGAACCGGCGCGCGAGGTCGCGCATCATGATCCGCTCGGGCGTGAGGTAGCCGGCCGAGGGCGGGAGGTCGGGGGCGTCGTCGGCCATCGCCGGGTCTCCTCACATGCCGATGAGTTCGGCCTTGCGCACGGTGTTCATGATGATCCGGATCGAGGCGGCGTCGACCATCGTCCCGTTCACGTTCACCGAGCCTACCCCCTCGGCCAGGGCCTTGTCGTAGGCGGCGGCGAGTTCGCGGGCGCGGCTTACCTCCTCCGCCGGCGGGGAGAAGATCTCCAGGGCCGGGGCGATCTGCGCCGGATGGATCGCCCACTTGCCCACGAAGCCCAGCATGTGGGCGTAACGCGCCTCGCGCCGGTAGGCCTCCTCGTTGCGGAAGTTGGCGAACGGCCCGTCCACCGGATCGAGGCCGGCCGCGCGGGCGGCCATGGCGATGCGGAAGCGTGGATAGTGGAAGATGTCGCCCGGATAGCCGTCGCTGCCCCAGCCCCGCAGGTTCATCTGCTGCGAGGCCGAATAATCGCCCATGCCGAAGATCAGCGCCTCCAACCTGGGCGAGGCGGCGGCGATGGACTCGACGTTCTGCAGCCCGGCCGCCTCCTCGATCAGAACCTCCAGGCCGATCCGCCGCTCCAGCTTCAGCTTGGCCTCCAGCTGGCCGAGCAGCAGGTCGACGAACTGCACGTCCGCCGCTCGCAGCGCCTTGGTCAACATGATCGTGTCGATCTTGGCGCCCGCGCCTTCCACCACCTCGATCACGTCCTCGAAGCACCAGGGCGTGGTGACATCGTTGATCCGCACGCAGCGGACCTTGCGGCCCCAGTCGAGGGTATTGAGGGCCGCCACGATCGTCTTGCGCGCCGCCGGTTTGGCCGAGGGGGCGACCGCGTCCTCCAGGTCGAGGAAGACGTGATCAGCGTCCGAGGCGGCGGCCTTGGCGATCATCTTCTCGCTGATTCCCGGCACCGAGAGCTGGGAGCGGCGAAGGCGCATCGGGCGCGGGTTCATAGGGTTTCCTCCACCGGCTGGTCCGTCTTGATCGCGCCGGCCGCCGCCCAGCGGGCGAGATCGGCGTCGTTCGCGCCGTGGGCGCGCAGCACCTCGGACGTGTCGCGGCCAAGCTCGGGCGCGCGGCCCGCGATCGTGGAGGGCGTGCGGGCGAATTTGATCGGTTGGCCGGCGATCCGCATCGGTTCGGGAAAGCCGGGGTAGTCGATCTCCGCCAGCATGTCCCGGGCCGCGAAGTGCGGATCCTGGGCGATCTCGGCGATCGTCAGCACTGGGCCGAACGGGACCACGCCGCCCAGGCGGTCCTGCAGCTCCGCCTTGGTGAACCTCGAGGTCAGGGCCGAGAGCCGTTCGATCACCCGCAGGCGGTTGGCCTGGCGCGCCCGAGGCGTGGCGAATGCTTCGTCCTGCAGGAGGTCCTCGGCGTCCAGCGCCTTGCACAGGGATCGGAAGAACGGATCGCCGGGGCAGGCGATCGCCACGAACCCGTCCGCGGCCGGATAGACTCCGAAGGGTAGCAGGAAGGGGTGGTGGTTTCCCTCGGGACCGGGAATCTCGTGGCCGAAGGAATGCTGGTGGACGATGCGCTCGGACACGGCCAGCACCGCGTCGGTCATGGCCACGTCGAGGAACTGGCCCTCCCCACTCGCTCGCGCGTGGAGCACGGCGCTGACGATCCCTAGCGCCGCATAGAGGGCCGGCACGGTGTCGCCCACCCCCGGCCCCACCTTGGTCGGCGGTCCGCCGAGCGGACCGGTGATCCCCATCATCCCACCCATCGCCTGGGCGACCACGTCGAAGGCGGGCCAGTCGACATACGGGCTCTCGCCCGTCCGTGGATCGCCAAACCCGCGGATCGCGGCGTAGACCAGCCTGGGGTTGAGCGCCGCGAGGCTCTCGTAGGAGAGGCCCAGCCGATCCATCACGCCCACGCGGAAGTTCTCCACCACCACATCGAAGTCTGGCGTCAGACGTCGGACGATCTCGACGCCCTCGGGCGTCTTGAGGTCGACGGCGATGCTCTTCTTGCCGCGGTTGATCGAGTGGAAGTAGCCGGAGAAGCGCCGCTTTGGATCGGCCTCGTGGAACGGCCCGGACGCGCGCGTAAGATCGCCGCCCGCCAGACCCTCCACCTTCACCACCTCGGCCCCGAGGTCGGCGAGATTCTGGGTGCAGAAGGGGCCGGCGAGGGCCTGGGTGAAGTCCAGGATCCTGACGCCCGCGAGGGGCCCGCTCATCGCTCGGCCCAGTGGCTGCGCCGCTTGATCAGCATGCGGCGGTCTCCCTGGAAGACGAGTTTGTCATCCTGGTTCACCCCATAGTGGCGGAAAGTGACGACACCGGCGTCCTCGCGGTCGGCGTCCTCGACCGACAGCACCTCGGAATAGGCGTAGAGCGTGTCGCCGTGGACCACCGGGTGAGTGAGGCGAATGTTGTCCATGCCCAGCTCAGCCAGGGCGTTCTCGCCGGTGTCCTGCATGGCCAGGCCCATGCAGAGCGAGAAGTTCACCCCGCCGTAGGACAGTCGGCCCTTGAACGGGCTCGACTTCATCGCGTCCTCGTTGAAGTGCGCCTGGGCGGTGTTCATCACCAGATTGGTGATCAGGACGTTCTCGAGGCCCTCGACGGTCTTGCCCCTGGCGTGACGGATGACCTCGCCGACCTTGAAGTCCTCGAAGTAGTTGTTGCGGCCGGTGAGCTCGGAGACCTTCACGCCGCCGCCTCCGCCCGGTCGGGATGGCGCAGGCGCACGAGGTTCGACCGTTCGAAGTCGATCACGCGCTCGTCCCTCTGGTTGAAGCCCTCGGTGAGCCAGGTGACGATCCCGTTGGCCGGGTTGCTGGCCGACCGCCGCGCGGCCACGGTGGTGGAGCGGGCGGTGAGGGTTTCACCGGGATAGACGGGCTGGCGATAGGTGAGGGCGCCGACGCCGACGAAAGGTCCGCCGATCTCGCTGTTGTCCTCTACCGACAGGCCAAGGATCGTGTTGAACACCAGGAGGGGGTTCACGACGATGTCGGGATGGCCGTGCGCCTGGGCGAAGGCGCGGTTCGAGTAGAGCGGATTGTAGCTCAGCGTCAGGGTGGTGAAGAGCAGGGTGTCGGACTCGCAGATCGTCCGGCCCCAGTGGTGGACGCGCACCTCGCCCACCTGGAAGTCCTCGAACAGCCGACCCTTCGGCCACAGTTTCGCGCGTGCGCGGAAATCCTCCGCCATCGCCGCGTCTCCTCCGGTCTCATTGATGCGAAGCCCACCACGTCCGGCGGCCCGCGACAAGCGCGCGCCGCCGGTTGGGCGTCAGGCAGTCTGGAGCTCGGCCGGTCGCGCGGGCGCCTCGACGGAACCGAGATGGCGCAGGAAGAAGCGCTCCCAGGCGTCGCCCTCGAACTGCGGGATGTCCATGTGGCCGCCGGGGTTGATGTGCATCGACTTTTCCTTCGAGGCGAAGGCGTCGAAGAGGGCTAGGCCGTGCTCGCGCGGCGCGACCGCGTCTTCCCATTGGAAGACGAACTCCACGGGAATGGCGATGCTGCGCGCCGCAGCCGCCATCTCGGTTGCGTCGGGCCGCAGCCCGGCGAGGCCGAAGACGGCCGCGGTGATGCGCGGCTCCTGCGCCACGAAGGGCACGCCGATCGCCGTTCCCATCGACACGCCCCAGTAGCCCACCGGGCCGCCGGAGCCGACGAAGTCGAGGCCCTGCGCCGCGTCGAGGGCGGCCTTCCACTCCGGCATGGCCTTGCGTGTGCGCTCGGCCATTAGGCGCAGGCGCTCCGGCGTCCATCCCGCCGTCACCTCGCCGCGAACGCGCGCGCCGACGTCCCGCGCCAGGGATTCGGCCTCCTCGCGCGAGATGCGGTCGCCATGGGCCGGCGCGTCGATGGCGAGGACGGCATAGCCGAGGCGACGGGCGTAGCCGCGCGCCCGCGCGGACAGGGTGGGCGTTTTCTTGTGCTGGGACCCGCCATGGCCCATCAGCACCAGCGGCCGGGGACCCTTGGCCCCCTCCGGCGCCCAGATCACCGCCGGGACCTTCTCGCCTGCAGCCGTGATTTCGAAAGACCGGCGCGTGACCCCGTGCTCGGTGCGTTCGTCAGTGAATTCCATCGCTTCCTCCGCTCTTACCTTTTCAGGAAAGAGCGTCTCACCGCGCGGCGGCTGTCAACCACCTGCGGGCGAAGGTCCGGATCAAACCACCTCGATCATCGCCGCTTCGAGTTCGAACGATCCGTCGGGAAGGATGGCGAAGTGGCCGCGCGTCGTCTCCGAGGCGGCGGCCTGGAGGCCGAGGATCGCCGCGACCGCCTGACCGGGCGTGGCCATGCGTTCGATCCAGCTGGCGAAGTCGATCGCCACCCGCCAGGTCGTCAGGCGTTTGGGGGCGAAACCTGCGCGCTCGAGGGCGGAGACCCACTCGGCAAGCGTGTAGTCGCGCACGTGGGACGTGTCCCGCAGCAGCTCCACCGCCTGAAGGTGGGTGTCCAGGGCCGGCGAGCCCGGAGAGACGATATCCACGAAGACCGCCGGCGCGCCGGGGCGCAGGACGCGCCGCGCCTCTGTCAGCCCGGCCTGGAGGTCGCCCCAGTGGTGCGCCGAGAACCGCGAGGCGACGAGGTCGAAGGCGTCGTCAGCGAAGGGCAGGCGCTCGGCCATCGCCACTCGCGTCTCAATATTCGTCAGGCCCCTGGCGGAGGCGGTGTCGACGACCGCCGCCAGCATCCGCGCGGAGATGTCCGCCGCGACCACGCGAAGGGCGTGAGGAGCCAGGCGATAGGCTACGTGCCCCCCGCCGGCGCCAAGATCGAGGGCGCAAGGCGGCCGCGCCTCCTGGGCCAGGGCCTCGATGGCGTCGAGGTCCGCTCCCGAGCTGTGGATCACGCTCGTCACATAGGCCGATGCGCGTGGCCCGAACTGATTGTCGATGATGGATTCATGGAGGCGGTTCATGCCTGGAACTTCCCGGGCGGATTCGGGATCACTCTTGCGCCTATGGCGTCCCCGGGTCGAGGGGTCTCTTAACGCCCCCGTCATCCGCCCGTTCCGGCGCGGCTACCTGCCTCGGAAGACCGGGGCGCGTTTTTCGAGGAAGCTCGCCACGCCCTCCTTGTGATCCTCGGTTTGCATCAGACGACGGATGGTTTCGATCGCCCACGAGCCAAGCTCGCGTGGATCCCCATAGGTCCCGCGGCGCAGCCCCTCCTTCAGGTACCGCAGGGCCAGCGGCGGATTGACCGCGATGCGTCCGGCCAGCTCGCGCGCCCGGTTCATGAGATCGCCGTGCGGCGTCACTTCGCGCACGAGACCGATGCGCGCCGCCTCCATCGCGTCGATCGGATCGCCCGTGAAGAGCAGCTCGGCCGCCTTGGCGGGGCCGACGATCTGCGGCAGGCGATAGAAGCCGCCCACGTCGCAGACGAGGCCGCGCTTGATGAAGAGCTCGGCGAAGCTCGCCCGCTCGGAAGCGATGCGGATGTCGGCATAGAGCGCCAGCTCCATGCCCCAGCCCATCGCTGGGCCATTGACCGCGGCGATCATCGGCTTGTCACACTCGAGGGCCGCCATGGCGGCGGGCGTGGGGCGGTGGCGCACGACCGGGGACGCAGGCCGTTCAGCCGCGGGCCGCGGTGCGGCCATGATCTCGCGGACATCGTCGCCGGAGCAGAAGGCCGGATCGGCGCCAGTGACGATCACGCAGCGGACCTCGTCGTCCGTGACCGCCCAGCGCAGGGCGCGCTCCAGAGCGTCATAGGCTTCGAAATTGAGCGCGTTGCGGCGTTCCGGGCGGTTCAGGGTGATGGTCGCGACGCCGGCCTGCACGCCATAGAGCACGGTCTCGGCCATCGCATCCTCCCTGATCCCGCTCGTGTCTGGCGGGTGGGACGATTGAAAAGCAAAGCGCCGGGCGCGCAACCCTGTCGTCGGGTCAGGCGCGCCCTTCCAGGATGGCCAGGGAGGTCTCCGCCAGGGCCCCGGTTCCGTTCACCGCTTCCCGCTCGCTGGCGAGCACCCCATCGAGGGTCCGGCGATAGACGCCCTGGGAAATGGAGGCGAGGCGGAACACCGAGAAGGCGACGTAGAACGGCCAGTCCTCGATCTCGCCCCGGCCGGTTCGGCGCAGGTAGGCTTCCACGTACGCCCGCTCGGTGGGAATCCCGCTGGTGGCGAAATCCACTCCCTTGAGCGTGCCCCACGAGGCGCCCTCGGAGCGCCACAGGAAGGCGTTGTAGGCCAGGTCGGCCAGGGGATGGCCGATCGTGGAGAGCTCCCAGTCGAGTACGGCGATCAGGCGAGGCTCGACGGGATCGAACATCACGTTCTCGAGCCTGTAGTCGCCGTGGGCGATGGAGACCGAATCATCGGTCGGGACGCGGCCGGGCAGGGCCGCGATCAGCCGTTCCATGGCCGGGATCTCCTCGGTCTGGGCCCCGCGATACTGGCGGGTCCAGCGGGCGATCTGGCGCTCGAAATAGCCGCCGGCGCGGCCGTAGTCCTCCAGGCCCACAGCGCGGAAATCGACCGCGTGGAGCTTGGCGAGGGTGGCGTTGAGCTCGTCGTAGATCGCCGTCCGCTCCGCGGGAGCCAGTCCCGGCAGGGCGGCGTCGCGGAAGATCCGCCCTGGCAGGAAGTCCATGACATAGAACGGCGTGCCGATGATCTCCGGGTCCTCGCACAGCAGGCGCATGGCAGGGACGGGAACGTTGGTCTTCGCAAGGGCCGCCATGACGCGGAACTCGCGCTCGACCTGGTGGGCGCTGGCAAGCAAGGCGCCGGGAGGCTTCTTGCGCAGGACGTAGCGGCGCAGGCCCTCGGGGGTGTTTGTCGTCAGCAGAAAGGTCGGGTTGGAGGCTCCGCCCTGGAACTGACGCACGGAAAAATCGTGGCCGAAACCTTCGATCCGGGATCGCAGGTACGCCTCCAGGCGCGCCTCGTCGAAGCGGTGCGCCGGCGCCACTTCGCGCGTGGGAATTTCGATCTGGCTCATGCGGCCCCCCTGCCGCAGCTCATACTTAACGGGGAGCCCGCTTGACCAGGATGCGCTGCAGGGTGCGCCGGTGCATGGCCAGGCGCCGGGCGGTTTCCGAAACGTTGTGCCCGCAAAGCTCGTAGACTCTCTGGATGTGCTCCCACCGCACGCGGTCGGCGCTCATCGGGTTCTCTGGCGGCGAAGGCGTGTCGCGGGTGGCCGAGACCATCAGGGCCTTGACCACGTCGTCGGCGTCGGCCGGCTTGGCCAGGTAGTCGATCGCCCCGGCCTTCACCGCCGCGACGGCCGTGGCAATGTTCCCATAGCCGGTGAGCATTACGATGCGCGCGTCAGGCCTCGCCTCGCGCAACACGTCCACCACGGAAAGGCCTGAGCCATCCTCGAGGCGCATGTCGAGGACGGCATAGGCCGGCGGACTCTCCTTGGCTGCGGCCTTGGCCTGGGCGACGGTCTCCACGAGCGTGACGGCGAAACCGCGCGCTTCCAGGGCGCGGCCCAGACGGGTGCGGAGAGCGGCGTCGTCATCGAGGAGAAGAAGCGATTTGTCGGCCGTCTCGCCCGAGTTCACCGTCTCGCCATCCATCAGAGCGTCTCCCTACTTGAATGCGGCTCGCTCACAGGTTCGCCCTGCGACAACATGACGTGGAATGTGAGCTTTATGCAAGAGTTTCAAAGTGCAGTTTCCACAGCCTCCATCCGTACGCGCGGCCATCGCGCTGTGACGATCGCGCCTACCTTAGGACCATTACGAAATTCAACCCGAGCGCCTGTGCGCTCCAGCAAGGTCTTTGCGATAAAGAAGCCCAGGCCCATTCCGATATGCCCGGTGCGAGAACCTTCGGCTCCCGGCCGACTGGTGACATAGGGCTCGCCAAGCTTGGCCAGCACGTGTGGGGCGAAGCCGGGACCGTCGTCGCGCACCTCGATCGTCACCGTGTCGGCGTCGAATCGCGCCGTCACGAGGATCTCCGCCCTGGCGAAGTCATAGGCGTTCTCGACGAAGGCCGTGACCGCATGGAGCACCTCCGGCCGACGCCACAGATCCGGAGCCGCGACGGAAGGCGGCCCCGTGACGACGGCCTCGACCCTGACATCCTCGGAACCCGCGAACGGCTCAACGACCTCGCGCACGAGTTGAAGAAGCGTCATTCGTTCGTGAACGACGTCGGTGCGCTCGGGCGTCTCGGCGAGGCGCTTGAGGATATCGCGACACCGTTGCGCCTGCTCGACCAGGAGCCAGGCGTCGTCGGCCATGGGCCCGTCGGCGGCTTCGCGCGCCATCTCCTTGGCCACCACCGTGATCGTCGCCAACGGCGTGCCCAGTTCGTGCGCCGCAGCCGCGGCCAGGGCTCCGAGCGCGGACAGCCGCTGTTCCCGCGCCAGGACCGTCTCGGTTACGTGCAGGGCGAGTTCGTTGCGGGCGCTCTCCCCGCTCGTCCAGGATGCGTAGCCGGCGGCGAAGGCCATGCCGACGATGAGCGCGCCGGCGCAGCCGAGCCGGTAGGGCGCGTACGCCGCAGCCGGCGGCAGGGCCAGCCACGACGGCGAGGGCGCGACGAACGCGAG
>DATHPX010000212.1:0-4703 GCA_035483335.1 Caulobacteraceae bacterium | reverse complement strand
CGGCGGTTTGGCCGCGTACTGCACCCACGACCCGCCGTCCATCGTGTAGGCGAGCGTGGAGACGGAACCGTCCGACAGCACGCCGAGCAGGTGCAGCCGATCATCGAAGCTGATGCCGGTAACGGCGAGATACTTTCCGGTATTGGGAATGAGGTCTTGGCCGAGCCAGCCGAGCAGCTCGAAGGACCAGCTCGCCCCGGTAAACGTCCTGGCGTGGTTCACGCCGAACGCGCCGACGCCAAAGGCGTGAAGGGCGCCATGATGCTCGCAGGCGGAAACTCCAGTGTCGGAAACGAACGGGCCTAGCTCTTCTGCGTCTGCGGCGAGCGGCTGCGTGACCTGCATCCATGTGCGCGAATGCTGTAGCGACCAGACGAGGCTGTAGAGAGAATTGTTGGGGTTGCACCCCGTCGGAGCTCCCGAACCCGGATAGTCGCGGCCTATCGTTACTTTATTCCCGTCGTTGTCTGTCCACGCGTCGAGCACATAGCGAGGTCCGGAGATCTGATCGACCGCCACCGGCCCGTCGCAGTCCACATTTACCCACGAATAGAGGTTGGCGAACGCCTCCAGCACCAGGCCGGCGGGAAACGCGTAAGACGCAGCGATGGCCCCGATGCCGGCGCCGTCGGCGACGCCGGCGCCGGCAATGCCGACCAATATGCCGGCCAGTTGATCGGCCGTGGCGGCGAGGCGGCCGGTGAGCGCGCCTTGGGGCACGTTGTTGGAATTGACGAGTTGGAAGATAAACCCTGCCTTGGCGTCGGGGTTGTTGATGACCACATTGGCCAAGCCCGGGCCAGTTCCCGGTGGGAAGTAGTTTGCCGTCTGAAAGCTGCCATTATCGAAATCACCGAGCCTCTGCTGGAGATTCCCCACTAGGTCGTTGTCGACATATGCGCTGTAGCTTAGCCAGAGCGTGTCGTTGAATAGGGCCCTCGTGTTCGAGATGTCGAAGCTCTCGACGGTGAAAGTATAAAGATCCACGGTGCTTCCTCCGTCACGATGGACATCCGCTTCGCTCTCCGGCGCCACGGCCTGGGCAAAGCCGGACGGCGCCCGCCTGACGCCTGTCGCCGCCACCCCTGGATCGCCAAATGGCCGATGGCGCAGGCCGCGCAGGGTCATGAAATCCGCATGGACGATGGCGTCCTCGGGGCCCGTCGTCAGGAGCCCGCAGTTCCGGTCTTGACCACGCTTCCAGCTTCGTCATGCCGGAGACTCCTCCGGGCCGCCCGCGCCGGACCCCGATGAACGTCCGCCCGGGGCTCGCTCGCAGTCATTGATCCCGGTCAGAAATGCGCGCTCGCTCCGAGGCTTCTCGCGTCGGGCGCACCTCGGTCGAGGCGAGCCGGCTGTTTACCCTAAGCCGCCAACCGGCGCATTGCCTGGGGCGGCTGGCCGAAGGCGCGAATGAACGCGCGTCGCATGTGATCGGCGTCGGAGAAGCCGGTCTCGCGGGCGATCCGGTCGAGGGATTCGGGCCCGGCGGCGAGACGGGCGCGGGCCGCCTCGAGGCGCAGGCGCTCGATGGCCTTGGCCGGGGTGACGCCGGTCTCGGCGGCGAAGGCGCGGGCGAAGTGGCGCGGGCTCATCGCGCAGCGAGCGGCGAGGCGCTCGACATCCAGCCTCTCATCGAGGTTCTCCCGGGACCAGGCGAGGAGGTCGGCGAACCGGCCCTCGGCCGCCGTCAGATCGGCTAGCGCCGAGAATTGCGACTGTCCGCCCGGCCGCCGGTAATAGACCACGAGTTGGCGGGCGACGTCGCGGGCCACGGCCTCGCCTAGATCTTCGGCCACCAAGGCCAGGCACAGGTCTATGCCTGCTGTGATGCCCGCGCTGGTCCACACCGTCCCGTCGCGCACCCAGATCCGGTCGGGTTCGACACGCACGGCAGGGAAGCGGCGGGCGAGGTCGGCGGCGCGCGACCAGTGTGTCGCCGCGCGCCGGCCGTCGAGCAGACCCGCGGCGGCCAGGACGAAGGCGCCCGAGCAGACGCTGGCCGTGCGCCGCGCCTCGGCCGCCGCCGCCCGCACCCAGGCCAACAGCGCCTCGTCGCGCATTGCGGACCGCGTGCCATCGCCTCCGACGACCAGGACGGTATCGAACCCCCCGGGCTCCCCCAGCGGCGCCGAGAGGAGCCCCGCCCCTGCCGAACTGGCGATCGAGCCGCCCGAAACGGCGCGCACCTCGATGGCGTAGCTCCCCGGAACGAAACGCTCGGCGATCTCAAAAGCGGCGATGGGGCCGGCGGCGTCCAAAATCTGGAGGCCCTCGAAGATCACCACCGCCACGCGCCGGGTCATGGCTGTAATTGCCGGATCATTGTCATTCCTGCCGTGGCAGATGCAGGTCATTCTCGGCGCAGGTCAAGCCGGGGACACGCCCATGCCGACGACAAGCATCCTCATCGCCCTCTATCCGGGCGTGACGCACCTGGATTTCACGGGTCCGCACCAGGTCCTTTGCCGCCTGCCGGGCGCTAAGGTGACCACCGCCAGCCTGGGAGGCGCCGACATCGAGGCGGACGGCCTGCGGTTCACTGGGCTCGCACGTCTCGAAGATATCGAGAGCTGCGATGTCCTGTTGCTGCCCGGCGGCTCCGGCTGCACTGCAGCGATGAACGATGCGGCCTTCATGGGGCACATCCGGCGGCTCGGCGCGAACGCGCGCTACTTGACCTCGGTGTGCACCGGCTCGCTGATCCTGGGCGCCGCCGGCTTTCTGCAGGGGCGGCGGGCGGCGTGCCACTGGGCCTGGCGCCACCTTTTGCCTCTATTCGGCGCCAACCCTGATGAAGGGCGCGTGGTCCGCGATGGAAACATCCTCACCGGCGGCGGCGTCACGGCCGGGATAGATTTCGCCCTGACCCTGGCGGCCGAGCTGGCCGACTTCCGGGTCGCACAGACGATCCAGCTCGCGCTCGAATATGCTCCGGCGCCGCCCTTCGACGCCGGCCGGCCGGAAACGGCGCCGCCCGAAGTGCTGGAGGCGCTCCAGGCAAGCTATTCTCCCCGTATCGCCTTGCGACAGGAAGAAGCCGAGAAAGCCGCAGAGGGTCTCGGCTAAGACGCTTGCCTGCGATAGGGCGTGCTCCAAAGCCCGATTGGAGGCAGGCGACGCGATGGATACGCAGGGGGTCATCGGTCTCCTCGGAGGCATGAGCTGGGAGAGCTCCGCCCAGTATTATCGCCTCATAAACGAGGAGGTTCGGCAGCGCCTTGGAGGGCTTCATTCCGCCCGTTGCCTCATGTGGTCGGTCGACTTCGCCGAGGTCGCCGAACTTCAGCACGCCGGCCGATGGGCGGAGGCGACGTCCCTGGTGATCGAGGGGGCCCGGCGTCTCCAGCTGGGCGGGGCGGACTTCCTCGTGATCTGCACCAACACCATGCACCTGATGGCCGAAGAGGTGCAGGCGTCGGTCGATCTGCCGCTGCTGCATATCGCAGACCCCACGGCCGAACGCATCGTTGCCTCCGGCTTCAGCCGCGTCGGCCTTCTGGGCACGGCATTCACCATGGAGCAGGATTTCTACAAGGGCCGACTGGCCTCGCGTCACGGACTGGACGTCCTGGTTCCCGGGGCGGCGGACCGCGCCGAGGTCCATCGCGTGATCTACGATGAACTGGTCAAGGGCCGTGTCCTGGAGAGCTCGCGGCAGGCCTACCGCCAGATCATCGATCGGCTCGTGCAGCAGGGCGCTCAGGCCATCGTCATGGGCTGCACGGAGATCATGCTTCTGGTGAGGCCAAAGGACAGCGCCGTCCCCTTGTTCGACACCACTGCGCTTCACGCAGAGGCCGCAGTGGAACGGGCGCTGGCGGGAGCGCCCTCGCAGCGTCCGTAGGCTGAACAGCCGGCGTAGGCCCTGGGCCTGCGCCGGCTGTTTTCGGCGAAACGGGCCACAAGGACGGCCCGCGCATTCGGCCTACTTCAGAGAAAGCTCGTGCGCCTTGCCCGTATGACCGTGGGCCTCCGCGCTGTGGGCGTGAGCCGTATGCGAATGTTGCTTGGCCTCATCGTGACGGCCGGTCTCGTGATGATGAGCGGCCTGCCGATGATGGTGGGCGGCGGTTTCGTGGCTCGCGGCGGCCGCATGGTGATGCGTACTGGCCGGATGTTTAGTCGTCGCCATGAGTCCCTCCAATAGGGTGTGTGCGCCAACAAACGCCCGCGGAAGTCGCACGATCCAATTTCGTACGAAGTCCGAAGACGGAGGAGCGTTTGCCTCGGCCATTGGCGATGGGGCTTGCGGCGGCGAGGCGGCGCATGGTCAAGAACGCGCATGAGTCAGGTAATCCTCGTGACAGGCGCCGGAAGCGGAATCGGGCGGGCGGTAGCGCTCGCCTTCCTGAAGCGCGGCGACATAGTGGTGCTGACCGGGCGGCGAGGGTCGGCGCTGGAAGAGACCGTTGCACTCGGCAAGGCAGGTGAACGGGCGATCGTCGCGCCGGCGGACGTTTCCGAACCGGATCAGGTCGCCGCCCTGTTCGATGGACCCGTGGCTCGCTGCGGTCGGCTCGACGTGCTGTTCAACAACGCCGGACGCGGCGCCCCGCCTGTTCCCTTCGAGGACCTGCCGCTCGACGCCTGGCGGGCCGTGGTGGACGTGAACCTCACCGGCGCCTTCCTCTGCGCCCAGCACGCCGTCCGGCGGATGAAGCGCCAGGACCCGCGGGGCGGCCGCATTATCAACAACGGCT
>DATHPX010000211.1:0-2138 GCA_035483335.1 Caulobacteraceae bacterium | reverse complement strand
CCCGCTTCGCTCTGGGCCGAGCCCTGTGGGAAATCGAGGGCGAGCGTGCGCGCGCGCTGGCCCTCGCGAAGGCCGCCCGGCACGGCTACGAACATTCGCAGCCCACACCCACCACCGAGCGGGAGCTGGCGGCGGTCATCGCCTGGTTGGAGGCGCGTCCGGCAGGAGGGTAGGGCGAGCCTCCGCGTGGGCGTGACGCGGACGGTTCAGTTGTTCTGCGCGCCCGCGTCGATCCAGGCCGCCAGCTCGGCGGCGCCGTCGGGCGGAACGGTTGGATCCAGCGGCGGCATGAAGGGCGGATCCCCGGTGATGAAGGCGTAGATGTCCGAGTCTCCGAGGTCCCCCGGCACCGCGAATTGCGAGAACACGTTGTACGCGGAGCTCTTCGTCTTGAAAGAGGCACCCCCCGAGTGGCCCGGGTTGTGGCACGCGCTGCCGGCGCAGTATTTGACGATGATGTCGTTGTAGATCTGCGTGAACGTCGGCGCGCCGGCCGTTGCGGGAGCGCCCGCGGCGCCCGCGGCGCCCTTTGAACCGGCGCCGCCGGTGCGGCCGCCGGAGCCGGGCGTGCCGGCGGTGCCCGTCGATCCCCCTGCCGCCGATTGCGCCGTGCCAGCCACGCCCGCGGCGCCGCCCGCCCCCGCGTCGCCGATCATGACGGCGGCGCCGCCGGTGCCGAGGTTGGGCAGCGACTCGGGATCGCTCGTCGCGCAGCCCGTGGCGACAAGCGCCGCGGCGAGCGACAGGCCGACCAACAGGTGATGCAGGCTGCGGAGCGTGATGATGGCCTCCTCGCCGACGGGCGCACTTCAAAGACGGACAGCGCGCCCGACCAGACAGCGCACGCTAGCTCCGGCGCGGGGCGGCGGGCAAGCCTCCATCACCTGGATCTTCAACGATCAACATTCCTGGAAAACCTCCGTCCCCCAAGGCTCGTCGTGCATCGCCGGAGCTAAGGGTGGACGGCGGTCTCGGCAGCGCCTGCGGCGGCCAGCGCTCCCAGCAGGCGGCCACCCTCGACCGGTTTGGTCAGGTGCTCGGCAAAACCCGCCTGCTTGGCCCGGGCGCGGTCCGAATCCTGTCCGTAGCCTGTCAGGGCAATCAGTCGGGGCAGCTCCTTGCCGAGCTCGGCGCGCAGGCGGCCTGCCAACTCGTAGCCGTCCATCACGGGCAGGCCGATGTCGAGGATGGCGACGTCCGCATGGAAGGTCTTCATGACCTTCAGAGCGGTCGGCCCGTCTTTCGCCGTCGTCACCACGTGCCCGGCGTTGCGCAGGACCTCTGCCAACAGCTCGAGGGCGTCGTCGTTGTCGTCGACCACGAGGATCCGTTGCCGCGCTCCGGCCACCGGGTTCGGCGCCGACGAATGATCGACGGCTGCGGGCTCTTCACTGGCCACCGGAAGGCGCACGGTGAATTCGCTGCCCTTACCAAGTCCCTCGCTCTCAGCTTGGACGGTCCCTCCGTGCCGCTCCACGAGGTTGCGAACAATCGTGAGCCCTATTCCCAGACCGCCGCGCGAACGATCTGCGGCCTGACGCTCCTGGGTGAACATGTCGAAGACGTGCGGCAAGAGCTCGGCTGAGATGCCGATGCCCGTATCCCTGACGGTGAGAACGAGCTCGCCGCCCTGGCGACGCGCCTCGATCGTGATGCACCCTCCCGGATCCGTGTACTTGGCGGCGTTGGTGATCAGGTTGGAGACGACCTGTGCCAGGCGCCCCTCGTCTCCGTCCAAACGGAGCTCGGAGGAGGGAAGGTGGACCTCGAGGTGCTGACGGCGTTGCTCGACCAGGGGCATCGCGATCTCGGCCCCTTGCGCCACGACGTCTTGCAGGCGCAGGAGGCGCTTCTTGATCTGAATCGTGCCGCGGGTGATGCGAGAGACATCGAGCAGATCGTCCACCAACCGAATGAGGTACTGGACCTGACGCTCGACGATCTCGAGGGCCTTTCCGGATTGACCGTCGCCCCTCAGCTTCAACAACTGCAGCGCAGTCACGATGGGCGAGAGCGGATTGCGCAGCTCGTGACCGAGCATGGCGAGGAATTCGTCCTTGGAACGATTGGCTTCTCGAAGAGCCTCGGCCGCCTTCCTCTGTTCCGTGATCTCCTCGGCCAGGAAGCTGAACCGTGGC
>DATHPX010000210.1:0-6655 GCA_035483335.1 Caulobacteraceae bacterium | reverse complement strand
CGCTACCTGCACATGCGCGCGGGCCTGACCGGCGTCCTGGACTACATCTTCGAGCGCTATCTCGCCGAGGGAGAGCCGGCAGGGCTCAGCTTCACCGACTGGGTGTGCAGTCCCGCCTACGATCCGGCAGCGCTCAAGTCGGAGTTCCGCGCCCAGTGGTGGGGCAAGCTGCTGACCGACCGGATCCTCAGGCGCGAGTAGGCTGGTCCCCGCCGTCTTCGTGCGGATCGAGCAGCTTGTGCGCATGGATGATGAAATAGCGCATCAGGGCGTTGTCCACGGTCGCCTGGGCCTTGGTCTGCCAGACCCGCCGCGCTTCGGCATAGCTTGGATAGGCGCCCACCAGTTCGACCTGCTTGAGGTCGCGGAAGCGCGTTCCGCCGACTTCCTCGAGTTCGCCGCCGATCACCAGGTGAAGAAGCTGAGGTTCACTCATCGATGAGATCCTCCGGTTCGCCTCAACGCCCCGCGATCGCCAGGGCGTCGACGAGGATGGACGGCGTCTCCGAGGCTCCGCGCTGCATGAGGTCCGCGCCGGGGACGAGGCGCGCAAAGATCTCCAGCAGGTTGCCCGCCACCGTGATCTCGGTCACCGGATAGGCGATCTCGCCGTTCTCGAACCACTGGCCCTGGCAGCCCACCGACCAGTCGCCGGTGTTGGCGTTGAGGGAGGGCCCGAACATCCCGGTCACCAGCAGACCCTGGCCGGCGGCCTTCATCAGCCCCGCCAGATCGTGATCGCCGGGAGAGAGGCTCAGGTTCGACGGCGACACGCCCGGAGGGCCGGCCAAGCCGCGCGAGGCGTGGCCGGTGCTGTGAAGGCCAAGCTGGCGCGCCGAGCTGGAATTGAGCAGCCAGGTGGTGAGCACGCCCGCGTCGATCAGCCTGCGGCTCTGATTGCCCACCCCTTCGTCGTCGAACGGGGAGGAGCCCAGACCGCGCCGGCGATGAGGGTCGTCGAGCAGGGTGACGGCGTCGGAGAAGAGCTTCTCGCCCATCCTGGTCTTCAGGAAGGAGACGCCCCGCGCCACGGCCGGGCCCGAGATCGCGCCGATCAGGGGTGAGAGCAGGGCGCCGGCCAGCCGGTTCTCGAAGATCACCGGGGCGGTGGTGGAGGAGATCTTGCGTGCGCCGAGATTCGCCGCCGCGCGCCGACCGGCCTCCGCCCCGATCGCCTCCGGCGTGGGCAGGTCGTCCAGCCAGCGCATCGCGCGGCCTTCATAGCCCGACTCCATCGTCGCGCCTTCGCCGGCGATGGCGCTGGCGGTGAGCGAGGAACTGGTGCCGCGATGCAGGCCGACGAACCCGTCGCTGTTGAGGAGGCGCCACGCGCCGGACGACCACGTCGCGGACGCGCCGTTGGAGTTGCTGACCTTCGGGACCGCCCGGGCCGCCTCTTCGGCGGCGAGGGCCCGCGCCTCCAGGGTCGCCGCCGTGGGCTCGCCAGGGTCGAAGAGGTCGAGGTCCAGGGCCTTGCCGCGGGCGAGGCGGTCCGTGGGGGGAAGGCCCGTATAAGGGTCCTCGGCGGCGAGCCGCGCCATGGCCACGACGCGGTCCACCAGCTTCCGGGTCCCCGCCGCCGACATGTCGGATCCGGAAACGGAGGCGTGGCGCTTGCCGACGATCACGCGCACGCCGAGATCCCGGGACTCCTCCCGCTCGACCTCTTCCAGCGCCCCGAGGCGCACCGTCACTGAGAGCGCCTGGCGCTCCGCATAGACCACTTCGGCCGCGTCCGCACCGGCGGCCAGGGCCGACCTGACCACCTCGGCAAGCTGCTGTTCGTCCATAGGGCGCGATATGATCGATGGAGGCGCCCCCGGCAAGGCTGAGGGCCGAATTCACATCCCTCCCCATGAAGGGGACAGTTGCGAAAACGCTCCCGCGCTCTCCTTCCCCTTCTGGGGAAGGTGGATCGCGGCGCGAAGCGCCGCGAGACGGATGGGGAAAGCCGCCACAACGAACGTGAAAAGGATCAGCCCGCGGGCGCCAGGGGCGTGGCTTTCCCCCTCCGGCCGCGGCTTCGCCGCGTCCACCTCCCCCACTTCGCGCTCCGCGCTCGGGTGGAGGAGAGCGCGGGAGAATTTCGCAACCCTCCCCATGAAGAGGATCAGTCAGGCGATGATGTCTGGGGTGAGCCGGTTCTCCAGCAGGCAGATCTGGTCCTTGAGCACCAGCTTCTGCTTCTTCAGGCGCGCCAGCCTGATCTGGTCCGGCTGCGACTGCGCCTGGATAGCCTCGACCTCGGCCGACAGCGACACGTGGCGTTCGCGCGCCGTCTCGATGGCGAGGCGGAGATCGCTCAGATCGTCCTCGACTTCGCCGTCCATTCCGTGCCCTCGCCCGCGCCCGGACCAGCGCCGGTGCGCGGCGCGCCCGCCTTAACAGATGGGGACGTTGAGCGGAACTTACAGCGGCGCCAGCTTCACTGGGGAATGAGCTTGGTCAACAGGGAGTCGGGCGCGGAGCCGCTCCACGCCTCGACGGTCCGGCGCAGGCCGGCGATCGGCGGGGACGCAGCGTGGCCGGGCTCCGCCGTCGAAGCCTCCAGGGTGTCGATCAGGAGGCGTTCGGCGGTCATTTCACGCGCGGCGACCTCCTGACGGAACGCCAGGCGTGCGGCGTCGTCGACCGGCGGCAGCGGCGCCTTGAGGCGCCTGCGCACGGTGCGGAGCGGCTCGATGACCTCGGCGTGCCACGTGCGGGCGGTCGCCACGGCGGAAGCGAGGGCCGCGTCGTCGACGGGGCGGTCTTCCGCGAGGGTCCAGGCGCGCCAGAGGAGCAGGGGAACGCACTGGCCGTGCTCGTCCTGCAACGCCAGGCACGCCGGCTCGACGCCATCGCCGCCGTAGAGGCGCAGAACGAAATCCCAGGCCTTCATTCCGTCTCTCCTGCGCCCTCTGCGCCCACCGGCGCGAGGTCCTCTCCCCAGCGGCGTACGGCGCTCCAGTCAAGCCCGAAGAGATCGAGCGAGCGGCCGACCATCTGGTCCACCAGCTCGGCGACGCTCGCGGGCTTGGCGTAAAATGCGGGCATCGGCGGGAGGATGCTCGCGCCCATCTCCGCCAAGGCGACGAGGGTGCGCAGGTGCCCCAGGTGCAGAGGGCTTTCCCGCACCATCAGCACCAGCGGCCGCCGCTCCTTGAGCGTCACGTCCGCCGCGCGGGTGAGCAGGGAGCTGGTCACGCCCGTGGCGATCTCGCTCATGGTGCGCACCGAGCATGGCGCGACGAGCATACCGGCCGTCCGGAATGAGCCCGAAGCGATCGCCGCGCCCACGTGGGATGCGGGATAGTGGACATCGGCCTTCGCGAAAAGTGCGGGCGCGGCGAGGCCTGTCTCCTGGGCCACGGTCAGCATGGCGGCGCGGGAGACGACCAGATGCGTCTGCACGCCAAGCTCGCGGCACGCCTCGAGCGCGCGCACGCCGAGCACGGCTCCCGACGCGCCCGATATGCCCACGATCAGTCGCATTCGTTCGTTTTTGCTCACGCTTTGCCCTCCCTCTGCGACCAATGCGACAGCAACCATATGTGATCTGACAGATCGGCGGCTCGGGTGTTCACATCTCCTTAGAAGCTACCACAAGGAGTTTCCGCGCCATGGCTATCGAGGCCCGCCTCCGCGAACTGGGTATGAAGCATCAGACCCTCGAGCGCGCGATCCAGGACGAGGTCAGCCGACCGGCAGCCGATGCGATACGCATACGGGAGCTCAAGCGACAGAAACTCAGACTGAAGGAAGAGATGGAGTCCCTTCGAACGCGAAGTCACTGAGGGGGCAATAGATCCTCCCCCGCAAAGCGGGGGAGGGGGACCACGAAGTGGTGGAGGGGGCGGCCGCGGCCCGGGCCTGCGGCTGGCTGACGGAACGATCGCCCCGAACTTGGTCGAGAACCCCTCCCCCATTCCGCTCCGCTTCATGGAGGAGGATCGGCCTCCCTTAGACCTCGCTGTCCTCGTCCTCGTGGGCCTCGACCGGCTCGACGTGCTCCACCGGTTCGGCGAGCGTGGGGCCTTCCGGCTCTTCGACCTTGCGGCGGGCGTCGTCGCGGCGCTTCTTCTCCGCCGCCAGGCGGACGAGGGCGTCGAGTTCGAGCTGGCTGATCAGGCCCAGCGACACGGGGTCGACGGGCTTGATGTTCACAGAATTCCAGTGGGTGCGGTTGCGGACCTGATCGATCGTCGACTTGGTGGTCCCAAGCGCCTTGGCGATCTGAGCGTCGGTCACCTCGGGGTGGTTGCGCACGAACCAGGCGATGGCGTCGGGCCGATCCTGACGGCGCGAGACGGGGGTGTAGCGCGGCGCCTTCTTGGCGGGCTTCAGCACCTCGGCGTGGCGGCTCTTCTGGGCCTTCATGCGATAGTTGGGATCGGCCTGGGCATGGTCCAGCTCCTCGCGCGTGAGCTGGCCGTTGGCGATGGGGTCCGCGCCGCGGATATCGCGCGCCACCTCGCCGTCGGCGATGCCCTTCACCTCCAGCGGGTGAAGCCCGCAGAAATCCGCGATCTGATCGAAGGTCATCGAGGTGTTGTCCACCAGCCAGACAGCGGTGGCCTTGGGCATCAGGATCTCGGTCAACGGGCTCTCCAGAAACAGCGGCGCCCGGCCTTTCGGCCGGGCGTTATCATCAGCTTGAAATATAACGCGCCTAGAGCTGAAAACAAACGAGAACGGACGAAACTCGCGCCTTTTCGGGCGCGGCCGGTTGTCCGTCACACGCGCAGGCGGCCCTCGACCACGGTCACGGCCGAGCCGCGCAGGAGCACCCGCTCGCCCCGCCGTTCGCACTCCAGGTCGCCGCCGCGGCCGGGAAAGGCCTGATGGAACCGCAAGGTCTCGCGGCCAAGCTTGTCGCTGAAGAGAGGCGACAGCATGCAGTGAAGCGAGCCGGTCGCCGGATCCTCTGGAATCCCGGCCCCGGGCGCGAAAAAGCGACTCACCACGTCGTAAGGCGAGCCCGGATCGGCGAGAGCGGTGATCCCGAGCATGCCGGCCCCCGCCCTAAGGGCGAAGAAGGTCATCTCCTTGATCGCCGCAAGGTCGGGCGCGGCGCGGTGGACTGCCGCCTCGTCTTTCAGGACCGCGACGACATACTGCCCCGACCAGACCTCGACCGGCGCGGCGCCGATCGCGAAGGCCAGGTTCTCCGGCTCCTTGATCGGATGGGGCGGGTCGGCGGGGAAGTCCATCTCATAGCCCTGGGCGGCGCGCCTCACGATGAGGCGACCGGACTGGGTGTCGAACCCGACCTCCGATCCGTCCAGTCCAAGCTCACTCAGGATGACGTGGCCGCTGGCGAGGGTCGCGTGGCCGCACAGCTTCACTTCCGTCGCCGGGGTGAACCAGCGCAGGTCGAACACCGAGTCCCCGCCGGTGCGCCGCAGGAAGGCGGTCTCCGCCTGGTTGTTCTCCGCGGCCAGGGACTGCATCCAGCCGTCGTCCGGCCACACGTCCAAGGGCTCAACCACGCAGGCCGGATTGCCCTTGAACGGCCCTTCGGCGAACGCGTCGATCATCCATTGGCGCATGCGCTACCCCTTTTTTCAGCGCAGCCGAAGCCCGTGCGCGATCATCCATGTCAAGGCGAAAGCGACCAGCGCCACCGCCGCCATGCGCCACGCCGGCGCCAGGGGCGGGGCCTGGGCGCCTGGCGCGAGACGCCCGACGCCGGTGATCATCGGCCCAACCAGATCGCGCCGCCTCAGGGCGTAAACCAGGATGGCGGTCAGGTGAATTCCGATGAGGGCGACCAGCACCCAGAACACCTTGTGGTGCAAATGGGCTATGGCCCTTCCGGTGTCGAAGTCGACGAACCGCGACAGGGGGCCCTCGTTGAGCTCATCTTCGTCGACGCTGAACAGCCCCAGACCCACCTGGGTCGCCAGGGCGAGCAGCATCGCCGCCACGCTCCACCCGCCCAGGGGATTGTGGCCCACTGCGACCTGGCCCAACCGCCCGCCCACATAGTCCGCGACCGTGCGCGGTCCGGCGAGGAAACGGGCGAAGCGGGCCGTAGGCGAGCCGAACACGCCCCAGAGCAACCGGAAGGCCAGCAGGCCAAGGATCGTGAACCCGGACAGAAGGTGCCAGGGGAGGTGGTCGTGCGTCGCCGACCACCAGGAGAATGGGATCAACAGGACCAGCAGCCAGTGAAGGGCGCGCGTCGGAAGGTCCCAGATACGCGCCCGCACCGGCGTCGCTTCGGCGGCGGTCGGTTCCGCCGGCAAATCAGTCGTCCTTTTCCTTCGCCTGGAACTTCTCGTGACAGGCGTGGCAGGCTTGGCCGAGGGCCTTCGCCGCCGGTCCGACCTTGGCCATGTCCCCGCTTCCCGCGACGGCGTCGAAGTTGGCGGCGGCGACCTGGAGGTCGTGCGCCTTGGCCTGGAAGTCCTGCTGATCTGTCCAGACCACAGGCAAGGCCCTGGTCTTCACCCCCGTCTCCTGCCCGCTGCCTTTGGGGAACCAGGTCAGGATGGCCTTGGAGTTCGTGTAGATTTTGTCGGCGTTCGGCTTGATCACCGCCGGGTCGGCGCTGCCGGCCTTGAGCGAATCGACGATCGCCTTCGACGCTTTGCCCATCTCCTTCATGTGCGCCTGGCGGTCCTTGAGCGCGTCCACGCCGGAGAGGCCGGCGGCGAGCACCGCCCCGGCG
>DATHPX010000209.1:0-15404 GCA_035483335.1 Caulobacteraceae bacterium | reverse complement strand
TGCGCCATCCGGTCTCCTTCGCGGGCGCGATCCGCCCGTCTTTCCCGAAATCTCCATGCCTCGCATTGGCGAGGGCGCGCAAGCTGCTCAAGCGGGCGGGCGACATGGCTTGCGCCGAGCGCCCCGATCGGCCAAGCAGCGCGCGCCGTGCGCCTCGTCCTCACCCTCGTCTGCCGCGACTTCGACACCTTGCAGAGCGTCCTCGCGGAAGGCCTGGAGGCGATCGCGGGCGCCGGAAGCCCCGTGCTGGAAATGCGCCAGCTCGGGGAGGGGGCGCTCGATCTATTCACCGAAGGCGAGAGCGCCGAGACGCTCGCCCTCGCGGCGACCCGCGCTCTTGAGCGCCAGCAGGCGGACTTCTGCGCCCAGCCCGCCGAAGGACGCAGGAAGCGGCTACTGGTCGCGGACATGGATTCCACCATCATCGGGTGCGAGTGCCTGGACGAACTGGCCGATGTCGCCGGCCTGAAATCCGAAATCGCGGCGATCACCGCCCGCGCGATGGCCGGGGAGATTCCCTTCGAAGGGGCCCTGATCGAGCGGGTGTCCCGGCTCGCGGGTCTCGGGCTCGAGGCGCTCGAAAAGGTCTACGCCGAGCGGGTCCGGCTCGAGCCGGGCGCGGAGGTCATGGCCCGGACCATGGCCGGGCACGGCGCGCGCTGCGTCCTCGTCTCCGGGGGATTCGACTACTTCACCTCGCGGGTCTCGGCGGCGGCGGGGTTCGCAGCTCACCGCGGGAACCGCCTGATCCACGATGGAGTGCGGCTGTCGGGCGAGGTGGCCATGCCGATCCTCGGACGCGAAGCCAAGCTGGCCGCGCTGGTCGAGGAAGCGGGCGCGCTCGGCCTGGACCTCTCGCAGACCGCCGCGATCGGCGATGGGGCCAACGACCTGGGGATGATCGAGGCGGCTGGCCTGGGCGTCGCCTACCGCGCCAAACCGATCGTCGCCGAGCGCGCCCGCGCCCGCATTGAGCACACCGATCTGACCGCCTTGCTTTTCTTCCAGGGGTACGAGGCCGACGAGTTCGTCCGGGGACGGACGTGACTCTCACGCCGCTGCCCAGGCGTGTCGAAGGCGTCGTCTTCGACATGGACGGCCTGCTCACCGACTCCGAACGGATCTTCCGGGACTCGATGTTCGCTGTGACGCACAAGGCCGGGCTGGACATGCCGATGGAGGTGTTCATGCGCATGGTCGGCGCGCCGCGCGAGCAGAACCAGCGCGTGGTGCTCGAGCACTTCGGCGCGGATTTCGATTACGACGCCTGGATCAAGGCGGTGAACGCCCACGCCCATGCGCAGATGGCCGTGGACCTCCAGCTCAAGGCGGGCGTCGTCGAGCTCCTCGACGATCTCGACGCCCTGGGGCTGCCGCGGGCGATCGCCACCTCGTCGACCCATGCGTCGGTCGAGCGCCAACTCGGCGGAATGACCGGGCGCTTCCAGGCCGTGGTCGCACACGGCGACTACGCCAGGGGTAAGCCCAGCCCCGATCCGTTCCTGACGGCTGCCGAACGGCTGGGCGTCGTTCCCAGCGCATGCCTTGGTCTGGAAGATTCCCACAACGGCGTGCGCGCCGCCCATGCGGCCGGCCTGATGACGATCATGGTGCCCGACCTGCTCGAGGCGACGGAGGAGATGCGCGGTCTCTGCGTCGCTGTCGCGGAGACCCTCCATGACGTTCGGGACCTGCTGGCCGCTCAGCGCAGTCGCTGAGTCACCGTCCCTCCCCTTCCGGGGAGGGTGTCGCGCCAAAGGCGCGACGGGTGGGGAACCCTGGGGGAAAAACCGAAGCGCTCGAGACGATCCACACTTCCCCACCCGGCCTCGCTGCGCTCAGCCACCCTCCCCGGAAGGGGAGGGACAGGTGCGCAACGGGCGGATCAGGCGGCGGTTTCCAGGTTCTGTTCCGCCGCCGCCGCGCGCATGGCGCGCTGCAGCTTCTCGAACGCGCGGACCTCGATCTGGCGGACCCGCTCGCGGCTGACGCCGTATTCCGACGCCAGGGTTTCGAGAGTGGTCGGATCGTCCTTCAGCCGGCGTTCGGTCAGGATGTGCCGTTCGCGGTCGGTCAGTTCGGTCATGGCCTCCTCGAGGAGGCTCATGCGGATCTGCTTTTCCTCGTCCTCGGCGAGCTGAGTCTCCTGGCTGACCTGGTCCTTGTCCTCCAGCCAGTCCTGCCACTCGTTCTCGCTGTCAGCGCGCAGGGGCGCGTTGAGCGAGGCGTCGGGACCGGCCAGGCGACGGTTCATCGAGATCACTTCGGAGTCGAGCACGCCCAGCTTGGTGGCGATCTGGCTCACCTGTTCGGGACGCAGGTCGCCTTCCTCGAGGGCGCTGATCTCGCTCTTCGCCTTGCGCAGGTTGAAGAACAGCTTCTTCTGCGCGGCCGTGGTGCCCATCTTCACCAGGCTCCACGAGCGCAGGATGTATTCCTGGATCGAGGCCCGGATCCACCACATGGCGTAGGTCGCCAGACGGAAGCCCTTGTCGGGCTCGAACTTCTTCACGGCCTGCATCAAGCCGACATTACCTTCAGAGATCACTTCGCCGATCGGCAGACCATAGCCGCGGTAACCCATGGCGATCTTGGCCACGAGACGAAGATGAGACGTGACGAGCTTGTGCGCCGCTTCCGGATCCTGATGTTCACGCCAACGCTTGGCGAGCATGAATTCTTCGTCCTTCGCGAGCATCGGAAATTTCCGGATCTCGGTCAGGTAACGAGACAAGCCGCCATCAGGCGACATTACCGAAAGGGCATTGACTGAAGCCATGGACTTCCTAAATCCCCACCATTGAAGACTCGAGCGTCGTGTGGGCGCGGAGGAGTCTGAGAACACCCCATATAAGGCTTTGTCGCGCCTAATTCACGGGCCGTGGGTGCGAATCGTTCTCACAACCCTTTGAGCGCCTCTTCAAGGGCGCAGAAATCGGCAGGCGGCGCGGTTTCGAACCGTAAAGCCTCACCCGTCAGCGGATGGACGAAGCCGAGCACGGCCGCGTGAAGGGCCTGGCGATGCAGGCCCGCTGCTTGGATCGCCGCCCGCACCGCAGGCGCCGGAGGTCCGGCGCCATAGACGGGATCACCCAGGCAAGGCGAACCCTTGTGGGCGAGGTGCACGCGAATCTGGTGCGTCCGTCCGGTTTCCAGTCGGCAGCGCACGCGCGCCGCCAGCGGCTTAGTGACGGGGCCGAACGGCCGCTCGACCTGATAGTGCGTGATCGCCTCGCGGCCGCCGCGCGAGAGCACAGCCATCTTCTTGCGGTCATGCGTCGAGCGGCCAATGCGTGTGGCGACGGTCCCATGGGCTGGAGAGGGCGCGCCGCGGACGAGGGCGATGTAGGCGCGGTCGATGTCGTGGCCGGCGAACAGGCGCGAGAGGCCCTGGTGGGCGGCGTCGGTCTTGGCCGCGACCATCACCCCCGACGTTCCCTTATCCAACCGGTGGACGATGCCGGGGCGCGCCACGCCGCCGATCCCCGACAGGCTCGCGCCACAATGGTGGATGAGGGCGTTGACCAGCGTGCCCGCCTCGCTGCCCGGCGCGGGGTGGGCGCTCATGCCCGGGGGCTTGTCGACCACGATCAGGCTCTCGTCCTCGAAGAGCACCACAAGGCCGAGGTCCTGCGCCTGCGGCTCGGCAGGTACGGCTGGGGGAATGGCGAGGCGGTACAAGCCGGATACCGCTCGCGCTGCGGGATCGGCGAGCGTCACGCCTTCGCGGGTGAGTGCGCCCTCGGCCATCAGCGCCTGCAGGCGCGCTCGGGAGATATCGGGCAGGGCCTCGGCCAACGCCTTGTCCAGACGGCCCATCGGCGCGTCGAGCGTGACCTCCACGATCTGCGCCGGCCGCGCCTCAGTCGCGGACGACAAGGCCGTCGCCCTCGACGACCCGGTAGAAGCAGGATCGACGACCCGTGTGACAGGCGCCGCCGTCGCCGCCGACGTCCACCTTGAGGAGCACGGCGTCCTGGTCGCAGTCGACGCGCAGCTCGCGAACGGTTTGAACCTGCCCGCTGGTCTCCCCCTTCTTCCAAAGGGCCTGGCGCGAGCGGCTGTAGTAGTGGGCGATCCCCGTTTCCAGGGTGAGGCCGAGCGCCTGTGCGTTCATCCAGGCCAGCATGAGCACCTCGCCGGTGCGCGCGTCGGTAGCCACCGCGGCGATCAGGCCGTCCCTGTCGAAGCGCGGGGCGAGGATGGACCCATGCTCCAGGCTCTCCTTGTCCGGGGCGCTCGGAAAGGATGCTTCAGTCGCCACGCTCGTCTCCAAATGGCTTTACGCTATTCCAAGGCTATATAGCGGCGCACCATGACACCGCGCCTTGCACCATGACACTCCGCCTGTACGACACCATGGCCCGCGCCAAGCGGGACTTCGCCCCTCGCGATCCGTCGCGGGTGACGATGTATGTCTGCGGACCGACGGTCTACAACTACGCTCACATCGGCAACGCCAGACCCGTGGTGGCCTTCGACCTGCTGTTCAGGCTTCTGCGCCGCCTCTACGGCGAGGGCCAGGTCATCTACGCCGCCAACGTCACGGACGTCGACGACAAGATCAACGCCAAGGCCGCGGAGGAAGGCGTGGCGATCGACGTCGTCACCGAGCGCTACCTGGCGGTCTACAACTCCGACATGGCGGCGCTCGGCGCCCTCACGCCCACCTTTCAGCCGCGGGCGACACGGACGATGGATGCGATCGTCGCTCTGATCGGGCGCCTCGTGCAGGCGGGCGCCGCCTATGAAGCCGAGGGACACGTCCTCTTCGACATCCAGGCTTTCCCCGCCTACGGCGCCCTGTCGGGCCGCTCGATGGAGGACATGATCGCCGGCGCGCGGGTCGAGATCGCGCCGTACAAGCGCAATCCGGCCGACTTCGTCCTGTGGAAGCCCTCCAAACCGGGCGAGCCGGTGTGGGAGAGCCCGTTCGGGCCTGGCCGTCCCGGCTGGCACATCGAGTGCACGGCCATGATCGAGCAGACCCTCGGCTTGCCGATCGACATCCACGGTGGCGGCCATGACCTCATCTTCCCACACCACGAGAACGAGATCGCCCAGGGGGTGTGCGCCTGCGACGAGGGCTACGCCCGCTTCTGGGTGCACAACGGTTTCCTGAACCTGGGCCAGGACAAGATGTCCAAGAGCCTGGGGAATGTGTCCCTGGTTCACGACCTCGTCGGGCGATATCCCGGCGAGGCCCTGCGCTGGGCCCTGCTGGCCTCGCACTATCGCCAGCCCCTGGCGTGGAGCGAGGAAACGGCCGCCCAGGCCAAGCGGTCGCTGGACACCCTCTATGGCGCCCTGATGCGCGCGGCCGATGTCGAGGCCGCGCCGGCGGAGCCTGCGCCGGCCTTCCTCGAGGCGCTGCTGGACGATCTGAACACGCCCAGGGCCAACGCGGAGCTGTTCGCGCTCGCCGGCCGCCTCGATGCGGCCAATGGCGCTGAGCGCGCCGTCGCCAAAGGCGAGCTGCTGGCCAGCGCCCGCCTCGCCGGCTTCTTGGACGGCGATCCGGCGGCCTGGTTCCAGGGGGGCGCCGACGCGGCCCTCACGGCCAGGATCGAGGAGCTGATCGAGCGTCGGATCGCCGCGAGGAAGGCCAAGGACTTCGCCCTCGCCGATGCGCTGCGCGCCGAGCTGACGGCTATGGACGTCGAGGTGATGGACAACGCCACGGGAGCGACCTGGCGGATGAAGGAGCGCGTCTGAGGTGGACGTGAAGATCGAGCATCGCATCGGCATTCGCGCCCCGGCAGACGTCATCTGGGACGCGATCTCGGATCTCAGCGCATGGCAGGAGTGGAATCCCCTTTATCCGCGCGCCCATGGCGTCCTGCGGATCGGCGCCCAGCTCGATCTCGACGTGGCGATACCGGGGCGGAAGGTGCGCACCATCCGCCCCGTGATCCTCGACTGGGTCCCCAACGACCAGATCCATTGGCGGCTCAGCATCCTGGGCGGGCTTATCCAGAGCACGCGCTACATCGAGATCGAGACGCTCACCGAGGCCGGATGCATCTTCTCCAACGGCGAGCTCTTCCGCGGGCGCTTCGCCCCCCTGGCTCTACGGCGTGTCGCCAAGGACATGCGCAAGGGCTTCGCCGCCATGGGCGAGGCGGTCAAGGCGAGGGCCGAGGCGGCCTATGAGGCGGCCGGCTCGTGATTTGTCCCCGCCTTGCGGCGCACCGAGGCGGCGTCAGCAATCGGCGCTTCAGGCCCTGGAATTCGGCCATGCTGCGCCGATATCGTTGCGCATGATCGACGAACTCTATTCGGCGAAGATCCTGAAGGCCGCCGCGAACATGCCGCATGCGGGCCGACTGGCGAGCCCCGGCGGAAGCGCCGAGAAGGTCTCCAAGCTGTGCGGCAGCCGCATCACTGTGGACGTGGTGATCGGCGAAGACGGCCGCGTCGCGGACTTCGCCCAGGATGTGAAGGCCTGCGCTCTTGGTCAGGCGGCCGCGGCCGTGCTTGGCGAGCACGTCATCGGCGCGCGTCCAGTAGAGATCGAAATGGCGCGCGATGCGCTTCGTGCTATGTTGAAGACAGAAGGCGCGCCTCCGCAAGGACGCTTCTCGGACCTGGCCATGCTTGAACCGGTAAAGGACTATCCGCCCCGCCACGCCTCTACGCTCCTGGCGTTCGAGGCCGCCGTGGACGCGTGCCGGGCGGCTCAGACGCAGCGAACTCGCCGCGCCGGCGCGGCCTGAGCGGAGCCCCTCCGCCAGCGGGCGCGTCGGCATGGACCTTTACGACCGCGTCGTCTTGGGCGCCCATCGCGCCTACAAGCTGACGCTCTCGCCGTGGTTCGGGCGACAGTGCCGCTTCATCCCGACCTGTTCGGATTATGCGGCGCAAGCCCTGACCCAGCACGGGCTTATCCGCGGGGGCGCCCTCGCGGCGTGGCGCCTGTGCCGTTGCCATCCATTCGGCGGCCAGGGATACGACCCGGTGCCGCCAGCGCCCGCGAGACGGGCGGGAAAGAAGCTTAAAGACCGATGATCCAACTGACGTTCCCCGACGGCCAGGCCCGTGAATTCCCCGAAGGGGTCACGGGCCGAGAGGTCGCCGCCGCCATCTCCAAGTCGCTCGAGAAGAAGGCCCTGCTGGTCAAGCTCGACGGCCAACTGCTCGACCTCAAACGGCCGCTCGATCATGGCGGCCGGATAGAGGTCGTCACGCGCGAGGCCCCCGAAGCGCTGGAGGTGATCCGCCACGACACGGCCCACGTCCTCGCCGAGGCGGTGCAGGAGCTCTTTCCCGGCACGCAGGTCACGATCGGCCCCAATGTCGAGGACGGCTTCTATTACGACTTCGCCCGCGACGAGCCCTTCTCGACGGAGGACTTCGCGGCGATCGAAGCGCGCATGCGTGAAATCGTCGACCGCGACGAGTCGATCACGCGCGAGGTGTGGGACCGGAACGAGGCGATCCGCCACTTCGAGGGGATCGGCGAGGACTACAAGGCGCAGATCATCCGGGACATTCCCGAGAGGGAGCCGATCAGCGTCTATCGTCAGGGCGCCTGGAAGGACCTCTGCCGCGGGCCGCACCTGCCCTCCACGCGGCATGTGGGCAAGGCGTTCAAGCTGACCAAGCTTGCGGGCGCCTACTGGCGCGGCAACCAGGCGAACGCCCAACTTCAGCGCATCTACGGCACGGCCTGGGCGTCGGAAGCCGATCTGGAGGCCTATCTCCACCGCCTGGAGGAGGCCGAACGCCGCGACCACCGGCGCATCGGCCGCGCCATGAACCTCTTCCACATCCAGGAGGAGGGGAAGGGGATGGTGTTCTGGCACCCCAAGGGCTGGACGCTCTACCGCACGCTCGAAGATTATGTCCGTCGCCGGACGGATCGCGCCGGCTATGTCGAGGTGAATACGCCCAATATCCTCGACGTCTCCCTTTGGGAGCGCTCAGGGCACTGGGAGAAGTTCCACGAGAACATGTTCGTGTGCGAGACCGAAGAGGGCGAAACGCTCGCGGTCAAGCCGATGAACTGTCCGTGTCACGTGCAGATCTTCAACCAGGGCCAGCGATCCTACCGCGAACTGCCGATCCGGATGATGGAGTTCGGCGCCCTCCACCGCTACGAGAGTTCCGGCTCGCTGCTGGGATTGCTCCGTGTCCGGCGCATGATCCAGGACGATGCGCATATCTTCTGCACCGAGGAACAGATCGAGTCCGAATCCACGGACTTCATCGAGCTCTTGAAGCTGATCTACGCCGACCTCGGGGTCGAGCTTCATTCGGTCAAGCTTGCGCTCCGGCCCGAGCGCCGGTTCGGTACGGACGAACAGTGGACGATCGCAGAGGACACCCTGGAGCGGGCGGCGAACGCCGCCGGCGTCGAGGTGGAGCGCATCCCCGACGAGGGCGCATTCTATGGGCCCAAGCTCGAGTTCCACCTGCGCGACGCGATCGGGCGGACCTGGCAGTGCGGCACGTTGCAGCTCGACTACGTCCTGCCTGAACGCCTGGATGCAAACTACATCGGCGAGGACGGGGCAAAGCATCGTCCGGTGATGCTGCATAGGGCGATCGCCGGGTCGCTGGAACGGTTCCTCGGTGTGCTGATCGAGCACTATGCAGGCGCCTTCCCGCTCTGGCTCGCGCCGGTTCAGGCGGTGGTCGCAACCATCACGTCGGAGGCGGACGACTACGCGATCAGCGTGGCCGAGCGGTTGCGCAAGGCCGGGCTTCGCGTCGAGACGGACCTGCGCAACGAGAAGGTCGGCTACAAGGTGCGCGAGCACTCCCTGGCCAAGGTTCCGGTGCTGGCCGTCGTCGGTCGCCGCGAAGCCGAGGAGGGCAAGGTGGCCGTTCGCCGGCTGGGCAGCGACCGCCAGAGCGTCATGACCCTCGACGAGGCGATCGCCGCCCTATCCGACGAGGCGACACCGCCGGATCTGCGCTGAACCTGTCCCTCCCCTTCCGGGGAGGGTGGTCGAGCGAAGCGAGGCCGGGTGGGGAGGTTTGGGGAAGGATCGAGATGTCGGTGTCTGTCCCCGGGGGTTCCCCACCCGTCGCGCCTTCGGCGCGCCACCCTCCCCGGAAGGGGAGGGACAGGTGAAGCGCATCGCGAACTTGGGCGCCGTCGCGCGGCTGAAGTGTAGCGGCGGCGGCGTGCGCCCGACAGCTGGCCGCATCGCCCCTAGTCGTCCGCCCGGCGGATGCCTCGTATCGAGCCGATGTCCTTCGACAGGATCAGCTTGAGCACAACGCCGTCGGTGTAGCGATTGAGACCGACGCCCGCGCCGAACTCGACATTGATCGGCTGTCCATTGAAGTCCACAACCCCGAAGATCTGATGGGTTCTGGCCACGCTCTCGCCGAAATCCTGCAGCCGTCCGAAGTCGTCATACTCTTCGACACCGATCTGCCAGATCTTGTTGCTGGTGATGTTGTAGTCGATCCGGCTCTCCGGCGCGAAATCCAGGCGGGACAATCCCTTCCAGGAGTTGTCCAGGATCGGATTGACGATGAAGTCCCAACGGCTGACGCGCCAGCCCACGATCGGGCGTATCTCCTGGGTGTACTTGTCTTGATCCCAGTGCCGTGTGTTGAAACTGAATTCGAAGTTGACCCCATAGAAGAACGATCTTTCCGCGGCGTGAGGAATCACGAAAAGGCTGCGAAGTTTGAAACCGTCCAACTCGAACTTGCCGTCGCTGAGGGTGTAGAGCGGCATGTAGAGGCCCGCTTCCCACCACGGCGTGAGGCCGAGCGCCCACTCGGGCACTCCGTTCCAGGAATGGTTGGGGACGACGCCCCCGGGAAAAGCTGACGTCTTCAGGCCATCGGGCGTGTAGTTGTTGTGAACTGTCAGGTTGATCACGCCAGGTTCAGCGATCTGGGCGTTGTAGACCTGGATTTCGTCGGTTTGCGCACTAGCGGAGAAAGCTACGGTCGACGTCGCAACTGTCAGAGAGGCTGCCACAATAAAGTTGCGGATCATTCTCAAACTCAATATGGCCTCCCGCGAACATCGCCTTACTAATGCTCGACATCGAAAGGTCCAAAGATATTCCGAGGGGGCTCAGCAAAAACAAGCCTCGCGGCGCGTAATCAGGCTCGCCCGTTCACCGTGACCTGGCCACGGCGCCTTGGCTGGGGTGGTTATCCGGGGTGTAGTGGAAGGCCGGCGGGGCGGCTCACGCGTCTGATCATCACCGCTTTGCTGGCGGTCTGGCTGTTAGGACCGCACGTCAATCCCGCTCCTGTGTGAGGCCACAACTTGACCGATCGAAAGCCAGCCACGGAAGCCACGCGAGCCGCTCAGATCCGCACCCTCGGCGCCCTTCCGCCGGACGACGGCGGCGATTTCGCACTTGCGCGCCGCGGCTTCATCGGCACGCTTCCGGACGCCGCCATCGGCTCCAGCTGGTCCATGGCGCCCTTCGCCTTCCTCGAGGACGAGCGGCCTGAGACCGCCAACCCAAGCCTCTGGCGCCAGGCCAGGCTCAACGCGCTGCACGGCCTGTTCGAGATCACACCCGGCGTCTACCAGGTGCGAGGCTTCGATCTCTCCAACATCACCTTCATTGAGGGCGAACGAGGCTACATCGTCATCGACCCGCTGATCTCCGCCGAGCCGGCGGCCGCTGCGCTTGCGCTCATGCGCCAGCATCGGGGCGACAAGCCGGTGACGGCGGTGATCTACACCCATAGCCACGTCGACCATTACGGAGGCGTGCGCGGGGTCATCTCCGACGCCGACATCGCCGCGGGGCTGCAGATCGTGGCGCCGGAGGGATTCCTCGAAGCGGCCGTGAGCGAGAACGTCCTGCTCGGAAACGCCATGGGTCGGCGGGCGACGTACATGTACGGCTCCCTCCTGCCGCGCGATCCGCGCGGGCACATCGACGCCGGGCTCGGGAAGACGGTCTCTCTGGGTTCGGTCAGTCTTGTCCCGCCGTCCCGTTCCATCAGCCGCACCGGAGAGCGGCTTGTCTTGGACGGCGTCGAGATCGTCTTCCAGGTTACGCCCGACACCGAGGCGCCGGCGGAGATGAACTTCTTCTTCCCGAAGTTCCGCGCCCTGTGCATGGCCGAGAACTGCACCTGCCATCTGCACAACATCTATACGCCGCGGGGCGCGCAGGTGCGAGACGCCAAGGCGTGGAGCTTCTATATCGACGAGGCCCTCGACCTCTTCGGCGGCCAGTCGGACGTGCTCTTCGCCAGCCATCATTGGCCCCGCTGGGGCGGCGAGGCGGCCTCGGTCTTCCTGCGCAAGCAGCGGGATCTGTACAAATACATCCACGACCAGACCCTGCGGCTCGCCAATCACGGTCTCACGCCCCTGGAGATCGCCGAAACCCTGGAACTTCCCCCGACACTCAAGGCGGAGTGGCATACTCGGGGCTATTACGGGACGCTCAACCACAACGCTAAGGCCGTGTACCAGCGCTACCTCGGCTGGTTCGACGGCAATCCCGCAAATCTGCACAAGCTGCCACCGTCAGAAGCAGGACGGCGCTATGTCGAGCTCGCTGGCGGTGCGAAATCTCTGCTCGATCATGCACGTGCGGCGTTCGACCGCGGGGAGTACCGCTGGGTCGCCGAGGTGGTGAATCACCTGGTCTTTGCCGATCCGGCGAACGCCGAGGCGCGGGAGCTTCAAGCCGATGCGCTCGAGCAGATGGGCTACCAGGCGGAGTCGGGTCCGTGGCGGGCCTTCTACCTCACGGGCGCGCAGGAGTTGCGCAACCCGCGTCCTGCGGCCGCAGCGCCCAGGCAGGGCGCGGCCGGCCAGCTTCGGGCTCTCCCCGCCGACGCCCTGCTCGACTCCCTTTCGGTCCGGCTCAACGGCGAGAAGGCGGGCGAAGAGCGGATCGCCTTCACCGCCGTCTTCGAGGATTGCGGCGAGACCTTCGCGGTCGCCGTCGAGAACGCGGTGCTTCGGCACAAGCCGGGCGTCGGCGGACCGGAGGTTCGCCTGACGCGGAACCTTCTGGTCGACCTCGTCATCGGTCAGGCGCAACTCGCAACCGCCGAGGCGGAGGGCCTCGTCCGCGGTCCCGGTCTTACGGAACTGACCAACCTGCTGCCGCTGCTCGATCGCTTCGACTTCTGGTTCGAGATAGTGCTTCCCTGACCTGACAGTGTGGGGAGGCGTGAGGAGACGAGATGCTCGCCGCCGCCATCCTTACGGTTCACCTGGCGATCATCGGCTTCAACGTCTTCGGCCTGGTGGCGACCCCTCTCGGCGCCTGGAGGGGTTGGCCGTTTGTGCGCGAGCCTGTGTGGCGACTGGCGCACCTCGCCTGCCTCGCCCTGGTCGCGGTCCAGGCCGTCGCCGGGCGCGCCTGCTTCCTCACCATCTGGCAGGACGAGGCTGCCGGCGAGGCGACGCGCATGCCGCTGATCATGGGCTTCGTGAACCATGTGCTGTTCTGGCGCCTGCCGATCTGGGCCTTCGCCGTCGGCTATGTGGTGATCTTCGCCTACGCCCTGGCGCTCCTGTGGATCGTCCCGATCCGGCGGACCTGAGCCGTTGGAACGCCGGTCCCGGGCGGTTGTTTGACTCGCCCGGTCGAACGCGAAGGAGAATGTGATGCCGGCCAAGTCGAAGGCTCAGCAGAAGGCGGCGGGCGCCGCCCTCTCGGCCAAACGCGGCGAGACACCCGAGAGCAAACTCAAGGGCGCCTCGAAATCCATGGAAAAATCGATGAGCGAGAAGGAGCTCGAGAAGATGGCCTCGACCAAGCGCAAGGGTAAGCCCGAACACGCCGCGCGGACCTGACCGGAGCTTGCTGGCGCCCGCCGGCGGACGGTCCTACCGTGGCGTCGAACGAGCGGGGGAGCGACGAGCATGTCGGCGAAGGCGGCCAACCAGGCGCAGGTCGACTACTGGAACACTTCGGCCGGCCCCGTCTGGGTCGAGTTCCAGGAGCGGCTCGACCGCCAACTGGACCCCCTCGGCCTCGCAGCCTCGGCAGCCCTCGCGGTGGGCGCGGGCGAGCACGTCCTCGACATCGGGTGTGGTTGTGGCCACACCACTCTGGTTCTCGCCGGAGCGGTGGGATCGCACGGAAGGGTCGTCGGGGTGGATGTCTCCAGGCCGATGCTGGAGATCGCCCGGCGACGGGCGGCGGCGAACGGAGCCATCGAATTCCTCGAAGGCGACGCGCAGACCTTGGACATGCGCGCTGAGGGGGGCGCTGAGGGCTTCGATGCGGCGTACTCCCGCTTCGGCGTGATGTTCTTTGCAAATCCCACAGCCGCCTTCCGCAACATCCGCCATGCGATCCGCCCAGGCGGCCGGCTCGGATTCGTGTGCTGGCGCGCGCTCTCTGAGAACCTCTGGATGCGCGGACCCGTCGAGGCCGCAGCGCCGTTCCTGCCGCCGTCGGCGCCGCCGGACCCGGAAGCTCCGGGACCCTTCGCCTTCGCGGACGGGGCGCGGGTCAGGCGCATCCTCGAAGCCGCCGGTTGGGGCGGTGTCGAGATCCGGCCACACGACGTACCGATCGGCGCAGGGGGCCTGGAAGACACCCTGACGCTCATGATGAGGGTCGGACCGCTCGGAGCGGCGCTGAGAGAGGCGCCTGAGGCGGCGCCCCGGGTGATGGACGCGGTGCGTGGCTTCCTTGCGCGTCATGAGCGTCCCGACGGGGTCCGGCTTCCGGCTGCGGCGTGGATCGTGACAGCGGCGCGCGGTTGATCCGGGCCGGGCGGCTCGCGACGCTTTGCCAGCCTGGTCCGCTGCAGAATCTGAGCGCCACGGTTGCTGTGTCCGATTGCCGCGCTACGCGGCTCGCGCGCCTAGCTCCGGAGGTCGGGTCGGGGGCTTCGTGCGGCCGGCGCACTCTGTGCGCGACGAGGCGAGTCGATTACCAGGAGAAGGCCCGCTTCTTCTGAAGCGTAACTGTCACAAATTGTAACATAAGCTGCTTTCGCCGCCTGCGCGGGATCGGTAGCTGAACCGCCGTGATGGATCTGTCCACCCCGTGCGAAGTTCATGGCTGGTCGCCGAAAGCGCCGCCGGCGCCTCCAGGATTCCTTGTCGAGGCCCGGGGCAGCGTCGCCCTGGTGACCGGCGCACAGAGCGAGCTTGGCCAGGCCTTTGTCAAAGGCCTGCTCGAGTGTGGCGCCGCGAAGGTCTATGCCGACATCAGCGCCGCGCGGAGCATCCAGGACGGGCGCATCATTCCGATGAAGTTGGATATGACCGCACGGGGCGATCTGGCGCGGGCGGTCGAGCTCTGCCCCGATGTCAATTTGCTGGTGGTGTATCAACCCTCCAGGCGCGGCGTTCTCGGGCTCGGGCGACGCGAGCTGGACAGTACGGTCTATGACGTCGTGCGCCTCGTGCATGCCTTCGCGCCCGCCCTCGCGCGCAATGGCGGCGGGGCAGTGGTGAATGTGCTTCCCAGCCCCGAGCGAGGATATCGCGGCGCCGGGTTCCGTGCGCCGGCCTTGAGCGCGGCGGTCATGGCCACGAGCGAGGCCATGCGGGTGGAACTCAAAGCCCAGGGCACCGCAGTTCTGGGCGTTCATCCAGGCGATCTGGGCGCCGTCGGTCCCCGCGAGGGTCGCGACGAGCGCGCCGGCGCATCGCGGCGGCTCGTTGGGCGTGCGCTCGACGCGCTTCGCGCCGGCCGGCACCAGGTGTTCGTCGATACGCGCGCCGAAGAAGACTGGGCCTTCACGAAGGACGGCTCCCCCGCTCTCGCCGCGATGGGGTGAACGCTGGGGTCAGCCCCGGGCCATCGCCGAACTCGGCAGGTCCAACCGATTGGCGCGCGCGCAGTCGATGGCGAGATCATAGCCGGCGTCGGCATGGCGCATGACCCCGCTGGCAGGGTCATTCCACAGCACCCGCGCGATCCGCCGGGCGGCGGCCCCAGTCCCATCGCAGACGATCACCATGCCCGCATGCTGGGAAAAGCCCATGCCGACCCCGCCGCCATGGTGGAATGACACCCAAGTCGCGCCTGAAGCGGTGTTGAGGAGGGCGTTGAGCAGGGGCCAGTCGGACACGGCGTCGGAGCCGTCACGCATGGCCTCGGTCTCGCGGTTGGGCGAGGCGACCGAGCCGCTGTCGAGGTGATCGCGGCCAATGACGACGGGCGCCTTGAGCTCGCCCGAAGCCACCATCTCGTTGAAAGCCAGGCCCACGCGGTCGCGATCGCCAAGCCCGATCCAGCAGATCCGCGCCGGCAGGCCCTGGAACTTGATCCGCCTGCCGGCCATGTCGAGCCAGTTGTGCAGGTGCGGATTGTCCGGGATCAGCTGCTTCACCTTGGCGTCGGTGCGGGCGATGTCCTCGGGGTCTCCGCTCAGCGCCGCCCAGCGGAAGGGACCGATCCCGCGGCAGAACAGCGGGCGGATGTAGGCGGGGACGAAACCCGGGAAGTCGAAGGCGTTGGCGACTCCGGCCTCCTTGGCCC
>DATHPX010000208.1:0-35115 GCA_035483335.1 Caulobacteraceae bacterium | reverse complement strand
CAGCCATTCGCCTCCGCCAGCTTGTTGGCGGAGACTAACCGGTCGGCGGCGAAGTTGGACGCGCCGATCGCGCGCACCTTGCCCTGCTTCACCAGCCGGGCGAAAGCCTCGCCCGTCTCCTCCTGCGGGACCTCGGGGTCGTCGCGGTGCGACTGGTAGAGGTCGATGTAATCGGTCTGCAGGCGCTTCAGGGAGTCCTCGACAGCCTGCACCATATACTTGGCGGACAATCCCTTCTTGTCTTCGGCCATCTCCATGCCGAACTTGGTGGCGATCACGACCTTGTCGCGCTTGCCGCTCGCCTTAAGCCAGGCGCCGATCACGTTTTCAGAGGCCCCCGCCCCGGCCGTCGGCGCCCAGCGCGCATAGACGTCAGCCGTGTCGATGGCGTTGAACCCCGCGTCGACGAAGGCGTCGAGGATGGCGAAGGAAGTCTTCTGGTCGGCTGTCCAACCGAACACGTTCCCGCCCAGGACCAGAGGGGCGACGACAAGGGACGAGCGTCCAAGGCGACGCATTTCCATCACTCAACTCCTTTTCACGCAGGAACAGGTTCTTTCTCGCCGTCGAACACGGCCGCGCCCTGGGGCGCCAGGAGTGTCCGGCCGCGCACGAAGTCCGCAGCCTTCTCGGCGATCATGATGGTCGGGGCGTTGGTGTTGCCGCCGACCAGGGTGGGCATGACCGATGCGTCCACGACGCGAAGACCCTCGAGTCCGAACACCTTGAGCTCCGCATCAACCACGGCCCGTCGGTCTCCGGACACGCCCATGCGGCACGTGCCGACCGGGTGGTAAATGGTCTCGGCGGTCCGACGGATCCAATCGTCGATAGCGGCATCGCCCTGTACGCCGCGGCCCGGCTCCTCTTCGGCCCCGCAGATCCTCGACAGCGCCGGCTGGTCGGCAAGGGCGCGGGTGATTCCGACCCCGGCTCTCAGCGCGCGACGATCTTCTTCGGCGGAAAGGTAGTTCGCGAAGATGGCCGGATCGTCCATCGGATCGGCCGACCGCAGGCCGACGCGCCCGCGGCTCTCAGGTCGAAGCTGGCAGACGTGGACGGTGAAGCCGTCCTTGGTCACCGGCTGCTTGCCATGCTCCTTCATGATGGCGAGCACGCAATGGAGCTGGAGGTCCGGTCGATCGAGATCCGGGCGTGATTTGAGGAAGGCGCCGGCCTCGAGAAAGTTCTGCCGACCCAAACCCTGACCGAAGAGCATGTAGTTGAGGCCGATACCGACCCGCCCCAGCCCCTTGTTGGCGGAGTAGACGGTCTTGGTGCGCGGCGTCTCCCAGGACACGGTGACGTCGAGGTGGTCCTGCAGGTTGGCGCCGACGCCCTCGAGTTCGTGAACCGGGGTGATCCCTGCCTTGCGGATCTCCTCCGGATCCCCGATTCCCGACAGCTGGAGGATGTGCGGAGATTGGACGGCGCCGGCGCAGAGGAGCACCTCCGCGTCGGCGAAGACCTGACGGGTCTTGCCCTCCTGGACGAATTCGACGCCGACCGCCCTACCCTTCTCCACCAGGAGCCGCGTGATCCGCGCTCCTGTCTCGCACGTCAGGTTCGGACGCCCCAGGGCGGGATGCAGATAGGCCGCCGAAGCGCTCCAGCGACGCCCGTTTCGGATGGTCAGCTGGTAGGGCCCGAAGCCCTCCTGCTGGAAGCCATTGAAGTCGGGTGTCAGGCGATGGCCCGCCTGGACGCCAGCTTCGATGAAGGCGTCGTAGATCTCGTGCTTTGTCGAGGCCTTGGAGACATGCAGCGGCCCCTGGCCGCCGTGATAGTCGTCGCCCCCGCCTTCAAGAGATTCGGAGCGCTTGAAGTAGGGCAGTACGTCGGCATAGCCCCACCCGCCGAGGCCCATCTGCCTCCACTGATCGTAGTCGCGGGCATGGCCGCGGATATAGATCATGCCGTTGATGGAGGAGGATCCGCCCCAGCCGCGGCCGCGCGGCCACCATAGGCGGCGGTTGTCGAGATTGGGCTCAGGCTCGGTCCAGAACCCCCAGTTGTAGTCGCCCTTCTGGGTGATCAGGGCGCCCACGCCGGCGGGCATGCGCACGAGGAGGGAGTTGTCCTTTCCGCCCGCCTCCAGCAGCAGGACCTTGGCGGCGGGGTCTTCACTCAGGCGGGCGGCCAGGACGCAGCCGGCGGAACCGGCCCCGATGATCACATAGTCCCAGCGATCGACAGCCATCGAACCTCCGCTCCAGAGCGAATCGCCCGGCTCTCTTACGGCGCGCGCCTCCGCGGAGGCAAGCGAGGACCGTCCGGGAAGGGCGTCAGGTCGGTCTCGATGCGGAGACGCGCGCATCCAACGGTTCGGCTGCCGCGTTGCTCGGACCTACCATCGCCGGCGAGACCCTTGCATGACCCCTCCGAGACCTTCCTCACGAGACGAACTGCTGGCGGTGCGCCAGAAGACGAAGATGGCGCGTTGCGCCCAGACCTTCGTCCGTGGAGCGACGGCGCGATTCTATGAGTGGCTCGCGGACGGTGAGCACGCCCTCCCCGAGGGGCCGTCCATCTGGATCTGCGGGGACTGCCACTACGGCAACCTTGGCCCCATTGGGAATCGCAAGGGCGAAGTGGCGATCGAGATCCGCGACCTGGATCAGACCGTCATCGGCAATCCCGCCCACGACGTGATCAGGCTTGCCCTCTCTCTCGCCAGCGCAGCGCGCGGCTTCGACTTGCCCGGCCTGGTGACGGCGCGGATGATCGAACAGATCGTCGAGGGCTATCAGGCGGCGCTCGAGCCCGCCCACCGAGCCGGCTCGGCTACGCCGAGCGTGGTCCACAAACTCCTCAAGGCGTCGCGTCGTCGCCGCTGGGACGAACTGGCGTGCGAACGCATCCACGATCCGCAGCCCACCATTCCCCTTGGTCAGCGATTCTGGCCGCTGAGTCGCGAGGAGCGGCAGGACCTGACCGACCTCGCCCTGTCCGAACCGGTGCGCGAGCTCATCACCAGCCTCCATTCGCGGCCGACAGGGGCCAAGGTCGACGTGCTGGACGCCGCCTATTGGGTGAAGGGCTGCAGTTCTCTTGGGCGGCTGCGCTATGCGGTGCTGGTGGCCGTCGACGGGGATGGCAAACGCAAGTTTGGCCTGATCGACGTCAAGGAGGCGGCGAAGGCCGCCGCGCCGCGATCGGCGAGCGCGGACATGCCGCGTGAAAACGGCGATCGGGTTGTCGAAGGCGCACGCCACCTGGCCCCCTATCTGGGCGAGCGGATGCGCCCGGGCCACGTGCTCGGCCGATCCGTCTTCCTGCGCGAACTGCTGCCCCAGGACCTCAAGCTGGAGATCGGGCTGCTGGACGCCCAGGAGGCCAGTGCGATCGCCCGCTTCCTCGCCGGTGTCGTGGGCCGCGCCCACGGCCGGCAGATGAGCGAAGCCGACCGCAAGGCCTGGGCGACCGAACTGAACCGCAACCGGTCGAGGAGCCTGGACGCGCCCTCATGGCTGTGGCGCAGCGTCGTGGAGCTGATGTCCCTGCATGAGGGAGGATATCTCGACCACTGTCGGCAGGTGGCGCGGATCGCGGCGTGAGGAGGAGCCGGGGAATTTCGACCGCCATCTCCCGCTCAGGTCTGAGGGCTGGCCGCCGGGGCGCAGCGCCCCTTTCAGGTCAGCCGAGGACTCGCAGGCGTTTCGGGTATGGATGCGCGCTGGGCTTCGATGCGGTCCAGCCAGGCGCGGCTGCCCTGACGAGCAGCCTGCGACCAAGCCTCGTCCAGCAGGGCGCGCGCATCCGGTGCGGCCGGAGGGCCGAAGGCCATCAGGAGCAGCGCCGCCTTCGCCCGCTTCAGATCTGGCAGAACACTGTTCTCCGGATCTTGTCCGAAGGTCTCCAGAAGCCTCTCCAGGTAAGCCAACCCGTCTTCCGGCTCGTCCGCCCGGCCGAGGATCTCACACATGCCGCCGAGCAACAGGGCGAAGCTGTGCCCCATGCGCACGCCGCCCTGGTCGAAGCAGGCGCGGACGCTGACAGCCGCCTGGCGATAGTCACCCCGCAAGGCGAGGCCAACGCCTCGGAAAGCCTTCGTCATAACGGTGTCTTCGGCGCGCGGCACGATGGGCTGGAGCTCGAACTCGGCGATCGCCGACTCGGCGGCGTCGACGTCGCCCGTAAGAAGGGCGATCTGGGCCCGGCCGCGCAGAAGCACGAAACAGAGCGAAAAATTGTGCTGTGATGCGCGCGCGGCCTCGATCGCGCGTTCCGCGCAGTTCCGCGCGGCGATCCAATCACCTTGGAGCCAATGAACTCGGGCCAACATAGCAAACGCCGAAGACCGCTGGTCGTATTGGAACCAGGTGGCCGGCGAGTAGAGGCCCCCCTCCCTGAGCGCCGCGACGACTCGCTCGAGGCCCCGGCGGGCGTCCCCGAGACGCCCCAGATTGAGTTGGCTGAGGCCCAGCATGCGCAGGCCTGACAACTGGTCGGCGAGCTCGCCGGGCTCCGACAGGGCGAGGAACTGCTCTGCATGGCTCAGCCCCTTCCGGAGTTGGCCGATGGTGTTGCAGAACAGCCATTGCCCCCATGCGTTGAGCTGTTCGGTGGTCCGATCAGCCTTCACGCCCTCCATAGCGTCGATCTCGCGCCAGGTGTCGACGCCCGCTTCGCGCGCGCCCCTGGAGAACATGAGCAGGAGCGCCCTGACGATCATCAGCTTCCGCTCGAGTTGTCGATCGCGACCGGGTCGGGCTCGCAGTTTCCTCAAGGCTTGCGAAACGAAACCCTCGCCCTCGATCGGCATTGACACGCGGAACCAGACGACGGCCGCGTCATGAGCGAGGCTGCAGGCGAGGTCCAGGTCTCCCTGGTCCGACAGGACCCATTGCAGAGCGGCGCGCAGATCATCGACGATCGGACCGTAGCGATTCAGCCACGCGGCGGCCTGCCCTTCCTCCCCCCACGGCCCAATCTCGCCGATCCAGTCGGCGATGATCCTTGCGTGAGCGAGGCGCGCCTCCCGCTCGTACGGCGCCGCCCGCAGTTTCGCCTCGGCAAAGGCCCTGGGCACGAACAGGAGCCGATAGGCGACCTGCTGGTCCTTCCTCCGCACTTCCACGAGAGACTTGGCTGCAAGTTTCGCGAGACCCGCGAGCGCGTCCGCCTGATCGCCGCCGGTCACGGCAAGGGCCGCGTCGAGATCGAACTCGCCACGGAAGACGGCCAGTCGGCCGAGCTGGTCCTGCAGGGCGGGCGATAAACGGTCGAAACTCCACCGCAGCGCCGCTTCCAGGGTGCGATGGCGGGGCGGCGCCTTGCGCGAACCGGCCTCGACGCGCAGGAGACGGGCCTGGAGATCGGCCGCCAGCGCCTCGAGGGAAAACACCTCAGCCCATCCGGCGGCCAGTTCGATAGCCAGGGGAATTCCGTCGAGTCTTCGGCAAATCTGCGCGACCGCCTCGCGGTCGGCCTCCTGGACGCGATAACCCGAGCGCGCCATCACGCGCTCGCGAAACAGTCGGGGGGCGCTGTACTGAAGAAGGGCGCCGACCGACAGCGCCTTACCGGGCGGCGGCGTCGCCAGGGGCCGGAGCCGGTAGACCCGCTCTTGCGACACGCCAAGGGGCTCGCGGCTGGTGGCGAGCAGGCGAACGCCGGGCGCGCCGTCGAGCAGGACCTCAGCGAGCGCGGCCGCGGCCTCGATCACATGCTCGCAGTTGTCGAGGACCAGCAGCGCCGTTTCCTGCCGCAGCCGCGCAACGATCGAGGCGATGGGGTCTTCGATGTCAGGCATCAGTCGTAGGGCCGTGGCCGCGGACAGCATCGCCTTGCCCGGATCCTCGACCGGGCTGAAGTCGATGAAATGGACTAGGCCGAACTCGCTTTCGAGTTTGCGGCTCAAGGTCAGGGCCAGGGACGTCTTCCCCACGCCGCCAGGCCCGACCAACGAGACGCAACGCTCGGCGCGGAGCATTGAGGTCAGCGCGTCGATCTCAGCCTCGCGTCCGATCAGCGTAGCCTGACCAGGGGAGAGGCCGGCTTCCGATTCTTCGCCGATCTCCTGCGGTAGGCCTTCCGGCTCGCGCACCGTGAGCATGTAGCCGCGGCCAGCCGCGCTCACGATGTGGACGGGCGTGTCTTCCCACCTGTTCAGGATCCGCCGCAAACCAACGATCTGAAAGCGCAGGGCCCCCTCGTCCACCGTGCTGTCAGGCCAGCCTCCAGCCAACAGGTCACGCTTGGAGACGACGACGCCAGGTCGCTCGGCCAGGATACGCAGGAGGTTTGAGGCCCGATCGCCAAGGCGAACTTTCAAACCGCCGCCTGACAGCTCGCGGGTGTCGGTGGAAAGACGAAAGGGTCCGATCTCAAGCTCGGATGGCATCCATCCCTCCGAGCTAGGACGTTAGGCGCGGGATTCCTCCCCTGACAACCGCCATGACAGCTTGGGCGAGCGATCCCGCCAGCGCCCAAACTCACCGCTCACGATTATGGCGCCCGCGAGCAGCGCCCAAACCGAGGGAACATCCCTCGGCCCCCATGTCGTGGGGCGCGTGAGGCCCCGTCTGTTGCGACCGACGGCGCCTGGCTAGGGGAGCCAGGTCACGGCCACCTTCGTCCCGACGCCTGTCTTGGACGCGACGAGCAGATGCGCGCCGACCGCCTGAGCTCGATCTCGCAGGCCCGCCAGGCCGAAGCCACAGACGACGTCGGCGTCGAAGCCTTTCCCGTCATCCTCGACCGCGACCCGCAGGCCTCCGTCCGCAATGCGGGTCAAGGTCAGCTTGATGGAGCTCGCGTCGGAATGGCGCATCGCGTTCATCATCGCTTCCTGTGCGATCCTCGACAGCTCATGCGCAACCTCGCTCGGCGGAGACGGGACCGCGTCGAGGGTCGCAAGGATCTCGGTGTGACCGAGCCGGCGCACCCCGTCGACCGCCGCGAACAGAAGGGTCGAGAGGTTGGGCCGGCCCGACTTCAATTCCGCCATGGCCCGGCGCGCATCGACCAGGTTCTCTCCGGCGATGCGATAGGCGAGCTGCAGCGCCTTGGCCGCCTGCGGCGGCAGGCCGGACTCGCCGCAGGCGAGCTCCAACTGCAGGCGAATTGCGGCGAATCCCTGGGCTAGCGTGTCGTGGATCTCCCGGGCGATCCGACGCCGCTCCTCGATCACCGCGTTCTCCCGCGGCAGGTCGCGGAGGGGCGAACGGCGGGGGCTGGCCGGGCGTAGGGTTTCGAGGACGGCGGTCGTTGTCATGGCTGAACTCGGACTTCCGAGCTCAATATCGCCCCCTCGGCACGCGCACGCACGTTAGCTGTCGTTAGACGTTGTGAGCCCTGTGTAGAGGCGGCATCTCGGCGATCCGGCCGCTCCTTCGGAACCCACCAGATCAGCGTCACGAGGCCGGAAGGTTCGCCATCATCCAGGCTTCCAGGCCGCCGCGATACCAGTAGACGTTGGTGTAGCCGGCGTCGCGGGCTCGCAGGGCCGCATTGTAGGATTCCCAGCACTGGGGACCCTGGCAGTAGAAGACCACCGGATAAGACTTGTCGCCGGCCGTGTCCTTGTCCAGCAAGCCCCCAAGGTCCCCCGAGGGAATCGGCATGCCCACGCCCGGATAGCGGCGCGCGCCGGGCAGGCCCGCGTGGGGCGCGTCGAGGACGTCCACGAGCAGGAACCGGCGATTGCTGCGCAGGTCGTTGTAGAGCTCGCCCGTCGATATGGTCCGCGCGCCGGGAATGGTCAGGGGCGTGAGGGCGCCGACATTCTCCTCGATGGTGTTTCGGGGCGGCACTCCGAAGTCCATCGCCTCGCGGCCGAACACGCGCACGGCTGTCGGATCGTTCAGGTTCGCCTCCGCCACAGGGGGCTTGGGGGCGGGCTGATCTCCGCTCGCGGGGCGGTTTGCGACATCGGTGGGCCCGGTGGACTCCTGAGGCGCCGGAACCTGCGCGCCCTGGTCGGTCGACGCCTTTGCGACCGGCGGCTCCCGAAAATGGATCAGGGAGAAACCCACGAGCCCGGCGCCGATGAGAAAGGCAATGACGCGAGCCGAGCGGTTGACCACGCCCGGCATCTCCGAGCCGAAAATCTTGAAGCCGCCGCTGACCAGCGCCAGGAGGAGCATGACCGCGCCCAGGACAAAGATCCCGATCGTAAGGGTCTGGGGCATGCCTCCTCCAGCGCAGCTCCCTTGGCGCGGCCAGTCAATCGCTTTTCATCGCAAACGCAAGTACGCCTTCGCTCAGATCGACCTGGGGCAGGTCAGCTCGTGAAGGGCGATGGCGGCGGCGCTGGCGACGTTAAGTGAGTCCCAACCGGTCGCCATCGGAATGCGGAAGGTCCGGGCGCGAGCGAGCAAGTCCGGCGGCAGGCCTGGCCCTTCGGCGCCCAGGATGAGCGCGGCGCGCGCGGGACGGGCGAGACCCGCCAGGGACTCGGCGCCGCCCGGGCTCAGGGCCAGGGCCTCGATACCGGCCGTCTCGAGCACGGCCAGGGCGTCCTCACCCGGGACCAGGCGTGTGAAAGGGATGTGCAAGGCCGCGCCGACCGACACCCGAATGGCCTTGCGATAGAGCGGATCGCAGGACGTCGCGTCCAGCAGCACGGCGTCCACGCCAAAGGCCGCGGCGTTGCGGAACAGGCCGCCCATGTTGTCGTGGTTGGCGATCCCGTGGAGGACCAGAACGAGCGCCGTCTCGCCCAGAGACGCGAGCAAGGCGGCCGCCCCCGGGTCGGGCGCGCGCAGGCCATGGGCAAGGATTCCCCGGTGGATGTGGAAGCCGGCGATTTCGTCCAGCACCGCCTGGCCGGCGACGTGGACGGGGATCGCTTCAGGCAGGGTTTCGATCAGGGGCGAGAGCTTCGCCAGCCGCTTGCCGTCCACCAGCAGGGAGGCCGCCCGATGCGGCCCACTCCGGGTGAGGAGGACGCGCAGGACGACCTCGCCCTCGGCGATGAAGCCGCCCTGGCGGCCGACCAGGTCGCGCTCGCGGACCTGGCGATAGACGGCAACGCGCGGGTCGTCGGGGTCGTCGATGGGAATGAGCCGGGCCAAGGCCCGAGCTTATGGGGACTCCGGCGCCGCCACCAAGCGACAACGCCGGAGCCCACTCGGCGACCGACTTATCCGATCCACTTCGAGTTGCGGATGACGCTGCAGAAGTTCCCGCGATGGAAGTGCGGATCCTTGTCTGCAAGCACGTCGGCCTTCACGTTCCCGAAGGTCGTATCAGGCTTGTGGTGGATGCCGTCGTAGAACGCCTGAATGATGTCTTCCTTGAAGTGCGGCGTGCGCGGGAAGGCCTTCACCACAGCCTCGCGGTCTTTTTGGCTGAACTGATCGTAGGCGATGCCGAGGACGTCCATCTCGACCCCGGTCGTAACCAGGGCAATGAGCGGATGCATGTGCTCGGGGATGCCGGGCGTCGTGTGCAGGGCGATCGCCGTCCACACGCGCTCCACATCCAGTTCGGGGACGCCGCGGCTCTTGAGGAAGTTGCGCGCCGCATTCGCCCCATCGACTTCGAAGCGCTCGTTTTTGCTGCTGTGCTGCGGCGTCAGGCCCATGTCGTGGAACATGGCGCCTGCGTAGAGCAGCTCGCGATCGAAGCTCAGGCCACGCCGTTCGCCGGTCAGGGCGGCCCAGTGGTAGACCCGGCTCGAGTGGTTGAAGAGCAGGTCGGATTCCGTATCGCGAACCAGCTGGGTGATTTCGCGCGCCAGCTTGCTGTCCGGCGGGGCGATGCGTTCGGCGGTGATCGTCATGGGTGTCTCCCTTCGTAGCGTCGAGTCAGAGGCTAGAAAGTCGCGCGCATGTCTGCTATTGCAGTCTCACGGCAAAAGTGGACAATTGACGTGCAATCACGACGTGCAATTGCATCGACCCCCCGGAGCATCGGCGTCTTGGCGGTTCCCGGCGTGCAACTCCTGGATGTTGCAGGCCCGCTCGACGTCTTCGCCGAGGCGAACACGCAGACCGGTTCGAAGGTCTATGACCTCAGGGTCGTGGGCGCAGAACCGGGACCGATCGTGACCTCGGCCGGGACGCGCCTCATGCCGGACCTGGTCGCAGGGCGCGACGCCTGCATCTTCGACACCCTGCTTGTGGCTGGCGCGCCGCACATCGTCGACGAGGCCCCGGACGAGCGGCTGCTGGACTGGCTACGCGACCAGGCGAAGCGGACGAGGAGGATCGGCTCGGTGTGCAGCGGCGCCTGGATGCTCGCCGCCGCAGGCCTGCTGGACGGCCGGCGCATCACCACCCACTGGGACGTCGCCGACCGGCTGACAGAGCGGTTTCCCGAGGTGATCGTCGAGGTCGACGCCCTGCACGTTAGCGACGGTCCGGTGCGCACCTCCGCGGGAGTCACGGCGGGCCTCGACCTTGCGCTGGCCCTGGTCGAGGAGGACGCGGGGCGCGAGGCGGCGAAGAGCGTCTCAGCGCAACTGGTGATGTTCTTCAAGCGGCCCGGTGGCCAGCTGCAGTTCAGCCGCCGCGGCGAGATTCATCCTGCAGGTCGCTCGAGCCTGCAGGAAGTCCAGCGGTGGGCGCTCGCCAACCTCGCGGCCGATCTGGAGACCCAGGTCCTGGCCGAACGCGCGGGGCTCAGCGCCCGCCACTTCGTGCGCCTGTTCCAGGCCGAGATCGGCCTCACCCCCGCAACCTGGGTGGAGATGGCGCGGGTCGAGACCGCCCGGCAGGTCCTGGAGGCCGGTGACCCTCCGAAGAAGGCCGCGGGCGAAGCCGGCTTCCGCGATATCGACACCTTTCGCCGCGCCTTCGTGCGACAGGTGGGCGTTACCCCGGCGGAGTACCGCCGACGTCACGAGGCGCCGGCAGTAGAGCAAACTCCGACCAGACGGAACCGTCTGGACGGAGATAATTTGCTCTAGAATCAAAATCTTGAGCGCCGTCTGATCGCCCAACCCGTTCCCACTTGGGCGGACGGCGCACTAGCCGCTAGCGCGCAACGGCCTGGATCGTCATCTCCACGGCGACCCGGTCGCCGGCCGTGATGTCGGCCCCGCGCCTCACGGCGACCTTCAGCGGCAGCAGATAGGTCTCGTCCTTGGGGAAGAGCGAGGTGGTGAAGGAGGTCTCGCCAATCCTCGCCTCGACGGGGACCATGCCCCATCCATAGGTGACCGCCCTGGCGACTCCCCTGAGATCCGACACGTGCTCCGCGGGAACGGCGACGAAGAAATAGGGCGACGGACCGCGCCAATAGATGATCTCCGCCTCGAAGCGGAACTGGACGAAGGACTCTGCGTCGGCGCCCGTCATCTCACCCCTCGTGTCGACCAGAGCGCAGTCCGCCCAAATGGGAACTGGTTGGGCGATCAGACGGCGCTCAAGTGTTTGAAACTAGAGCAAATTATCTCCGGCCAGACGATTCCGTCTGGTCGGAGTTTGCTCTACGGGAGCTTAGATTGCGACTGGGCTTCTCGCGAGCGCAGATCAAGCGGTCGATCTTTGCCACCGATGAGTTAGGCTCCTCGCCATGGCCCACGATCATCACGACCACGCCGAAGGGCAGCATCCACCGTCCGACATGCACCTGCGGGTGAAGGCGCTGGAATCGATCCTGGTCGAGAAGGGACTGGTCGATCCCGCGGCGCTTGACGCCATCGTCGAGCACTATGCCGAAGACGTCGGCCCCAAGAACGGGGCGCAGGTCGTCGCCCGCGCGTGGACGGACGGGGCCTTCCGCCAGCGGCTGCTGAAGGACGCGACCTCGGCGGTGGCGGAGTTCGGCTTCACCGGCGCCCAGGGAGAGCACGTGATGGCGGTGGAGAACACGGCGCAGGTCCACAACCTCGTCGTGTGCACCCTGTGCTCCTGCTATCCTTGGCCGCTGCTGGGCCTGCCGCCGGTATGGTACAAATCCAACGCCTACCGCTCGCGCGCTGTGATCGATCCCAGGGGCGTGCTGCGCGAATTCGGCGTCGAGCTTGGCGAGCACGTGGAGATCCGCATCTGGGACTCGACGGCCGAGGTTCGTTACCTGGTGGTCCCGCAACGCCCAACAGGAACCGAGGGGCTGGACGAGGCGGAGTTGGCGGCGCGGGTGACCCGCAACGGCATGGTCGGGACGGCCCTCTTATGAACGGCGTGCACGACATGGGCGGCATGACCAACCTCGGCCCGCTCGAACCGGAAGAGAACGAGCGGGTATTCCACGCGCCGTGGGAGGGACGCGTATTCGCGATGACCATCGCCTCGCCCACGCGGGTCAACCTCGACTACGGCCGTCATCAGCGCGAGCTGATCCCCGGCCCGGACTACCTGCCGATGACCTATTACGAGCGCTGGTTCCGCTCGCTCTCCGACGCCCTGGTCCGGCGCGGATTCGTGACCGCCGAGGAGCTCCAGAGGGGTCGGGCCGCAACCCGATCGGCCGAGGCCGCGCCGCGATCGGCCGGGGAGATCATCACCGGCCTCGCCACCCGCGGATCCTACCTGCGGGAGCGCTCCGCAGCCCCCCTGTTCACGGTCGGAGCGCGGGTTCGCGCCCGGAACATCAATCCAGCCGGCCACACGCGACTACCCCGCTATGTCCGCGGACATGTCGGCGTGGTCGAGCGCTGTCACGGGGCTCACGTCTTTCCCGACAGCAACGCCCACCTGGCCGGCGAGGACCCGCAATACCTCTACAGCGTGCGCTTCGCGGGGAACGAGTTGTGGGGAGAGGAAGCCGATCCGACCGTCACCGTCGCCCTGGATCTTTGGGAGCCGTATCTTGAGCCCGCTTGAGCCTGGTCTGATGGGCGCCAGCTTCGGCGCGGAAGGGCCGCCCTTCACCGAGCCCTGGCAGGCCCAGGCTTTCGCCCTTGCCGTCCAGCTTCACGCCCGGGGCGCGTTCAGCTGGCCGGAGTGGTCGCAGGTCTTCGCCGGCGAGCTCGCGAGCTCGCCGGACGCGGACTACTACGACTGCTGGGTGGCGGCCCTGGAGCGTCTTACCTCCGACCGCGGGCTCGCCAGCGTCGAGGCGCTTGGCGCGCGCAAAGAGGCCTGGGCCGAAGCCTACCGTCGCACGCCGCATGGACAGCCGGTGGAGTTGTGAGGGCCTACAGCAAATCACCCCCGTGATTTGCTGTAGATTCAAAAGTGTAGAGCCCGATTCACCGTTTGCATCTGTTCCGTGCAAACCGATCAGGACACTAGAGAAGAGCGACTGCCCGCCGGTTCAGCGCGGCGAGCGCCTCGGCGGCCTCGGCGGGGGTCCAACCAAGGCTCCCTTCCCCGACGGCCACTTCGCCGAAGCAGGTTTCCGGCAACAGACCCTGTTCGAAGCGGCCGAACAGCCAGGTTCCGCTCTCCTCCGCGAGGGCCAGGGCCGCCTCCTCCATCGCCGTGGCGGAGGCGGTGAAATGGACCTGGAAGGAATTGCAGTGGGGCGGACTGGGAAAGACCGTGAGGCCCGGCGCCTCGTGGATGGCCTGCGCCAAGGCGACCGCATGACGGTGGTAGGCCTCCATGCGCGGCAGGGTCGTCTGCAGGCCATCGAGGGCAGTGACGATCAGCGGGAACGCCAGGGGCAGGTCGCCTCCATAGCGCAGTCGCCAGGGCCTGGCCGCGGCAATCAGGGAAGTTGAACCGGCCAGCACGCAGCCGGCGATTCCGCCCAACCCCTTGTAGAGCGAGACGTAGACACTGTCGGCCAGTGCGGCGATTTCGGCCAGCGGCCGGCCGTACCACGGCTGAACCTCCCACAGCCGCGCCCCGTCGAGATGGAAAGGGATTTGCTTCCCGCGCGCCCAGTTCGAGATGGCCACAAGGTCGTCCCAGGCCAGGGCCTGGAATCCTGCGCGGCGCAGTGGCAGCTCCACGGTCACCGCCGCCAGGGGTTCGGCGAGCCTCGCAAGATCCTTCACACCGAAGTGGCGGTGGTCGGAGCCTACTCGCGCCATAGTGAGGCCCGCGAGGCGGTTGAGCGCGCTGGCTTCGTCTAGGGCAAGGTGCGACTTCGGGTGGAGGGCGACGACCTTCGAGGGTCGGTCGGCGGCGTGGGCGAGGAGCGCCGCCTGCTGGGCGATGATCCCCTTGGGGACCCACAAGGCGGCTTCCTTTCCCAGGAGGTCGGCTACGGTCCGCTCGAGCCGTTGGATGGCCGGCCCACTGCTGTAGGCGTCAAGGCCCAGGTCGAGGTGGGGCGAAGCGGCCATCGCCGCCACCCAGTCGGCGGCAGTCTTCGGCCTTTCAAAGGACAGCCAGCGCGTGCATCGCGCCCGTAGCGCCCGCTTCTCGTCGTCGTTCAGCTTGAGCATCCGACGGTTCTACGCGGCTGCGCGCGAGCCGGCGACAGGGTCGTTACATCCGGAGGTCCTCGGCCCCCAGAGCGGAGGCAATATCCGGCATGTGCTCTTCGAATCCGCCCGGCGAGGTGAAGGCGATGAAACCCGCGGGAGTCGACCCACGGTTCCCAAAATCGTGCGGCGCGCCCCCGGGAATGACGACGTAACCGCCCCTCTCCAGCTGCAACCACTGACCGTCGACGCACAAGCTCAGGGTTCCGGTGATGACGAAGAATACGTGATCCTCGGCGTGCTCGTGCACGCCCGGCCCCCGCGTGCGCGGTTCGAGCCACCACTCGGACACTGAATAGTGAGCCGCGGTCTCGTCACCGTCAGCCTTGAAGATCGCTCTCATGGGGCCCATCGCGTAGGCGCGGCCCTGATCAGGCTGGACGACGACCGGCCTTCGGGCCGCGTCAGGCTTTTCCATGATCGTGCTCCCAGTCGAAGGGGATGATCGCTTGTTCGCAGGACACCGGCAACGGCCCGCGAACCGAGCGGCGGCGCTCGGCTCTCAGGCCGGTTTAGGCAGGAAGGGGATGCGCCGGCGGATCATGAGCCAGGCCTCGTGGCTTTCGCTCAGGCCCAGGACCCGCGCCGCGGCGAAGTAGCCTCCCACGCCGAGGGCGACGCCGGCGCCAAGACCCACGATGCGGGGCATACCGAGATGGGCTGCCTCCCAACTCGCGCCCATGGCGAGACCGGCGCAGACCCCCGCCGCGAGGAGGCAGCGGGCGAGGAAGCCGATCCAGGGCGCGCCGGCGCCCAGGTCCACGCGTTTGCGCAGAGCGAAGAACAGCTGGCCCATGTTGATGATCGCGACTGCGGAGGTCGAAAGCGCCAGGCCAACATGACCGAGCTTCAGCACCAGCATGTTGAAGAGGTTCAGGATGAGACAGATCGCAATTCCGATCAGGCTCACCCGCATGGGGATCTTGGGCAGGTTCAGGGCGTAGAAACAGGGACGAAGGACGAGGATCGCCGCATAGCCGGAGAGGCCCACGGCATAGGCCTGCAGCGCCATGGCCGTCTGGTGGGTGTCGTGGGCGCTGAACCGGCCGTGCTGATAGATCACCGCGATGATCGGATCGGCCAGGGCGGCGAGGCCCGCGGCCGCTGGCAGGGTTAGGAAGGCGGCCAGTCGCAGGGAATCCCTAACGGTATGGCCAAAGGCGTCCATGTCGCCGCGCGCGGCCGCGCGGGTCACCGCTGGCAGGGTCGCGGTCCCGAGCGAAACGCCAAACACGCCGATGGGGAGCTGCATCAGGCGGAAGGCGCAGTAGAGCCAGGACTGCCCGCCATTGATCTCCGAGGCGAACATGCCGTTGATGAGCACGTTCACCTGGACCGTCGCCGCGGCGATCAGGCTCGGCCACATCAGTCGCCAGAGCTCGGCAAGACGCGGATCCCTCAGGTTCAACCGCCATCGGAAGCGAAAGCCTTGGGCGAAGAGGCTCGGAAGCTGCATGCCCAGCTGGCAGAGGCCGCCGAGCAGGACCCCCGCGCTCACCCCATAGAGCGCCCGCTCGTCGAACACCGGGTGTCGCCAGTTAGCGAGCGCGCCCGGCTCGAAGGCGAAGGCGAGGCCGACGCCGGCGACCACTGAGACGATGTTGAACACTGTCGAGGCCGACGCCGGGACGCCGAACACGAACCTGGCGTTGAGCATCCCCATGACTGCCGCGGCCAGGGAGACGAACAGGATGAAGGGGAAGAGGATGCGCGTGAGGCGCACCGCCAGGTCGAACTTCCCCGGCACGTTGTGGAACCCGAAGTTGGTCACCTCCACGATCGCCGGCGCGCCCGCGATGGCGGCGACGCAGACCAGCCCCATCAGGAAGATCATGGCCGTGAGGATGAGGTTCGCCAGCTCCCAGGCCGGCTTCTCGCCCTCCGTCTCCCAGGTCCGGGTGAAGAGGGTAGTGAAGGCGAGCGACAGTGCGCCCTCGGCGAAGAGGTCGCGCAGGAGGTTCGGGATGCGGAAGGCGGCGATATAGACGTCGAGCAGCTTGCCCGCGCCGAACATGGCGGCGAAGACGACCTCGCGCACGAGGCCGAACAGGCGCGATCCGATGACCGCGAGCCCGACCACGCCGGCGGCGCGGCGGGTGCTATGAGAGGGTGCGGTCACCTTCGGCAATGGCGCTTCAGGCGGTTTGGTGGTGACGGACAAGAAGCGTCTCTATCGCCCCTTCCACTGCGGAGCGCGCTTCTCCGCGAAGGCGCGCGGCCCCTCGATGAAATCCTCCGACCCGAACAGGGCGGCGACCTCCGGATAGCGGTTCTGTCCCTTGATAGCACCCCCGAGCGTCGGCTCATCGAGCCCGCGCAGGACAGCGGCCTTGGAGGCCTGAATCGACATCGGGCTGCACTCCGCGATCATCTGGGCCCACCTGCGGGCGGCGGGCATCAGACCCTCCGCTGTCGTAACCTCGTTGACGAAGCCAAGGTCCAACCCTTGCTGGGCGGAAACACGGCGGGCGGTGAGGATCATGCCCATGGCGCGCTTGAGTCCGATCGCGCGCGGCAGGCGGTGAAGGCCGCCGGCCAGGGCCGCCAGGCCCACCCGCGGTTCCGGCAGGGCGAACACGGCCTTGTCGGAGGCGATGATCAGGTCGCACGCCAAGGCGATCTCGAAGCCCCCACCCATGGCCACGCCATTGACCGCGGCGATCAGGGGCTTGGCCAGGTCGAAGCGGGAGGTGAGGCCCGCGAATCCCGATGGCGGGGAGCGCATCTCCCCTCCCCCCGCCTGCCATTTGAGGTCGTTGCCGGCGGAGAAGGCCCGATCGCCCGCGCCGGTGACGATCATCACCCACTGGGAAGGATCCGCCGCGAACTCGTCGATGGCCTTGGCCATCTCGAAGTGCATCGGCGAGTGGACCGCGTTCATGACCTCGGGGCGATTGAGGGTCAGCGTCGTGACCCCGCCGTCCCGCTCCAGCTGGATGAATTCGAAGGCCATTGGCGGCTCGCTCCCTGGCGCCAAGATTGTCGGCGCAGCCTCTCTTACAGCGGGGCGAGGCCCGCCTTGAAGCGTTTCCAGTTGGCGACATAGTGCATCGCCCCGCCGGCGATCGCCTCGGCCTGGGCCGGTTCGAGGGTGCGCACGACTTTTCCGGGCGAGCCCATCACCATAGAGCGGTCCGGGATCTCCTTGCCCTCGGTGATCAGGCTATTGGCGCCGATGATGCACTGGCGCCCGATCTTCGCGCCATTGAGGATCACCGAACCAATTCCAATCAGGCTGCCCTCGCCAATGGTGCAGCCGTGGAGCATGACTTGATGGCCGACCGTGACGTTCGCTCCGATAATCAGGGGCGAGCCCATGTCGGTGTGCAGGACGCTGTTGTCCTGGACGTTGGAATTTTCGCCCACTTCGATAGCTTCGTTGTCGCCACGCAGGACCGCACCGAACCAGACACTCGCATTTTTCTTCAAAATTACATTACCGACCACGATCGCGTTCGGCGCTATCCAGTATTCGCCGCCTTCCGGCAAGGTGGGCGCGATGTCGCCAAGTCTAAAGGCATTCATCCGCACACCTCCTAATCTTCGAAAGCGCCACTTATAAACCTTCTGGAAATGGGTTTAGATCAGGATCGTCAGGCGATTCGGAGGGCCGTCGAAAGCGCTCCGATCCCACTGCGGGCGGTCCCGTCCGCAGTCTCTGCTGGACGGAGTTGTGGGTGTCGCGCAGGCAGGCCGGGCGGTCAACACCGCCCCCTTCGCCGAGTTCGAGGGTCTCCGGCGGAGCGCCGGCGACGGGCAAATCCCATCCGTTTCCATCCCGATCCAGTGTCAGAGGGCGAGCCATTCCGGCGTCGCCCTTTTTCTTTGGCCACGGCCAACGCCACGGAGGACTCCCATGACCAAGCGGCCCCTCAAGCGGCTGGTGCGCGAAGGCGCCTTCGACGACCGGGAATTCCTGGACGACTCGAAGATCCGCCGGCTGCCGGTCGGACGAGGATGGAATCCGCTTCCCGGGGAGGATGAACGCGAGCAGGCCTACCTCAAGACGATAAAGCCAAAATCGGAAGGCCAGGCCCGCCTGATGGCCGCGATCGACAGCAAGCCACTCGTCGTGGCCCTCGGCCCTGCCGGAACGGGCAAGACGTACCTCGCGATCGCCAAGGCGGTGGAGGCGCTGGAGGCGGGCCGCGTCGGCCGCATCGTGCTTTCGCGGCCGGCGGTCGAGGCCGGCGAGTCATTGGGCTACCTGCCCGGGGAAGTCGAGGACAAGCTCGCGCCCTATCTTCGGCCGCTGTACGACGCCCTGTCGGACCGGCTCTCGATGAAGCGTGTGCGCTCGCTGATCAGCGAAGGGGCGATCGAGATCGCGCCGGTCGGGTTCATGCGCGGCCGCACGCTCAACAACGCCTTCGTGGTGATCGACGAGGCGCAGAACTGCACCTACGTCCAACTCAAGATGCTGCTCACGCGGCTGGGGTGGAGCTCCACGATGGTGGTGACGGGCGATCCGGCTCAGTCGGACCTACTGCCGGAACTCTCCGGATTGTCCAGCGTCGCCGAGCGGCTCGAGAAGGCGCCCAACATCGCCGTGGTGCGGCTCGAGGACGTCGACATTGTGCGCCATCCGCTCGTCGCGGAGATGTTGTCGGTCCTGTAGGGAATCCGGCCGCCTATCAACTTCTTCATGGCCGGCCATTTGCGCCGGCCATGAAGAGAAGAGAGGGGGCTTGGCGACTCTGGTCAGGATGGCCCGCTCACGCGACGGGGCTGACGCCGCACCAGCCGGGGAGGAAGGCGGCGTCGTTCGACTTCGCGAGGCGGACCGCCCGTTCGAGGGCGGTGTCATAGTCCTTATCGATCGACTTGCGCTTGATCCGTTGGCGCAGGAAGTCGGCCCACAGGAATTCGCTGAAGGGCGTCATGTCCTTCGAGTAGCCTCCGGCGTGGCGCAGGTCCCCGGCGAGGCTGCGATAGGGATCGTCCTTCAGTCCTTCGATCGAACCCGGAATTTCCTCGAAGTCCGTACGCTTTCCCGCGGCGTCGTACGTGTGACACCAGTTGCGGTTATCCAGGTACCGCCAGAACGAAATTCTCGACAGGGCGCTGAGATCTGCTGTCACCGTGACCAGGACCGATTCGACCCCCTCCTGGTGCAGGGCGCAGGCCAGGTGGTGGTTGTCGATGATGTAGTGTCGTTTCTTCGGTCCCAGGACCGTAGGGATCATGTGGCGGCCGATGAACGACCCGCTGGCCTGGTCTGTGAGCTGACGAAAGCGCCGACGTTTTTCCGCGACTTCGTGGAAGCCGACGGTCATCTGCGTGGGCTTGAGGTCCATCAGCGGCTGAGGCCTGAGCAATGGTTCGTGCGCTGTCATACCGACAGCCTAAACCTGTCCGCTTCGCCGGGCGAATCTTCAGCCGTTTGGGCTGAAGGTCATGAACATTCCCACGGCGGCGGCGGCCATCGCCGCAGTGGCGAGCCAGCCCACCGCCCTAAGGACTGGCGGCAGGGTGAACTCGCCCATGGCGGCGCGCTGCTGACCAAGGTGAACAATCAGGGCCATGAGCGGCACGGCCGTGACGCCATTGATCACGGCGCTCCAGAACAGCGCCTTCATCGGATCGAGCCGGGTGAAATTGATCGCCCCCCCGATGACCATGGCCGCAACGATCGCACCGTAGAAGGCCGGCGCCCGTCTCCATTTGCGCGCCAGCCCCACGCGCCATGCCATCACCTCGCCGAGCGCATAGGCGGCGGAGCCAGCCAGCACCGGCAACGCCAGCAGGCCGGTGCCGATGATTCCCATGGCGAACACCACGAAGACGAAGGGGCCGGCGATCGGCTTGAGCGCCAGCGCCGCCTGCGAAGAGGTCTCGATATTGGTGATCCCATGCGCATGCAGCGTAGCGGCGGTGGTGATGACGATGGAGAGGGCCACGGTGTTCGAAAGACCCATGCCGATCCAGGTGTCCCAGCGGATGCGGGAGAGCTCGGCGGGGGCCTGATCCGGCGCCTTCTTGAGGGCGCGAGAGCCGTCGCGCTCCTTCATGTCCTCCACTTCGTTCTCGGCCTGCCAGAAGAAGAGGTAGGGGCTGATGGTCGTGCCCAGGACCGCGACGACGACCGTCAGATAGCCCGGCGCCAGGGAGATCTTCGGAATCACGAGGTGGCGCAGCACCGCGCCCCAGGGCACGCCGACTACCAGGACGACGCCGACATAAGCGAACAGCGAAAGGGTCAGCCATTTGAGGATCGGCACGTAACGGGCGTACCGGACGAACACCTCCAGCACGACCGAGAGCAGGCCAAAACCGGCCGTGTAGAGAAGCGTGGAGCCCCCGATCACGAGGCCGAGCGCCGCGCCCATCGCGCCCATGTCGGCGCCGAGGTTGATGGTGTTGGCGGTCGCGAGCAGCAGGATGATCGTCCACACCAGCCACCGCGGATAGTGGCGGCGCAGGTTTCCGGCGATCCCGCGACCGGTCACCCGCCCGATCCGCCCGCAGATCTCCTGGATCGCGCACATCAGCGGCCAGCTGAGGAACAGTGTCCAGCCAAGGTCGTAGCCGAACTGTGCGCCGGCTTGGGAATAGGTGGCGATGCCGCTGGGGTCGTCGTCGGACGCGCCGGTGATGAGTCCTGGCCCAAGAATGTCGCGCAGCTTTGGCCTGCGCCCACGCTTGACTTCGGAATGCGGGTTCGGGATTGGCCACTCGACTGGCGTCGAGACGGCGGAGTCCCGGGGACGGGCCTTGGTCATCGCCTCCCCTCCTCGCCGATCCGCCCATCTGGATCGTCACACCGGCGAGATTCGCGACCACGCTCGGGGGAGCGGCATGGCGATGACGGACCTCCATGACTGAACCGCGCAGATGTGCGGTTCGCCGCCGGGCCCTGTCGCTCGTCGCCGGGCTGGCGTGGGCCTGCCTCGCCGCAGGCGCCGAGGCCCAGGAGCAGCCCACCCCCGACCAGGGCGCGCCGCCCACGGAACCATACGCCCTTCACTGGCAGACCACGTTCGTCGATCAGTTCCACCCTGCCTTCCCGTCTCCCTATCAGGGCGCCAACAGTCTTTCCCCCTTCGCCAATGGCCGGGAGACCTGGGACCTAACGATCTACGACGGTTTTCGGCCATGGGCCGGCGCAGAATTCTGGTTAGCTCCTGAAATCGACCAAGGTTTCGGCCTCAACGACACTTTCGGCATAGCGGGCTTCCCGAGCGGGGAGGCGTACAAGATCGGAAAATCCACGCCCTACGTAAAATTACCCCGCATCTTCCTGCGACAGACGATCGACCTCGGCGGAGGCGAGCAGAACGTCGACAGCGGCTTGATCCAACTGGCGGGCAAAGTGTCGACAAATCGCCTTGTGTTTACCGTGGGGAAGTTCTCCGTTACCGATATTTTCGACGCCAACGACTATGCCCATGACCCTCGTAACGATTTTCTGAACTGGTCTATCGTCGACACGGGCACGTTCGACTACGCGGCCGACGCCTGGGGCTACACCGTCGGCGGCGCGGCTGAATGGTACCAGGGGAACTGGACCCTGCGCGGCGCGGTGATGGACCTCTCGATTGTCCCCAACAGCCCCACGCTCACCTCCAACTTCAGTCAGTTCCAACTCATTGGGGAAGGCGAACGACGCTGGTCGGTGCGCGGCCTGGCGGGCGTGGTGCGGATCACGGGGTTTTGGAGCCGCGCGCGAATGGGGACCTTCGATGCGGCCATCGCCCTGGCGCAGAGCGAAGGCGGCGTTCCGAACACGGCGCTCGTGCGCCAGTATCGCAGCCGGGGCGGATTCGGCCTGAATGCCCAACAGGCGCTGACAAGAGATCTTGGCCTCTTCGTCCGCGCGGGCGTCACCAACGGCGACATCGAACCCTATGAGTTCACCGACATCGATCGCACCGGCGCTATGGGCCTCTCCCTGCGGGGGCGCGCCTGGGGACGACCCGACGACGCGGTCGGCCTGGCGGGCGTCATCAACGGCATCACCGCGATACACGAACTCTATTTCGCGGACGGAGGCCTGGGCACCCTCATCGGCGACGGCCAACTCCCTCATCCGGGGACGGAACGAATCCTGGAGACCTTCTACAGCGTGCCGGTGGGCAAGTATGCCCATGTGACGCTCGACTATCAGTTCGTCGATAACCCCGCCTACAACCGCGATCGGGGTCCGGTCTCCATTCTCGCTGCGCGTCTGCACGCGCAGTTCTGAGGCCTCGCGCGTCCCTTAGCGCAGGACGAGCCAGGCCAGAGAGCCGGCGCCTGCGACCCAGCAGTAGATAGCGAAGGGGGTGAAGCCACGCACCTCGTGCGTCTTGAACCACTTCATCAGCGCCCAGACGCTGAGGAGCGCGGTCACGCCGGCGACGATCCCCGCAAGGATCGCCATCGGTCCCAGGCCCTGGTGGTTGTGGAGAAGCTTGGGGGCTTCGAGCGCGACCGCGCCCAGGATGATCGGAGTGGCCGTGAGGAAGGAGAAGCGGGCGGCGTCCTCATGATCCAGACCGCAGATGTAGCCGCCACTCATCGTCGCGCCCGAGCGAGACATCCCGGGGATCAAGGCCAGGCATTGCCACAAGCCGATCACGACGGCGTCCGCAAACCGCAACTGATCGAGCGTGCGCGTCGCGCTTCGGCGCAGGCGTTCCGAGACGAACAGCATGACGCCGTTCACGATCAGGAAGCCCGCCGCTAGCGCGGGGGCGGCGAACCCCTGCCTCAGGGTCTTCTCGAAGAAGAAGCCAACGACCACGGCGGGAATCGTCGCCACGACGACGCGCCAGAAGAGCCGTCGGTCGGGCGCGCCCGCGGGATCGTTGAACCGAAGGACCGAACCGGCGAAGCCGAACCAGTCGCGCCAGAAGAAGCCCAGCAGGGCCACGGCGGTCCCCAGGTGCATCACCGCCAGGAAGGGAAGGAAGCCCTCAGCCGCCTCGTCCACATTGCGCCAGCCAAGCAGCACCGGCGCGATCACCGCATGGCCGAGGCTGGATATGGGAAAGAGTTCCGTCACCCCCTGGAGGATGGCCATCACCACGGCTTGCAAAGGAGTCATGGCGTGGCGGTCCTGGAGCAGGGTCGTCGGGAGGCGCCCCTTCGCATGGAATCAGGACGCTATGCCAGTCCCGGCCCTCCCGCGCGGACCGCGGGAGGGGGGGCGTCCGGCTTCAGCCGATACGACGGCTGACCGCGTTCTCACGATGGTTCAGGCGGGCCTGCTCCATCTTCGAGATGTGTCCGCCATGGCGACGGGCGAAGCGGTGCTCGGCCATGCGGACGCGGTGATCGGCGCGGTGCAGGCGATGCGCCTTGGCCGGACCGATTGCGCCGTCGGCGCGCCCGGCGGCGATCCGCGCGTCCTGCCTGTCGAGGCGCTGGTTGACCTCGGCCTGACGCGGGTGGGTCTGTGCGAAGTCCTGGGCGGAGGCCGCCTGCGCGCCGGCTGCCGCAAGGACGAGGCCCGCTACGGCGGCGACGATAGTCTTGGTGTTCATCATGTTACCTTTGCGTTTCGCCGGTCGGCGATCGATCGGCGTTACGCAACAGGTAGCTTTCGACTTCTGAACCGGGCTGCAATGCCCAATTCATACTCGGTTCACGCTCGAGACGCGCAGTCGTTGCTTCGTCCGTGGCGTGCGGATGGATCAGTTCGCCCGAACCTCGGCGTTCATCGGAGGGGTGATGACCCCGAGGATGTCCGACTGTTCGAGGCGCCGGACCCGCTCGGTGACGTTCAGGCGCGTGAAGAGTTCCTCCGCCCCATGGTCTTGCACCGCCTGCGGCCACAGGCGGTGTGCGTCCGACATGAGGTTGGAGGCCTCGCCGACGAAGACGATCTCCCACGTCCCGTCCGACATCCTCGCATAGATGAAGTTTCCACCCATGCGGGTGAGCGGCTGATCGCCCCGGACGCGCATGAATCGGTACACAGTGCCCGAGGCGCCCCTGACATCGATTGTGTCCTTCATAAACCCCGACTCTTACAAGCTTTACTTTGCGAGGCTGGCGGAATCACCTCGCTGAACAAACGCCCGGAATGAGTCTATCCAGGTCCTCGCCTCTTCGTAAGCCACCAGAGGCAGGCGTTCGAGGTTCTGGACGAGGAATTTGAATCGCTTGTCCGCGAGGTCGGCGGACAGGTCGGGCAGACAACAGGGCCCGGTCGGGCGCGCCACGAGGACCCCGTAGTCGATTGTAATGAGACGAAAATCGATCTCGTCGGCGGCCGCCAGCTCGAACGCTGTCTTCCAGCCATCCCCGGTCCAGCCGCTGGTCCGGATCTGCGGGACGTGCTCCTCGAGCCAGTCCCGCGGCAACATGTCATGCATGCCAATCCACCCGCCTGGGGCGAGATGGCGCAGAGCGTTGACCAAGTCGCGGCGAACCTGGGGATAGAGGTGCAGGCCATCGATGAAGATCACGTCGAACGGCGGCCCGTCGTAGGCGGCGAAGAAGTCGTCGCTCGTCATTCGGTGGGTGCCGCCCCGCACGGGATCGACACCCGTCTTGTCCGCTGCGAGGACGGCGTCGAAGAGAACGTTGTCGGCGCAACCAATCTCAAGATAACGACCGTCCGGCCGCCCGGCCATGAGAAGATTGACCACCGAGATACGGTTGTGGCGGAACGTCGACCAGTCGAAGTCCAGCGCCTGTTCTGTACGGTTGGCGTCATATTGTCGCGACATCCGCCATTCCCGCAGCCGTGTTCCAAGGCTGCGCTTCTTGCGCGTCGTCACGACCGGACGTCCGGACGCGCGTCCGAGGCGTCGAGCAGATGATCGGCGGATCGAAGAAGGCTCATCGGCCGCTAGTTCCAACAGGCGGGGGCGCAACACAAGGGCCGCCTGACGTGTTTCGGTCGGCCGGACGAGCCGCCCTGCCCCTTGCCCATCGTACGAAAGGGGGCTTTTGTTGCGACTGCGACACAAGCAGGACGACCGGGTGGCCACAGCTATGGTAAGGTCACCAATCAGACACGATGACGCTCTAGACGAGCCCGACCCGACAGGTTACCGGCGGGCGCGAAGGGGACCAGTGTGAAGACGATTTACGACCTGCTGACGATGGCTATCTTCGCCGGCTTGGTGGTTCTGTTCCTGCAGCGCTCCACGGCCGCCGAACCGCGCGACCACATGTATCAGTATGCGCCGCCGGCAATAGGCTGCGCAGTGGCGAACTACGTCGGCAACCAGGCCGTCGAGCGAAGCAATAACATGTTAGCCGGTCTGGCAATCGCAATCATCCTGGCCGTCGTGGCTTATATCCTCTACGTGCTCAAACCTTTCAATCAGGCGCAGTAAGCGTCAATGCTGACGGGTCGAGGGGGACGCGTCGACGGATGCGTAAGATCATGAAGGGTCGACATGCAGTCCGAGAGTTCCCGCAGTCGACCTTGCCGGCCCAGAGGTCCACATGAATTGGTTCATCAGCCTTTACGACTGGTTCCTCGGTCTGTTCGACCGGTCGCCCACGACCGCGCCTGAACCCGAATATGTCTGGCGCCCCGCAGCGCCGGAGCCCTCTCCCGTCGCCATGCCGGAAGCCGGCGCGTTCCCGCGGTTCATGGCTTCGGCTGGCGACCAGACCGCGCTCCCGGACGCCTTTGCGGCGATCAGGGCGAAACTGCGTCAGGCCTACACCCCCGCGCAGCCGGTCACGGATCGCAAGATGTTCTCCGGACGCGGCCGCGTGCTCGGTTCGGTCATCACGGCGATCGAGGACCAGCGCCTGCACACCGTGATCTATGGCGAACGGGGCCTGGGCAAGACCTCGACCCTGCACGTCCTGGCTCAGACAGCCCGCGACGCCCGCTACCTCGTCATCTACATAACCTGCAGCGCCAGTTCGAACTTCGACGATATCTTCCGCGCGGCCGCTGCAAGCATTCCGCTGATGTTCCACGCCGACCACGGCCCGACCAGCCAGCAAACCGAACGGGGCGACACGTTCGCCTCTATCCTTGGACCAGAGCCGATCACCACGCGCCTGGCGGGCGAACTCCTCGGAAAGGTCGTCGGAACCCGCGTCCTGATCATCCTCGACGAATTCGACCGCGCCGAGGACGAGGAATACCGACGCAACATCGCCGAGATCATCAAGAGCCTTTCCGACCGCGCGGCCCGCGTGCAGCTGCTGATCGGCGGCGTGGCGGCCAACCTCAGCGAGTTGATCGCCAACGTCCCGTCGATCCAGCGGAACATCTTCGCGCTCCAGCTGCCGAAGATGTCCCCGGCGGAGATCCGGGATCTCGTGAAGAACGGCGAGTCCATCAGCGGCCTTACATTCGAAGACGACGCCGTCGCGACCATCAACACCAAGTCCCTGGGCTTCCCCTTCCTTGCGACCTTGTTGAGCCAGCGCTCCGCCCTGACGGCCATCGACAGCGGACGTGTCGAGGTCGGCGCCCAGGACGTCGAGGAAGCCGTCGGGGAGGTGATCGAGGAATTCCGCGGACGCGTCTCGCGCCGCTCGGTCACACGGATCGAGGCCAGCGCGGCCGAAGGCGCCCTCCCCGCGCTCGGCGCCCTCGCCGGAGCGGCTCAGACGGTCGGGGGCTGGTTCACCCCCTTCGATCTGGCGCCCATCCACGGCGATCCCGCGACCCTCGCCAAGGCGAAGGCCGGCATTGACGATCTGCTCGCCAAGTGCGGATTGCTCGAGACGCGCGGCGAAGGCCAGGACAAGACCTATCACTTCATCGAGGAGAGCGTGCCGCCCTACCTCTGGCTCGTCGCCGGCCACGCGCACGCGGGCGCAAGCTTCGCACCTCGCACGGAAGGCGCAGAGGCCTGACGGCTTCAATCTCTACACGTCATAGTCCGGGAGTAAGGTTGCTTGGGTGTGGTCAAGCTCATCAGGCCGCGCCGGTTCGGCGACGACCGCGGCTGGTTTTCTGAGACCTGGAGCGCTCGCGCTTCTGAGCGCCTCGGCCTCCCGACTGAATTCATTCAGGACAACCACTCACTCTCGCGGCCCGCGTGGACCCTGCGCGGCCTGCATTTCCAGGTTCCGCCTCACGCCCAGGCAAAGCTCGTCCGGTGTGTGCGTGGACGCATCTGGGACGTGGCTGTCGACGTCCGGTCGGGCTCGCCGACGTTCGGAAAATGGGTTGGCGCCGAACTCAGCCCTGAGAACGGCTCCCAGCTGTTCGTCCCGGTCGGCTTCGCCCACGGCTTCCTGACGCTCGAGCCCGACACCGAGGTCGAGTACAAGGTCACCGACTTCTACTCCCCGGAGTGCGACGGAGGCCTCATCTGGGACGACCCCGACCTCGCAGTCGGTTGGCCCCTTGCGGGCGTTTCGCCGATCCTGTCGCCAAAGGACGTCGTGCTGCCAAGGCTGGCGGACTTCCGCAGCCCCTTCGGCTATGACGGCGAACCGCTGACGCCCTTGGAGCCCGAGCCCCTCGTCCCATGACCCAGACCCGGATCCTCGTCACCGGCGGCGCCGGCTTCATCGGCTCGGCCCTTGTTCGCCGCCTGGTCGCATCGGGGCGCTATCAGGTCCTCAACTTCGACAAGGTGACCTATGCGGGCAACCTGGCGTCGCTGAAGACGGTCGAGGGCGCGCCGGGATACGCTTTCCGACGCGCGGACGTTTGCGACGCGACGGCGGTGCGCCAGACGCTCCGTGAATTCCAACCGCAGATCGTCACGCATCTCGCCGCAGAATCCCACGTGGACCGGTCGATCGACGGCCCGGCGGCGTTCATCCAGACCAACGTCGTAGGCACGTTCACCCTGCTTTCGGAGACGCTGGACTATTGGCGAGGGCTGGGCGAGCCGTTCAAGTCCGGCTTCCGCTTCCATCACATCTCCACCGACGAGGTGTTCGGCTCGCTCGGCGCGGAGGGTCATTTCGACGAGACTACGGCCTATGCGCCGAGGTCCCCATACTCGGCCTCAAAGGCGGCCTCGGACCATCTCGTCCGGGCCTGGAGCCACACCTATGGCCTGCCGACCCTGGTGACCAACTGCTCCAACAACTACGGCCCGTTCCACTTCCCTGAGAAGCTGATCCCCCTGGTCACCATCAAGGCGCTCGCCGGAGAACCCCTGCCGGTCTACGGCACCGGGGAGAACGTGCGCGACTGGCTCTTCGTCGATGACCACGTACGGGCCCTGATGTGCGTCTTCGAGACCGGCGAGCCGGGGGATAGCTACCTGATCGGCGGCCGCGCGGAGCGCAGCAACCTTCAGGTCGTCGAGAACATCTGCGCGCAGCTCGACCAGATTCAGCCGCGGGACGACGGCCGTTCCTACGCCGATCAGATCACCTTCGTGAAGGACCGCCCCGGTCACGACCATCGCTACGCGATCGACCCCTCCAAGCTCGAACGGGAGCTGGGCTGGGCCCCCGAAATCGCCTTCGAGGCGGGAATCGACGCCACCGTCCGCTGGTATCTCACCAATGAGTGGTGGTGGCGGCCGATCCTGTCAGGCGCCTATGCCGGCGAACGGCTCGGCGTGAACGTCTGACGGCGCTGTCGGGGGAAGAACACGTGACCAAGGGCATCATCCTCGCCGGAGGCGCCGGCACGCGGCTGCATCCCGCCACCCTGGCGATCAACAAGCAACTGCTCCCCGTCTACGACAAACCGATGATCTATTATCCGCTGTCTGTGCTCATGCTGGCGCAGATCCGCGAAATCCTGATCATCTCCTCGCCGGAGGCCATCGACAATTACCGGCATCTGTTCGGCGACGGCGCTAATCTGGGGATGCAGATCGAATATGCGGTGCAGCCGCGCCCCGAAGGACTCGCCCAGGCCTTCCTGATCGGCGACGAATTCCTGCAAGGCGGCCCAGCCGCCCTGATCCTCGGCGACAACATCTTCGTGGGCGCGGGAATGACCACCCTGCTCGCCCAGGCCAGGCGCCGCGAAAACGGCGCGACGGTCTTCGCCTATCACGTCGACGATCCGCGGGCCTACGGCGTGGTCGAACTGGACGCCCAGGGACGGGCGATCAGCCTGGAAGAAAAGCCGCAGGAGCCGCGGTCGAGCCTCGCCGTCACCGGCCTCTACTTCTACGACTCGCGCGTCGTCGACCTTGCGCGCACCATCCGACCGTCAGCACGCGGCGAGTTGGAGATCACCGACCTCAACCGGCTCTACATGGAAGCCGGCGATCTCTATGTGGAGACGATGTCGCGCGGCTACGCCTGGCTCGACACCGGGACGCACGACAGCCTGCTCGAGGCTGCGGAGTTCGTGCACACCCTGCAGAAGCGCCAGGGCGTCTACATAGCCAGCCTCGAGGAGATCGCCTTCCACAACGGCTTCATCGACCGCGATCAGCTTCGCGCGCGGGGCGAGCAGCTGTCCAAGACCGACTACGGCCGCTACCTCCTGCGGATCGCCGACGGCGGCTGATCCAGCCTCAGCTAGGTGCCAGAGGCATCACGAACCCAGCCCCCTCCACCGCTTCGCGGTCCCCCTCCCCCATTCCCCCCGGCTCAAGGCCGGGGTTCATGGGGGAGGATCACCCGCTACAGGGTCTCGTCGATGGCGGCGACGATGCCGGGGTCGAGGGGCTCGGTGCGGGGGCCGAAGGCCGCCACCGCCTGGCCCTTGGGGCCGATCAGGATCTTGTGGAAGTTCCATACTGGAACGGCGGCGTCGCCCAACTCCTCCTGCGCCCACGCGTAGAAGGGGTGGCGCCCGTCGTCCTTGACCTCGGTCTTGGCCGTCATCGGGAAATCGACGGAGAACCTCGTCGTGCAGAAGGACTGGATCTCGGACTCGTCCCCGGGCTCCTGACCGGCGAACTGGTTGCAGGGGACGCCGAGCACGACGAGGCCCTGATCGCGGCGGCTCCGGTAGAGCTCCTCCAGGCCCTCATACTGGGGCGTGAGGCCGCAGCGGGAGGCGGTGTTCACCACCAGCACCGTCTTGCCCGTGAAGCTGGACAGGGAAAGCGGCTGCCCGTCGATCCCGGCGAAGGTGAAGTCGTGGGCGGTCGTCATTGCAGCGTCTCCTGCCATCTTGGATGGCGGGATCATTCCGCCAGCGCCTGCTCCACCGCAAGGGCCAGGTCGACTGCTCGCGCGCCTTCCGCGGCACTCGCGATCAGCCGACCGGCGTCGCCACGCACGGCGGCCAAGAAACCTTCGATCGAGGCGCCGAGGCGGTCGCGGACCTCGGGCAGGGCCGCGAAGTCCTCGCGTAGCGGAAAGCCTACCGTGCTTCGGAGCGTCCCTTCGATGAGGTCGATGTCCACTTCGCCGGTTGGATAGGCGATGCGCAAGCGACGCTCCGGCCCGGCGGCGACGCGTGAGGCTTCGACGATCGCCACCAGGCCGTCATCGAAGCTGATCTCCGCCCGCGCCTCATCCGCGTCCCCCTCGGCCTCCACCGCGTAGGGCTCTCCTGTGCTCAGGGTCAGGGCGAGATCGAGATCATGGATCATGAGGTCCAGGATCACGCTCACGTCCCGGTTGCGCGGCGAAGGCGTCCCTCGACGGACCGCCTCGATCCGCACGGGAGCCTGCGGCGCGCCGACAAGTCCGATCGCCCGCAGCACGATCCTTTCGATAAAACCGCACGCGACAACGAGACCGCGACGCTCCGCCTCACGGACGATCGCCTCGGCCTCCTCGATCGCGACAGCCAGGGGTTTCTCGACATAGACAGGTTTGCCCGCGCGCAAGGCCGCGAGCGCCAGACCGGTGTGACTGACGGCTGGCGAGGCGATCGAGACGATGTCCACCGCGTCGAGGAAGTCCGCAGGGTTCGCCGTCGCCCTGGCGCCGTAGCGATCCGCAAGGGCCGCGGCGCGCTCCACGTTGGGATCTAGCACCGCTGACAACTGGATCCCCTGGAGGCCGGCCCACTTCGCTGCATGGTAGCCGCCAAAGACGCCAGCGCCGATCACGCCGGCCTTGAGGATCGCGTTCATGGGGTGCGGCTAGCACGGCCGCGGGAGCGAGAGAAATCCCTGCGAACTTGAACGTCGCAGGGGCCGCGACGCTATGGCTCCCGAGCCCCGCGCGCCTTAAGAAGCCGGCAAGCTGACCCGAGATCAGGAAACGACGTGGCCCGACTGTTCAACGCGTACGTGATGGTGGACTGGAGCGCCGCCTCCAAACCGACCACCGGCGCTGACTCGATCTGGATCGGTGTCCTCAAGCGGGATGTGCGGTTCCGCTTCACCTTCGAGTCGCACAATCCAAAGACGCGCAAGGAAGCCGAAGCCCTACTGACGGCGATCCTCGATGATCGCGCGAGGCACCGCGACCGCGTCCTGCTGGGCTTCGACTTCGCCCTGGGTTTTCCCCGCGGCCTGGCGGAGGGCCTGAAGCTGCCGGGCGATGAGCCCTGGCTGGCCGTCTGGAACCAGATCGACCGGATGGTCACGGACAAGGCCGACAACACCAACAACCGCTTCGGCGTCGCCTCCGAGATCAACCGCCGGCTCACCGGCGGCCCCTTCCCCTTCTGGGGCTGCCCTCCGCGTGACGCCCTTACGACCCTTCAGCCAAAGCGCCAGAGGGCGCACGGGCCCGACGACATCCCGGAGTTCCGCCACGCCGAGATCGCGGCCAAGGGCGCCGCATCGGTGTGGAAGCTCTACTACAACGGCTCGGTCGGAGGGCAGACCATCCTGGGCATCCCCGTCGCGCGGCGCCTGAAGCTTGCTCGCGGCGACCGGCTCAAGGTGTGGCCGTTCGAGACCGGCTGGAAGGCGCTGACCGAGGCCGACCTGGCGGGCGTCGAGGTGGTGGCGGCGGAGATCTACCCCTCTCTGGTCAAGACCGCGCCGGCGCCCGGCGAGGTGAAAGATCTCACCCAGGTGCGTGGGATCGCCGAGCACATGGCGCGCCTGGATGAGCAGAACCGGTTGGGCGCCCTTTTCGGACCTGACAAGGCCGTCGCCCCGGAAGTCGTCGTCGAGGCCCAGCACGAGGAAGGCTGGATCCTCGGGGTGTGATTTCCGTCCCTCCCCTTCTGGGGCGGGTGGCTGAGCGTAGCGAAGCCGGGTGGGGAAGTGTGGCTCATCCCTGGCGCCTCGACCTTTCCCCAAAGTTCCCCACCCGTCGCGCCTTCGGCGCGACACCCTCCCCAGAAGGGGAGGGACAGAGGCGATCTACTCCGCGGCTTGCCGCGAGGCGGGGTCGCGGCCGGCCTTGAGGCGCTCGGCGACGAGGAAGGCGAGGTCGAGGGCTTGTTCGCCATTGAGGCGGGGGTCGCAATGAGTGTGGTAGCGATCGGCGAGCTCACCTTCGGCCACGGCGCGCGCGCCGCCCAGGCACTCGGTGACGTTCTGGCCCGTCATCTCGAGGTGCACGCCGCCAGGATGCACGCCCTCGGCCTGAGCGATCTCGATGAATGACCGCACCTCCGCCATGATTCGATCGAACGGACGGGTCTTGTAGCCGGTGGCGGTCTTGAGGGTGTTCCCGTGCATGGGATCGATCGCCCACACGACCTGGCTCCCCTCCCGATGGGTCGCGGCCATCAGGGCCGGCAGGCGGGCGGCGATCTTCTCGGCGCCGAAGCGCCCATAGAGGGTCAGACGCCCGGGCTCTGCGTTCGGATTGAGGGCGTCGATCAGGCGAAGCAGATCGTCGGGCTCGAGGGTCGGTCCGACCTTCAGACCGATCGGATTGCGGATCCCGCGCACGAACTCGATGTGGGCGCCGTCCAGCTGGCGTGTCCGCTCGCCGATCCACAGCAGGTGGGCCGAGACGTCGTACCAGTCGCCCGAGGTTGAATCGACGCGCGTCATGGCTTCCTCGAAGCCCAGCAGCAGGGCTTCGTGGCTGGTGAAGAACTCTACGCGCGCGAGGTCGGGGTGGCTCTCCGGCGTGACGCCGATCGCGCCCATGAAGTCGAGAGCTTCGGAGATCTTGTCGGTGAGGTCGCGATAGCGCGCGCCCTGTGGGCTGCCGTCGACGAAACCGAGGGTCCAGCGATGGATGTTGTGCAGGTCCGCGTAACCGCCGCCGGCGAAGGCGCGCAGCAGGTTCAGGGTCGAAGCCGACTGCGAGTAGGCGCGGATCAGGCGCTCGGGGTCCGGCTGGCGGGCCGCCGGCTCGAACTCCATGCCGTTGATGTTGTCCCCGCGATAGGACGGCAGGGTCACCCCGTCGATGGTCTCGATCGCGTCGCTGCGCGGCTTGGCGAACTGCCCGGCCATCCGCCCGACCTTCACCACGGGCTTGCCCCCCGCGAAGGTGAGCACGACGGCCATCTGCAGGATAAGGCGGAATGTGTCGCGGATGTTGTCGGCGGAGAACTCCTCGAAGCTCTCGGCGCAGTCGCCGCCCTGCAGCAGGAACGCCTTGCCGGCCGCCACGTCGGCCAGCAGCGACTTGAGCCGGCGGGCCTCTCCGGCGAACACCAGGGGCGGCATTCGGCGCAGCTCGCCTTCGACCCGGGCCAGGGCCTCGGGATCGGGGTAGTCGGCGGGAATGTGCTTGGCCGGACGCTCCCTCCAGGACGCCGGCGTCCACCTGTGCGTCACGGGGAGCCTCTCTCAAAAAACGGGCTGTATTAGACCACGCGATCCGCTCAGGCAAAAGCCGCGAGACCGGAATCAGCCGGCAAGGGCAAGCTCAGTCGGCACGTAGGGCTCGCGCATCGTGACCAGCTCTTCGGCCGCCGTGGGATGCACGGCGCAGGTGGCGTCCCACTGGACCTTGGTTACGCCCATCTTGATGGCGATGGCCGCCATCTGGATGATCTCCGGCGCGTCCGGACCCACGACGTGACAGCCCAGGACGCGCCCGTGCGGCGCCTCTACCACCAGCTTCATCAGGGTGCGCTCGTCGCCGCCGTAAAGGGTCACCTTCATCGGGCGGAAGACGGAGCGATAGATCTCGATCTTCCTGCCGCCCCGCCGGGCCTCCGCCTCGGTCAGGCCCACGGCGCCGACCGGAGGCTGGGAAAAGACCGCGCTGGCGACCGTGTCGTGGTCAAAGCCTGCGGGCCGATTCAGGATGGCCGTCTCGAAGAAGGCCATGGCCTCGCGGATCGCCACGGGCGTGAGGTTGATCCGGTCGGTGACGTCGCCCACCGCCCAGATGTTCTCGATGTTCGTGCGCGAATACTTGTCGACCACGACCGCGCCCTTTTCATTGAGTGCGACGCCCGCCTTCTCCAGGCCGAGGCCCGAGGTGTTTGGCGCGCGGCCGGTCGCGAAGAGGACAACGTCGTGTTCGAGGGAGTGGCCGCTCGTCAGATGGCTGACGAGTCCGCCAGCAGTCTTCTCGAGGCGCGTGTGCTCGCAGCCGAGGATGACTTTCACCCCGCGCCGCTCCATCTCCGTCGCAAGATGCTCGCGGACGTCGTCGTCGAACCCGCGCAGGATGTTCGCGCCGCGGTAGAGCAGCGTGGTCTCCACGCCCAGACCATTGAAGATGCCGGCGAACTCCACGGCGATGTAGCCGCCGCCGACCACAAGCATCCGGCGCGGCAGTCCGTGCAGGTGGAAGGCCCCGTTGGAGGTGATGGCGTGTTCGACGCCCGGGACGTTCGGAGGCAGGGTCGGCCAGCCGCCGGTGGCGATCAGGATCTTCTCGGCGGTCACCGTCCGATCCTTGGAAGGGATGGAAACGGTGTGAGCGTCGAGCAACTCCGCGCGGCCATGGATCAGCTCGGAGCCGGCGTTCTGCAGGTTCTTGACGTAGATCCCCGACAGTCGGGCGATCTCCACGTCCTTGGCCGCCAGGAAGGTCTTCCAGTCGAAGGTCGGCTCACCGACCGTCCAGCCGTAGCCCCGCGCCGTCTTGAACGCGGTCGAGAACTCGCTGGCGTAGACCATGAACTTCTTGGGGATGCAGCCGCGGATGACGCAGGTGCCGCCAACCCGGTGTTCCTCCGCCACCGCCACCCGCGCGCCCTGCATCGCCGCAAGTCGCGCCGCCCG
>DATHPX010000207.1:0-18124 GCA_035483335.1 Caulobacteraceae bacterium | reverse complement strand
GTGCGGCCAGCGGTTGACGGTGATGGCGGTGATGTCCCTTTCCGGGTCAAACCCACCGCCCTGGAGAGTGCGGCCAAGCTGGGCGCGGATCTCCCGCTCGAAGGTGTCGAACGAGGTGGTCATGAGTTCGGCGCGGCCGGCCTTGTTCTGCTCGTGCTCGGACAGTCCCGGATGACAGGGCGTACGGGTCATGCGGATGAGGATCGGCTGCTCGGGATCGCGCGCCGCGGCATACGCGCCGATGTCTACCGGCGGGTTGAGCTGGATCGAGGTGTGATAGCCGCCGGGCGCGGTGACGCTGGAGACGCCGAGCTTGTGGAAGGCCGTCCAGTTGCGCAGGGCGACGGTCGTATAGACGAGCGGCGTCTTGACGACCTCGTGCAGCGCCGCCTTCTGCGCGTCGGGCAACTGCGGACAGATGTACGGGATCATCATGTTCCATGAGGCCAGGACGCAGGCGCGGCCGCGCACCCGCAGCACCCGGTCGCCGCGGACATAGGCGATCTCGACCCCGTCCGGATACGCGACGTCCCCCAGGTTCCTCGCGCCGACACACAGGCTGGAGAGGCGGATCCGCACCGGGTTCTGCGGCCGGTCGAGTTGCGAATAATCGACGCGCGCCGTCACGACGTCCTGGCAGTCGCTGCCGGGCACGGCTGCGGGGACGAGGTCTCGCACTAGAAGGCGGGCAATCGTCGCGTTCCCGTCCGGGAAGTGGAAGGTGTAGGAGCCGCCCTGGCAGTAGCCGGCAGGCGTATAGCTCATCCGCGGCGCGGGACCTGGATCGAGGTTCAGACCTTGGAAGCCCGGCATGAAGAAGCCCCAGCAGTCCAGGGCCGAGACCGCGTCTACGCCCACGCCCCACTCGCCCTGAGTATGGGACTGATAGAAGGCAAGGACGAGCGGATGGACCTTGGCGACCTTGCCGAGGTAGTCGCGGTAGCTCATCCGCGACAGGGCGTCCTTCTTCTGGGCCGAGGTGAGGCCGGGCATGTAGTCGACCTTCGCGGTCTCGATCCGCACGATGTCGTCCCTGGCTGCCTGCGGCAGGGGGGTGCGGGAGACGAAGTCGGGCCAGGAGCCGGCCGTCCCCGCGTAGGGATTGGGGGCGCCGGCCACCAGGGCGTCGGTCCCGAACGTCTCGCGGTCGAAGAACACGCCATGCCTGAGGCCGAGGTTCCGGTAGACCTCGTTGTGGTCGCAGGTGCGGCTCAGGCCCACCGGATCAATGCCCAGGGTCTGGATCAGGCCGCCCGCCACGGCGCTGTAGGGCCGCGGGCTGTCGATCTCCAGCGTCCCGCCGTTCATCAGGTGCATCCGGCCGCCCAGGCGGAATTCGTTGCGCTTGGCGTGGCCGCCGAAGTCGTCGTGGTTGTCCAGAATCAGGATCCGCGCCGAAGGTCGCGCCTGCCGATAGAAATGCGCCGCCGACAGCCCGCTGATCCCGCCGCCGACGATGATCAGGTCGTAGGTCTCGTCGAGAGTTCGACCTGGCCCTTCATCCGACCAGAAGTCCCCGTCCCGCAGCCGGTGGGCGTTCTCGAAGGAGCCCGGGTGGCTGCCGCGCATGCCGGTGAGGACCGGCGGGTAGTAGCCGGCGAGATCCTGTGGCCAGGCGGCGTCGGCCGCCTTCGCCGACAGCCCCATGCCCAGCGCGCCCACCGCCACCGCAGCGCCCTGCAGGAAGTCACGCCGCTGGATCGGCCGGTTCATCCCCAGAGACTTGTCGTCGTCTGCGCTCATCGAAACCTCTGGAAGTCCAGGGAAATCAAAGTCGGTCCCGTAAGGCGTACCAGAGCATGCCCATCACGTGGAGGGGGCCTCGAACAGCCTCCCCGCCCGGGAAGGGCGCCGGCGGCAGGGATGCGAAACGCGCGAAGCGGTCGACGTCGCAGCACACGGCCTCCACCGCAAGCCTTCCCGCCAGGGTCGAGAGCAGGACGCCCTGCCCCGAATAGCCGTGGGCGAACACGACCTCGCCATGACGACCCAGGTGCGGCAGGCGCGAGCGGGTGATCGAGACAAGGCCCCCCCACGCGTGGTCGATCCCGACCCCACTCAGTTGGGGAAACACTCGCTCCAGGTGCGGTCGCACGAAGGCTGCGATATCCGCCGGCGGATCGGGCGTGTAGCGCTCCCCTCCCCCGAAGAGCAGCCGGCCGTCCTGGCTGAAGCGATAATAGTTCACCACGAATCGGCTGTCGGACACCGCCTGGTCGTGGGCGATGATCGCCGCGGGATCCGACACGGGCGCAGTTGCGACCAGGTAGTTGGCTACGGGCATGATCCGCCGTTCCACGGCCGGGTCGATCCGGTGCAGCAGGGCGTCGCCCGCCAGCATCGCCTGCTTCGCCCGCACGCGCAGGGCGCCCACGCGGACCTCGACCCCCCCGGACGCCTCCTCGAGCGCCGTGACCGGGGAATCCTCGAAGATCTGCGCCCCGGCCGCCTCGGCCGCCCGCGCCAGGCCAAGCGCGTAGTTCAGCGGGTGCATGTGGCCCCCCAGATGGTCGACGAGGGCCCCGTGATAGTCCGTCGCCACCTCCGCCCGCGCTTGAGCGCTGGAGAGCACATCAACGTGCGGATAGGCCATCTCGTCCGTCAGACACTGCGCCTCGGCGTCCATCCACCGCAGGTCGGACGGTTTGACCGCGCCCAGGAAGTGCCCAGTGAGCCTCAGGTCGCAGTCGATCGAATGGCGCGCGATCAGGTCGAGCACGAGCCCGCGCGCCTCGAAGGCAAGATCGAGCAGGCCGCGGGCTCGCTCCAGGCCAAGTTGGTCGCGGAGCTCCACCGCGCCCTTGCGCAGTCCCGGGATCATCTGGCCGCCATTGCGCCCCGATGCTCCCCAGCCAACCCGACCACCCTCCAGCAGAACCACCGACATGCCGCGCTGGGCGGCGTGGAGCGCGGCGGAAAGGCCCGTGCACCCGCCGCCCACCACGACGAGGTCGCTTTCGCGATCTTCGGTCAGGGGTGGACGTCGCGGCGCGGGATTCGCTGTCGCGGCGTACCACGACGCCGCCATGCCGAGCTGGTCATTGAAACCCAAGCTCAGACCTTCAGGAGCAGGTGGTCCCGCTCCCACGAGCTGATGACTCCGCGCCAGGCTTCGAGCTCCGCCTCCTTGATCAAGACGAAGGCGCGGAAGAAGGCCTCGCCCAGGATCTCCCGCACCGGCGCGCAGGCGGCGAGCCGTTCCATGCCCTCCTCCAGGTTCTGCGGCAGGGTGCGTTGGCGAAGATAGGCGTTCCCGGTCTCCGGCGCCGAGGGCTCCAGCCCCTGCTCGATTCCCAGCCAGCCGCAGATCAGCGCCGCGCTCATGGCGAGGTAGGGGTTGGCGTCGGCGCCGGGCAGCCGGTTTTCGATCCGCCGATTCTGTCGGTCCGAGATTGGGAGGCGAAGCCCGCAGGAGCGGTTGTCGCGACCCCACTGAACATTGATCGGCGCGCTGTGGCTGGGCCGCATGCGCCGGAAGGAATTCACGTTCGGCGCGAACAGCGGGACGACGCTTGGAAGATAGGCCTGTAGGCCACCGATGAAGTGGGCGAGCAGCGGACTGTCGGAGCCGTCCGGGGTCGCGAACAGGTTCTCGCCCGCCGTGTCCTCGACCGAGATGTGCAGGTGCATTGCGCTGCCCGGCTGGTGCTCCATCGGCTTGGCCATGAAGGTCGCATAGAGGCCATGGGCCAGGGCCACCTGGCGCACGATGCGCTTGAACACCAGGACTTGGTCGCACAGCGAGATCGGATCGCCGTGCAGGAAGTTGATCTCGAGCTGGGCGGTCCCCGACTCGTGGATCATGGTGTCAATCGCCAGCCCCGCGATCTCCGAATGCTCATAGATGGCGTCGATGATCTCCTCGTACTCGGTCACAGCTTCCAGCCCGTAGGGCTGAGGCGCTGTCTCCGCCCGTCCGGACCGGCCCACCGGCGGCGTCAGGGGCAGGTCCGGATCGGTGTTCATGGCCGTGAGGTAGAACTCCAGCTCCGGGGCGATGACCGGGCGCCAGCCCCGGCCAGCGTAGAGATCCATGACCCGCCCGAGCACGTGGCGGGGAGAAACGGTCCAGGGCGAACCGTCGGCGTGGAGCGCATCGGCGAAGACGAAGGCGGTGGGCGTGTTGAGCCCTGGCGCTACGCGGGCCGTGGCCACGTCCGGACGCAGGACCATGTCAGGATCTGAGAAGGATTCGGGATCGTCGTCGGACCCGGCGTAGTCTCCGGTCACCGTGACCTGGAACACGCTGCTGGGCAGGCGCAGAGAGCCGTCCTTCAGCGATTGCAATAGCTTGGCGGCTGGCAGGACCTTCCCCCGCAGCACCCCATTGATGTCCGGGACGAGGCACTCGACCTCGGCGATCCCCCGTTCACGCACCCACGTCGCCAGATCGTCCATGACCTCTCCGAAGCGGCGCCTTGTCCTGTTGTGGCTGCCCACGACATGCGCCGTCAATGTGGAGTCCCCCCAGCCCCCTTCTCGGAAGGCCCTTAAGCCGACGCCGCCGATGCGCGACGCCGTCCTGCCTCCCGTTCGTACTGGGTGACCGATTCGACGGGATCGATGGCGTAGAACGGCGAGAGCGGGGCGGTCCGCAGGATGTCGCGGAATGTCTTTCCGGCCGCGAAGCCGCGCATCAGCGAAGTCCGCGCTGCGAAGGTAGACAGTCCTTTGAAGCCCCACCATTCGCCGCCGTAGAACCAGGCCGACGCCCTGGCGCAGGCTGCCAGGTCGGCCTGCAGTGTCCGCAGGCGCCGTCGATAGGTCCTTTGCGCATCGCGGCCTTCGCGCAGTTCGCCGACGATGGCCTCGGCGGCCAATTGCCCCGACTTGATCGCGTTGTGGATGCCCTCACCGAGCAATCGCTCGGCTACCCCCGCCGCGTCTCCGACCAGGAACACCCGCCTCGCGGGCGCGTAGGCCTCGCCGCCGACGCCGAGGGGGTGACCCACGATCCGTCCCACTGCGTCTGTTCCCAGGGCGCGACGCGCATAGGCGAAGACATCCGCAGCAGTGAAGGTCGCCTCGGAACTGCGTGCATAGAGGCCGACGTTGAGGTGGTCGCCCTTGGGAAAGATCCAGCCGTATCCGTTTGGGACGGATGCGAAATCGAACCGCATCAGACGGGGGCCCCTGTCCGCGCCAACCTCCACGCGACCTTCGAGCGCCCAGGCCCGGTCCACGCGGGCGGCTCCGATCAGTTTTCTGACGCGGCTATTGGCGCCGTCGGCTCCGATGAGGAAAGGCGCGCGAAAAACCTCCCCGTCCGCCGTCGCGAGGGTGACCCCTGACGTGTCCTCGACGATCGCCGAGATGTCGTGCGCGATGCGAAAATCAGCGCCACGGGCCACCGTCGCCTCCAGGCAGAAGGCGTCGAGATCCTCGCGCACCGTCATCGCCGCGATTGGGTGGCGGCTCGCAAAGCAGCGCTCGCGCTCGCCCCTGAGGCTCACCTCCAGATCCCGCGCGATGGATTTGACGACGGGCGCGATGGAGTAGCGCAGCCGCTTGAGCGCCTTGACCGTCACCGCGCCGGCGCAGGGCTTGGGTCTCGGAAACGACCTGCGATCCAGCAGACGTACTGAAAGGCCGACCTCCGCCAGGTCATAGGCGGCCGCGCAACCTGCCGGTCCGGCGCCGACAACGATGACATCGAACCGGTCTATGGATCCGGCCCCACTTTCGCCGACGGACCGGACATGGTCCGTTCTCGAGCCCTTCGATTATCGCGCTCACGACCCGATCCACAAACCGCGCTTGCAGAACTAGGCCGCGAACTTCTCCGCCAGGATCGGCGCCGCCTCGTCGAGGGCTCCGCGGATGATCCCCAGCATCTGGTCGATCTCGGCGTGGCTAATGATCAGCGGCGGGCTCATCACTATCGTGTCGCGGATGCCCCGGACCATGAGGCCATTGGCGATGCAAAGGTCCCGCACGACGGGCCCGGCATTGCCTTCCTTCCCACCGAAGCGCGCGCGGCTCGCCTTGTCGGCGACGATCTCCACAGCGCCGATGAGCCCGAGCGAGCGGGTCTGGCCGACGAGGGGATGGTCGGCGAGGGCCGCCAGACCCTTGGCGAGATAAGGTCCGGCGTCCTCACGGGCCCGGCGGACGAGGTCCTCGCGCTCCATGATTTCGAGGTTCTTGAGCGCCACGGCTGCGCAGGTGGGGTGTCCCGAATAGGTGTAGCCGTGGACGAAGTCGGTATTGGCGGCCCGCAGGGTCTCCACGACGTGACCCGCCACCCCTACCGCCGACATCGGCAGGTACCCGGAGGAGATCCCCTTGGCCATCGTCACGAGGTCGGGCGTGACGCCGAAATGCTGAAAGCCGAACCATTGGCCGAGGCGTCCGAAGCCGCAGATCACCTCGTCGCAAATCAACAGGATGCCGTACTTGCGGCAGATCCTCTCGATCTCCGGCCAATAGCTCGCCGGCGGAATGATCACGCCGCCCGCGCCCTGCACCGGCTCGCCCATGAAGGCGGCGACGCGCTCGGGGCCGACCTCCAGGATCTTCTCCTCCAGCGCCCGGGCGGCGCGCAGGCCGAAAGCCTCCGGATCCTCTCCCGGATGCGCGAACGCATAGGGCTGCATGATGTGCTCGATGTCGGGCAGCCAGGGACCGCCCTGCGCCCTCATCGCCCCCATGCCGCCCATGCTGACGCCGCCGATCGTCGAGCCGTGGTAGCCGTTCACGCGGCCGATCATGACCGTCCGCTGCGGCTCGCCCTTTGCCTGCCAGTAGTAGCGGGTCATGCGCAGAGCCGTATCGACGGCCTCAGACCCGGAGCTGTTGAAGAAGACGTGGGTGAAGGGCGGGCCGAGAAGAGAGGCGACCTTCGCCGCCAACTGGACCGTCGGCGGCGCGGCGGTCTTGAAGAAGGTGTTGTAGTAGGCCAGCTCCGTCATCTGCTCGTAGGCGGCGCGGGCGAGCTCCTCGCGACCATGGCCGACCTGCATGCACCAGAGCCCGGCCATGGCGTCGAGCAGGGTGTTCCCCTCCCCGTCGTGGATCCAGCAGCCTTCCGAGCGCGTGATGATCCGGCTGCCGCCCATACTCTGGAGCAAGGCGTAGTCCGCCTGGGCGGGAAGATGGTGCGCGACGTCGAGCCGCCGAAGCTCGGGAATGTCGTAGTTGCGCAGGGCGGCGGGCATGCGTCCTCCTAGGCCGTCGTTTCGAGGCGGTCCCCGCGCAGGGCCCGACCGAGCAGGCGGAACACGAGCTGCGAGGCTGCGTCCTCCTGCGTACGCCATTCGGGGTGCCATTGCACAGCCAGTATGGGGGCGCCGCCGATCCGGGCGGACACCGCTTCCACCAGACCGTCTGGCGCCCGCGCTTCGACCGCCAGATCGCGGCCGAGGCGTTCGACGCCCTGATAGTGGACGGAATTGACCGTCATCCGGTCACCGCCGCTGGCCCTGGCAAGCACGCCGCCAGGCGTGAGGGCGATCTCGTGACGGTGACCGAACATCGCCTCCAGATCGGCGTCGTCGGGCGCATGATGGGCGAGCGCCTCTGCGGCGCCGACCTCGCGGGTAAGAGTGCCGCCGAAGGCGACGTTGATCTCCTGAAAGCCCCGGCAGATGCCGAATACGGGCTTTCCCCGCGCGACCATCGCCTCGATGAGTCCGAGCGCCACTGCATCGCGGCCGGGATCGAACGGGCCGGCCGCATCCGGCGCCGCCTCGCCATAGCGGGCCGTCTCGATGTTCGAGGGACTGCCGGTGAGGAGCAGGCCGTCGAGTCGCGCGGCGACCTCTTCCAGGTCCATCAGCTCGGGGATCGCCGGCGCGAGCAGGGCCGAGGCGTCGGCCCAGGTCATGGCGGCGCGGACATAGCGATCCATGACCGCCTGGGCGGTTTCGCTTCCGACCTGACGATTGCAACAGGTGATGCCGAGTACGGGTCGGCTCATGACATTTCCTTCCTTGAGGCGGTCCGCGGCCTCCCCCTCATCGCAGCAGCAGGCACGGGGCGCCGGGCTCCCAGGTCAGCCATATCGGTTCGTCCGGGCGGAAGTCCGTATCGCGCCGGCCACGATTGGGATGCTGGGCGCGGATGAGTCGTCCACTCGGCAGTTCGACCTCCACCACCGAAGCCATCCCAAGATAAGTCGCCCGACGCACCACCGCCGGGGCCGCTCGAGGGGGCGCGGCGCGCGGCGCAGACGCTTCGTCATCCCCGTCGCGCGGCCACAGCTCAATCACCTCCGGCCGCAACGCGATCCAGACGGTCTGGTCTGTATGAACCTCAGCCTCCGAAGACACATCCACCGGGGCCGGCAGATCCGCGGACTGGACCCTTATGCGACCGCCCTGCGTCTCGACGACGACACCCTCGAAAAGGTTCACCTGTCCGATGAAGTCCGCGACGAATCGGGAGGCGGGCCGCTCGTAGATATCTGCCGGCGGAGCCACCTGCTCGAGACGACCTTCGTCCATCACCGCGCAGCGGCTCGCCATGGCGAGGGCCTCCTCCTGGTCGTGGGTGACCATGAGGAAGGTGATCCCGACGCTCGCCTGCAGTTGGGCGAGTTCGGCCCGCATGGCTTCGCGAAGTTTGGCGTCGAGAGCCGAGAGCGGCTCGTCAAGCAGTAGCACGCGTGGCCGCTTCACGAGCGCCCGCGCCAGGGCGACCCGCTGGCGCTGGCCGCCCGACAGCTGGTCGGGGCGCCGTCCGCCCAGGCCTTCCAGCTTCACGAGAGCGAGCGCTTCCTCAACCCGGCGCCGGCGCTCGGGCGCGGAAACCCTGTCGATGCGGAGGCCGAACGCCACGTTCTCCGCCACGCTCATGTGCGGGAAGATGGCGTAGGACTGGAACACCATGTTCACCGGCCGCTTGTTCGGCGGCGTGAGGCTGACGTCAGCGTCGTCGATGAGGATGCGCCCCGAGGTGGGCGTCTCGAATCCGGCCAGCATGCGCAGCAGGGTGGTCTTGCCGCATCCCGATGGCCCAAGGAGGCAGAAGAACTCGCCCTCCCCGACCTCCAGGGTCACGTCGTCGACGGCCACCGTGCGCCCGAACGACTTGCCGACGCCCTCGAAGCGGATGATCGGTCCGTTCACGGAAGAAGCCCCTCCCCCGCCTGCGGCGTTTGCGTCACGCCCGGGCCCTGCAGCCACAGCGCCAGCGCCGTCAAGGCCACGGTGATCACGATCAACAGGGTCGACGCGGCATTGACCTCCGGCGTCACCGAGAAGCGCACCATCGAATAGACCTTGATCGGAAAGGTCGTCGTATCTGGACCGGATGTGAAGAAGGTGATGACGAAGTCGTCGAGGCTGAGGGTGAAAGCCAGCAGCGCGCCGGCGATCAGCCCCGGCTGCATGTGTGGGACCAGCACCTCGCGAAAGATCCGCCACTCTCCGGCGCCGAGATCTCGAGCCGCCTCTTCCAGGGACCTGTCAAACGAGGCCAGCCGCCCACGCACCACCACCGCCACGAAGCTGAACGAGAAGGAGATGTGGGAGATGATGATCGAGCCGAGGTTCAGCGGCCACGGCGCCTCGGTCGGCCAGGGCAGCACCTCGGTGAAAAAGACCAGCATGGCCACGCCCATACAGATCTCGGGCACGACAATGGGCAGGCCAAGGGCGCCCTCCAGGGCCGGCTTTCCGGGAAAACGGAAGCGCCACAGCAGCAAGGCCGTCATCGCGCCCAGCACAAGGCTGACGACAGTGGAGACGAGCGCGATGGTGAGCGAATTGACGAAGGCCTGGATCAGATCCGCGTCGGCGAAGGTCAGGGCGTAGTATTTCAGGGTGAAGCCGCGCCAGACGATGTTCCGCTTGCTGTCATTGAAGCTGAACGCCATCAGGGTGATCAGCGGCGCGTAGAGGAACACTGCGGTCGCCGCCAGCCAGGCGCGCAGCGGCCAGCGGCGCAGATAATCCAGCGGTCCCGGCGGCGCTCTCACGTCGGGCTCCGGCGGCGGCCGGCGAACGCCTGGGCGGCCATGGCGGCGAAGGTCATGTACATCAGCAGGAACGAGAGGGCCGCGCCGAACGGCCAATCGTCGGCGGCCTTGAACTGCCGTTCGATGACGTTGGCGATCATCATGCTCGACGGCCCGCCGAGCAGGTCGGGTGTCAGATAGGCTCCCACGGACGGGATCAGGGTCACCAGCACGCCCGAGACGACGCCGGGCATCGCCAGGGGAACCACGACCTTGGCGAAGGCGCCCAGGTGGCTGGATCCAAGATCGAGGCTGGCCTCGATCAGCGAGCGGTCGAGCCGGTCGAGCGCGGCGTAGAGCGGCAGGACCATGAACGGGAGCTGGACGTAGACCAGGCCGAACACCACGGCGAAGTCGTTGTGGAGGAGCTCCAACGGTGTGAAGGCCGGCATGTGCAGCCCAGCGAGCGCAGCGACCGCCGCGAGGCCCTTCCAACCGAATCCGAGGATGGCGTTCACGTAGCCCTCGGTGCGCAGCACGGCCATGAGAGCGTAGGTCCGGATCAGCAGATTGGTCCAGAACGGCAGCATCACCAGGAGCAGCAGCCAGGCCTTTGTCCTGGGACCCGCAAAGCTGATCGCCACCGCAACCGGGAAGCCGACGATCAGGCACAGAAGCGTGGTCAGGCCGGCGAACCACAGAGATTTGCCGATTATCCCCAGATAGAGCGGCCGCAGGGCGTGGGCGTAGTTCGCCAGGTTCCCGTCGACGGCGATGCGCGTGAGGTTGACGTTCTGGCCGAAGCTGTAAGCCCAGATGATCGACAGCGGGACGAGGAAGAAGACGACCAGCCACAGCACCGGCGGCGCGCCAAGGATTGCGAACACACCGCGCGAGCGGCCGACCGGCTCATCCATGGGGATACTCAGGGACCATCCCTCCCCTTCTGGGGAGGGTGGCTGAGCGCAGCGAAGCCGGGTGGGGAAGTGTGGGGAAAGAGCGAGGCCTCTCATGGCCCCAGACTTCCCCACCCGTCGCGCCTTCGGCGCGACACCCTCCCCGGAAGGGGAGGGACAGACGAAACCCGCGCTGCTTCATGCCGCGAAGATCCGGGTGACGGTCTCGTCGAAGAGGTGGGCGCGCTCGAGACCCTCGAAGTCCGCGTACTCGCAGCGCGCCATGACTTCGGGAGGCGGAAAGATCACCGGATTTTCGCGATAGTCCGCCGGCATCAGAGCCAGAGCGGCCGCGTTGGGCGTGGGGTACTTGATCGTGTTGTAGATCTCAGCGCCGTTGTGGGCGTCGAGAACGAAGTTGATGAACCGGTGCGCATTGTCGGGACGCGGCGCCCCGGCGGGGATGCACAGGCAGTCGGAGTTGAGCAGGCTACCTTCTCGCGGGACCACGAAGTCGAGATCGGGATCCTCGGTCATCACCTGGGCGATGTCGCCGTTGTACTCCATGACGATGTCGATATCGCCCGACAGCAACAGATCCTGCCCCTCATCGTGGTGGAAGATCTTTATGTTCGGTTTCTGCCGGATGTACATCTCCGCGACGCGATCGATCACCGAGACGGGGATATTGCGCACCGAGTGGCCAAGGTACTTGGCGCCCAGCTCGATCATGTCGTCGGCCTCGGAGAAGACGCCGATCCGCCCCTTGTAGCGGTCGCTGTCCAGCACCCACTTCCAGCTATCGGGAACCCCGTCCATCTTCGACTTGCGGTAGCCGATGCCCAGCACCAGCCAGGTGTAGGGCATCGACCATCGGCGGCCTGGATCGAACGGCGGGTTCCGGAATTCCGGCAGCAGATTCACCCGGTTCGGGATCTTCGACAGATCCAGCGACTGCAGAAGACCGGCGATGCGCAGCCGCGTGACGTACTCGTTCGAAGGCACGATCACGTCGAAGCCGGGATTGCCCGCCCGCAGCTTTGCGAACAGCTCGTCGTTGGAGGCGAAGAGGCTCATCTTCACCGCGATCCCCGTGGCCTTGCGGAAGTCGGCCAGGGTCGTCGCCCCCGTGTAGGTGTCCCAATTGTACAGGTTAAGCCGCTGAGGCTCCGCGTTACCCGCGACAGCCTCGTCCTTTGCGCACCCCTCGAGGCCGACGAACGTGATCCCCGCGGCCGCCGCGCCCAGCGCCGCCAGAAGAGAGCGGCGGGTCGTGCGCGGTCGAACGGGGGGGTTTTGGATCATGCGTTCTTCAGGCACCAGTCGTAGTCGAGAGGCTGCACGACTTCGAAGAACCTGTCCTGCTCGGTTCGCTTGACGGTGCAGAACATGTCGACGAAGCGGCCTCCGAGGTAGTCGCGCATCACGGCCGAGCGATCGATGGCATCGGTCGCGGCGAACCAGTTCGAGGGCAACCTCAGGTCCAGCTTCGCCGCCGCCGCATAGCCGTCCCCCACCACAGGTGGCCCAGGGTCGATGGCCTTGGTGAGACCATGGTGAACGCCCGCCAGCAAGGCTGCGAGGGCCAGATACGGGTTGGCGTCGGCCCCTGCCACGCGGTGCTCGATGTGACGGCTGGGCGGCGGTCCGGCGGGGACGCGCAGCGAGACCGTGCGGTTGTTCACGCCCCAGGTGGGCGCCACGGGAGCGTAGGAATTAGCCCGGAAGCGGCGGTAGGAATTGGCGTTCGGCGCGAAGACCGCCATGCCATCGGCAAGTGTCGCCTTCATTCCCCCCACTGCGTGGCGGAGCCGGTCGGTCCCGGCGGGATCTTCGCTTGCGAAGATGTTCGCGCCCGACTGATCCTGGACGCTCACATGCAGGTGCAGGCCGCTCCCGGCCCGCCCGGTGAAGGGCTTGGCCATGAAGGTCGCCTCGAGCCCGTGGCGCGCCGCCACGCCCTTGGCGATCCGCTTGTACATCACCGCTTCGTCCGCCGCCCGAAGGGCGTCGGGGCCGTGGCGAAGCGTGAGCTCCAGCTGGCCGGGAGCATATTCGGAAATTGCGCCCTCCAGCGGCACGCCCTGCGCGTCGGCCGCCGCCCAGAGATCGCGCAGGAACGGCGCCTGATCCTCGAGCTCGCGCAGGCCATAGACGCCATGCAGGGTCGGCCGCTCGCCCGTTCCTACGGCGCCCGCCAGCTCGATACCGCCGGCGGCCGTGCGCGACGGGTCCACCAGATAGAATTCCAGTTCGCAGGCCACGACCGGCGTGAGCCCGTCAGCGGCGAAACGGTCCAGCACGCGGCGCAGCACGTGCCGTGGGTCGAGATCGTTCGGACGTCCGTCGAGCTCATACATCGACGTGATCACCTGCCCCGTATCGGCCCCCAACCACGGCGCGGGGACCAGAGTGTCCGGAGCCGGTCGCGCAAGGCGATCGGCGTCGCCGTCCTCCCAGACCAGGCCCGTGGCTTCGACGTCCTGACCCGTGACGTCGCAAACCAGCACCGAACCGGGGAGAAACCGGCCGTACTCATAGACCGCCGTCAGCTCATGACGACGCAGCCGCTTGCCCCGCGGCACGCCCGACATGGCGGTAAAGAGGATCTCGAACACCTCGATCTGTGGATGTTCGGCGAGGAACCGCCGCGCTTCCTCGGGGCTCGCGCACGCTTCGGCAGTCGTCGTCATGGCCGATCAGTCACTTGGCGACGTCGGCAAAGTCAAGGTGACGGCGCCGCGCGGGGAACCATCGAACCCGGTCGCCGCCTCGGGAGGCCGTGTCGCCGGACTCGGATCAGGCTCAGAACGCAGGCGTCGGCGGCAGGGCTGGGTGAACAATGCTTCGGCCAGGAAACAACGTTCAGAACTTCCGACAAACCTGAGGCCTCAGCGTACGTTACGCGTCAGTCCTGGCATCTGTTGGCCCCTCCGTTTCAGCGCGGCCATCCGGAATTCATCCGCACACCTCACTGAATCGAATGAGATGAGACGGCGTGTCGCCGTTGTTCCAGCGGTTGCGTTCGAATGACGGCAAAGCTTTCCACCAAAGGCTCGGCTCCAGGAACACTCAAATTTCCCACCATCCCAGGACCGGCGTCACAGATGCCGATCCTCTCGGGCGATCGGCCGCTCTGTTTCCTCCACATCGCGAAGACCGGCGGAACGAGCCTCACCGACGCCCTCGCCCGGCTGTATCCGCCGGACCGGGTGTCTACCGACGGCGGCAGCCTCTCAGTGGAGTATCTAAGAGGGCTTAACGATCGACTGAGCGGACGCGCCTTTGTTGTTGGCCATGCAGGCCCTGGCGTCGCCGAGTTTCTGCAAGGGCGAGCCGACTTGATCACGGTCTTGCGACGGCCGGCGGATCAGGCAGTTTCGCATTACTTACATGTGCTCGCCGACCCTGGACACGAGCTCCACACTGAAGCCATGCGGGGATCGTTCAGCGAATTCCTGCGACGCAACGATGGCCTGATCGACTTCCAGACCGCGTCTCTTTGCGTCGCCCTAACGGGCGACGCGGCCCGGGCGGACGCCATCCGGAGCCTGAACCTCGAGCCCCTGCTGCAGTTCCTCGACGCCCTTCCGTTCGTAGGCGTGACGGAGCGGGCGCAGGCGTGCGGCGAGGTCCTTTCTCACATCTTCCCCTCGGGCGACTCGGTCGCCCTCGCCTGTCTGAATGCGGCTGTCTCTCGGGGGGTGTCGGCGCGCACCCTCGACCGCCTGCGCCACGAGTACGACGCGTTGAAGGATGACCCGCGGCTGGCTCCGATCTTCGCCCGCGAGGCCATCGTCCATGCTCGCGCCGCAGCTTGCCTCGCTCGCCTGGAACGCAGGGCGACACAGGCCGGGGCTCGAACAGGCCATGCCCGGAAATCGGAAACCATCAGCGCGTCGCGCTTCTCGACCCGCCATGGCGAGATCCTGGGCTCGGCGATTGTTTGCCGCCTTCCCGAGGGAGCGAACCACCTAGTCCATGGCCCTTACGGTCGACTCGCGGCCGGCTGCTACCAGGTCGAATTCCGGCTCTCTGTCCACGACGCCGCCCCAGGACCCTCGCCCCGCATCCAGCTGGAAACGGTCAGCAATGGCGTCGTCAGCCTGCGGCGGCGCTGGATCGGCGCAAAGACGGCGGGCCAGACACGGACCCTACACTTCATCAACGACGCCGCTTCGAATGTGCTGGAGTTTCGCATTCGCACGCGGGGCTTCACCAAGGGCCAGCTCATCTTCCAAGGCGTCACTGTGTGTCGCTCGACGATCTGGCGCACATGGCCCTCGATGTTCACGCGGCTCGTGTCCCAGGCCCGGCGCTGGCTGAGTCGGCGCGTTGCGCGCCTCGAGGCGCGGAGGACAACCCTTGCGCCCGACCGCGCGACCTAGCCCTTTGCGAACGGCCGGAGGACCGGACCCTGCGGCATAAATGCGAATGAGTTGCAAACGCGCCGGAATCATCTAGAAGGCATCGACGCCCACCCGAGAGTCCGCGCCGCCTCATGTACGTCTGTAACTGCAACGGTATCCGTGAGCGCGACGCTCACGCCGCGATCCAGGCTGGCGCGAAACGACCCGCGGAGGTTTTCCACCGTTGCCAAGCGACGCCAAAGTGCGTCAAGTGTGTGCGCGATATCCGACGGATGATCGAGGCTGCGGAAGAGCCTCTCCTAAGGGACGCCGGATAGGAAGGACGGCTGGATCCCATGCGTCCGCAGGCGGGTGTCATCGCCGTGCTGAATGACGTGCTCACCAATGAGCTGACGTCGGTAAACCAGTATTTCCTGCACGCCCGGATGTACCAGAACTGGGGCTACGAACGCCTTGGAAAGCTGACCTACGACGAATCGATCGGCGAGATGCGGCACGCCGATCTGCTGATCAAACGGATCCTATTCCTCGAAGGCCTGCCCAATCTCCAGGATCTCCACAAGCTCAGCATCGGCGAGGCCGTCCCTGAGTGCATTGCGGCGGATCTGGCGCTTGAGAGCGCGGGGCGAAGGACGCTCGTGGCCGGGATCGCCCACTGCGAGACAGAGAAGGACTACGTCAGCCGCGAGATCCTCGAACGGATCCTGGAGGACACCGAGGAGCACATCGACTGGCTGGAGACCCAGCAGAACCTGCTGGCGAACCTGGGCGAGCCGAACTACCTGCAGTCCGCCATGGGGGAATTGCCGGAAGGCGAGGCCTGAGTCGGCTCATTTCACCGCTTCGGCGCGGACTGGCCGGGCGCCTTTCACAGGCCCCACAACCCCCGGCGACGCGTCCCCCACCTTACCGATCGTTCCTCTCGCGAGACGCTGCGGAACGTAGCCGGCTCTTCCAGCGTACGTCGCCGTCGAATAATCGGAACCCTGCGGGGCGCCAGAGCCCCGCACCCCACAGGAGTTCAAGATGGCCAGGGTGCTGGTGCTCTACTATTCGAGCTATGGGCATGTGGAGACGATGGCAAACGCCATCGCGGAGGGAGCCCGGGGCGTCGGCGCCACGGTCGACATCAAGCGCGTCCCCGAGACGGCTCCCGAGGAGATCGCTCGCGCCGCCCATTTCAAGCTCGACCAGGCCGCGCCGATCGCCCAGGTCAATGACCTCGTCGATTATGACGCGATCATCGTCGGCGCCCCGACCCGATTTGGGCGCATGCCCTCGCAGATGGCGGCATTCCTCGATCAGGCCGGTGGGCTCTGGGCGACCGGCAAGCTGAACGGCAAGGTCGGCGCAGCCTTCACCTCTTCGGCCAGCCAGCACGGCGGCAACGAGATGACGCTGTTCTCGATCATGACCAACCTGCTGCACTTCGGCATGGTCATTGTCGGCCTGCCCTACAGCCACCAGGGGCAGATGACGCTGGAGGAGATCGTCGGCGGCGCGCCCTACGGCGCCACGACAATCGCCGGGAGCGACGGCAGCCGCCAGCCGAGCAAGATCGAACTGGCCGGCGCCCGCCACCAGGGCGAACTCGTCGCCCGGACGGCAGCCAGGATCTTCGGATAAGTTTCGGCGCGGCGGTTCTGTCGCCCCGAGCCGCCGCCCGGTGGCGGCCGCACCGAGCCCCCTCGCCGATCGGCGACCGATCAGAAACCCAAATGCACGCCGCCAAAGGCTCCGATGGGCGCCGCAGGGCTGTAGCTCCGCGGGTTGCTGGCGCCGGGCGCCTGGGCGAGGAAAACCTGCGAGGTCGGTGAGAAGGTCCCGTAGGTGTAGTAGGTCCGGTTTGTCACGTTCTCGACCCTGACGAACAGCTGGACACGGCGCGTGAGGCGGTAGGTGGCGTCGAGGTTCACGATGAAGAACCCCGACAGCCGCGGCGTGAGGTTAGCCTCGTCGCCGAACAGGTATTCGCCGCTCTGGCCGACGCCCGTCGTCCCGAGGGACAGACGCCCGGTCGCCTGCCACTGAAGGCGAAGCTTCACCTGGTTCAGGGGTATCCCGGGCAGTCTGTCGCCCGGAACGATTGTCAAATCGCCGTTGGCGTCGGCGGCCGGGTTGGAGCCTGCGGCCTCGACGAACCCGCTTTGGTAAGTGGCGTCCGTGTACGCATAGGCGAGGTGGGCGGACCACGGACCGTCGGTCACCTGAAGGTCCGCGTCGACGCCCTGGCGTCGCGTGGCCCCGACGTTGGTGAAATAGGCGCGGTTGAGCGTCACGCTGTTGATGAAGACGATGTCGTCGTCGAGTTCCGAGCGGTACAGCCCCAGATGATACGCGAGGCGAACGCGCCCAGCGTCGAAGGCGCCGCGGAGTCCGGCCTCGACAGTATGCGCCACGACCTGCTTCAGGTCCGGATCGCCGACGAAGAAGTTGGCGAGGCTGCACGAATCTTGCGGTCCCGCGCAGGACAGCTCCGACGGCGTCGGGGCTCGGTTGGCTTCGGCGTAGCCGGCATAGGCGGTGAGCCACGAAGTCACGCGCCAGCTCAGGCCCACGGCCGGATTGAACCGGCTGTAGACGTGATCGCCGGTGAGATCGCCGCCCAGACGGTCTTTGAGATCGGCTTGCGCATCGTTGAAGCGTCCCGACAACGTCAGCGCCAGGGCGGGCGTGAGCTCGAGAGTGTCCGAAGCGAACAGGCCGTAGTCGGCGTCCCGGACTCCGACGTCCACCGGGACGTTGTTCCCTGGCTCGTCGATCAGCACGCCCGGCCCGACGAACAGGCGTGTCACGGGCGTGATTCCGCCGATGAAGGAGGCTGCTTTGAACCCGGTCCAGGCGCCGTCGAAGCTGCCCCCCAAGACGGCGTGGTTCGGCATGCCCCACAGAGGATGAACATTGGCGACCTGCAGCGAGGCGCCGTAGCCGATGGTGTCGGTGGTCTGTTCGTCGAGTTC
>DATHPX010000206.1:0-2956 GCA_035483335.1 Caulobacteraceae bacterium | reverse complement strand
GCCTCGCCATGATCGCCTGCGCCATCGCCTGCTTCGCCGCGGCGGCCCTGGGTCTGGCGCTAATCGGGCGGCGGCGCGCGTAGCCTTGCGGCTACTCCCGCCGCAGCAGCTTGTCGGTCAGCACCGTCGCCCACCACTGGGCCTTGAAGTCGGCCTTGATCTTCACCGGGTCGTAGGCGTCCGACTGGGTCCAGTCGAAGAAGCTGACCCCTTGCGGCTCGGCTTCGGTCAGGTAGCGCTCGAAGATGTAGTCCAGCACGCCGGTCAGGCCGGCGCGGGTGTGCAGGTACCTCGGCGACAGCTGCTCGAGGGCCTCGCGGATGGTCAGGCCCTGGCGGAAATGCTTGTAGAACACCCCCATGATCCCGGCCCGATCGGCGCCCGACTTGCAGTGCATCAGGGCCGGGTAGCGGACCGTCTGGAAGAGCGTGCGGGCGGCGAGGACCTTCTCCGCCGACGGCACGTCGCGCGAGGCGATCACGAAATCCACCAGCTCCAGCCCGAGGCGCCGGCATGCGTCGACCTCGAGCGCCCGAAAGCTCGTGGCCATGCCGCCGCGCAGATTGATGATCGTGCGGATGCCCCTCGCCTTCCACGCCCTCAGCTGGAACGGCCAGGGCTGGTTGGACCGCACCAGCTCGTCGCTGATCCAGTGCGCGTTGGAAAAGCCCAGGCGCAGATAGGCGTGGTCCTTCCATAGGTGATCGAGGACGGTCCGCCGTCGCCCGGCGGGGGTGGTCAGGTCGAACTGGCTCAAGGCGGATTCGGTCAGTCGCGTCGGCCAAACAGGGCGTCCGCGGCGGCGCGCCCCGCCTGCTTCTTGTCGATCTGCGCCCGCACCCGGCCGATCTCGGCCTCGAGCAGGGCAATCCGCTCGTTGAGCTCCTCGATGCCGTGGAGGTCGAGGTCCTCGCGGCCGAGGTCGATCAGCAACTGACCCCGCGCCCGCCTGGCCTCAGCAGGTTCCTCGCTCACGCGGCCTCCTTTGCCGTCGTTGTCCGCAGCCGCTATCTGACCTCGCAGCCGCGCGCGCGCAACCTTGGCAGGAAGACCAGATGACCCAGGCTCAGATGGATGCGGTTGAAATCGAAGGCGGCAAGGGTCCGGCCGAGGCCCTGCGGTTGGCCAGCATTCCGGTCCCGCAACCCGCGGAAGGCCAGATCCTGATCCGCGTCGAGGCCGCCGGCGTGAACCGGCCCGACATTATCCAGCGCCTGGGCTTTTATCCGCCCCCGCCTGGCGCGCCGCCGACGCTCGGCCTGGAGGTCGCCGGCGAAGTGGTCCGCGGGGCGGGTCGTTGGCGCGAGGGCGACCGCGTCTGCGCCCTGCTGGGGGGTGGAGGCTACGCCCAGTTCGCCGTCTGCGATTCCCGACACGCCCTACCAATTCCTAAGGGACTGTCCCTGGTGGAAGCCGCAGGCCTGCCGGAGACCGTGTTCACCGTCTACGCCAACGTCTTCGAGCACGGCGCGCTCAAGGCGGGCGAGACCCTCCTGGTCCACGGCGCCACCTCCGGCATCGGCGTCACCGCGATCCAGATGGCCAGGGCCGCCGGCGCGCGGGTGATCGCCACCGCACGCGGCCGCGAGAAGGCCGACCACGCCAGATCCCTCGGGGCCGAGATCGCGGTGGACGCCACGGCCGAGGACTTCGCCCAGGTCGCCCAGGCGAATGGCGGCGCGGACGTGGTGCTGGACATGGTCGCCGGGGCCTATTTCCCCAAGAACCTCGACGCCCTGAACACCGGCGGCCGCCTCGTCCACATCGCCGCCCTGGGCGGCGGGACAGTGGACCTGCAGATCCACCGCATCATGCAAAAGCGCCTGGTCATCACCGGCTCGACGCTTCGGCCGCGCACGGCCGACGAAAAGGCGCGCCTGGCCGCAGAGGTCGAACGGGTCGTCTGGCCCTGGATTGCCGCCGGCAAGGTGAAGGCCGTCATCGACCACACCTTCCCCCTGGCCCAGGCGGCGGACGCCCACGCATGGATGGACGGCGATCATGTGGGGAAGGTGGTGCTGACGGTGGGTTGAAGGGGCGAAAAGCCCGATCAGGCCTGGACGCCGCCCGAGAACGCGGCCTGCGCCGTCAGAACCCCCGCGCTCAGTCCAGGCGACCGGTCCGGGCGATGCGGCCGAAATAGGCCGCGCTGGGCTTTGGCCTGCGCTCGAAGGTCGTGCGGTCCACGGCTGCCAGCCCAAACTTTGGCCCAAAGCCGTTGGTCCACTCCCAGTTGTCGAGCAGCGACCAGTGGATGTAGCTGCGCACGTCCAGGCCGTCGGCAAGGCAATGGCCAACGCCCGCGACCGCCCGAGCGATGAAGTCGATGCGACGGCTGTCGTCGTCGGTGGCGACGCCGTTCTCGGTCACATAGATCGGCCGCCTGGTGAGGCTCGCGAGCGTGCGGATCACCGCCTCCAGCGCCTCGGGCGCATAGGGATAACCCATCTGGGTCATCTCGACGCCCGGCCTGGGCGGCAGGTCCATGTCCGGGCCGACCTGGGAACCCGTGTAGGTCTGGACGCCCACCATGTCTCCCGGCGCGTCCAGCCAGGGGGTGAGCATCTGGGCGCGCTTGGCGGCGAGCCCGCTGTCTGGCCCCGCCGGCTGGTCGTCGTTGAGCGCCAGCGTGACGCCGACCGGGTAACGGTCGCCGGAGGCGGCCTTGATCGCGTCGAAGGCGCGCGCGTGCGCCTCGATCATAATCGGCTGCTGTACGCGGAAATCGCCGAAGATCGGGCTCGACCATTTCGGCGCCCCGGCCCCGGCGGCGATGGCCTGACGGACCCGCGGCAGCTGGGGTTCGAACTGCCGGTACGTCGGCACCCAGTGCAGCAGCGCGTTCACATTGGGCTCGTTGAACGTGGCCGCGACGGCGACCAGGTCGCCCATGTGGCGGGTCACCAGCTCGCAGTAGCGCACGAAGGGCGCGATCGCGTCCCGGGTCTCGAAACCG
>DATHPX010000205.1:0-5859 GCA_035483335.1 Caulobacteraceae bacterium | reverse complement strand
CGAGGTGATCACTGGGTCGTGCCCAAGGACGATCTCGGTGGTCCCGGCGCGGGCAGCGGCAAGCTGCCCATAGAAGGTCGTCTGGTAGCGCGCGGCCTGAGCATAGAAGAGCTGCGCCGCCACAGGGTCGCTCTCGGCGTCTGCCGCCCGGCCTCGCCAGTACAGCGCCCGGCCCTGGGTGATCGGCGACTCGCTGAGGCCCTCCAGAGCGGCGAAGTGCTGGTCCGCGAGGCGAGGATTCTTCAGACGGGTCAGGGCGATCCAGCCGGCGTAGAACTGGGCTTCTCCGGCGGCGACTCCGGAATTGAGCCCGGAGTGGTCGGCCGCGGCGTAGGCGCGCACCGGATCTCCGGCCTGCAGGGCTTGAACCACCAGGCTCCCGTGCCGCCAGAGCTTCTCGGCGGCGCCTTCGTACGGAAGGCTCTCGGGCATGTACGCGACGAGGTTGAGCGCGTCGGGGACGTCTCCGCGCGCCTGATAGGCAAGCAGGCGCTCATAGATGACGCCGGGGCTCGTCTGGTCGGCGACCGGCAGCGCGGAGACGAGCGCCTCGGCGTTGGGATCGCCGCGGCGAAGCGCGATTCGCGCCTGCGCGACGGCCTGTCGGTCAGCCGGCAGACGGGCGATGAGATCGAGCGCGGCGGCGTCGTGGGTTCCGTAAAGCAGGTAGTCGACGCGAGCCCACATGTCCGCCGGAGTGAGCATGTCCGGGAACTGGGTGAGCATCTGGGCCTCGACCGACTCGTCGAACGGCATGCCGCGCCAGGCGTGACGGATCACCGCCGCCGCCGCGCTTGTCTGGCCGTCTGCGCGCAGCGCCCCGGCCAGTGACATCGCGCCCTGCGCCGTGATGGGGGGCATTTCGCCGAACCAGGCGATAATCGCCTTGGGAGCCATCCCGGATTGGCCGATCAGCTTCTCGGCCGCCATCTGGCGGCGGGCCGGGCGCGGCCAGTCGGTCAGTTCGGCGCGAGCCTGCTCCGCCTGCGCCCAGGTCATCGTGTCGGGCGCCGCGTCCGCGAGGGCCCAAAGAGCGATCTTGCGCGCGAGGGGATCGCTCGTCGTGGCGAGGATCGACTGCACGCGCGAGCCATCGCCCGATCGGGCGGCCGACAGTGCAACCGAAACCGACTGCATGTCGTTGAGTTCTTGGTACGACACGACCGGCTGGGCCGGCTGGGCGGCGTCGCTCGTCAGCCCCTGCGCTGCGGCGAAACCGCCCATGGCGAGCGCCGCCGTGAGCGCCAGGCTGGTGCGCGAGAGGTTCGCAGCCAAGACCGCTCCCTTGTACTCGCTCCGCCGACGCGAAACTGCACGCGACTCTGTGAGGCCGGATTGCGGAGCCCCCACACTGAGCCCTATCTTCGCGCATGCACTCCGGATCGCAACTCCTTGCGGTCGCCTCACAATCATTTGTCCTACATGACCGCAAAAAGTTTCGAAGGCGTGTTCACTGCGCTGGTGACGCCGTTTTCCGATGCAGGCGTCGACGAAGCCGCCCTCTCCAGATTGATCGAGCGACAGATCGCCGGAGGCGTCCACGGGCTTGTACCCGTCGGGACGACCGGTGAGACCTCGACTCTGAGCCATGAGGAGCACAAGCGCGTCGTCAGCCTGTGCGTCGAGGTGACCAAGGGCCGCGTGCCGGTCATCGCAGGAGCCGGGTCGAACTCGACCGCCGAGGCGGTGGAGTTCGTCCGACACGCAGAAGAGGCCGGCGCCGACGCCGTGCTGGTCGTGACCCCATACTACAACCGGCCGAGCCAGGAAGGGTTGTTCCGGCACTACGAGGCGGTCGCCGGGGCGACCGCCCTGCCGGTCTTCGTCTACAACGTCCCCTCGCGGACCAGCGTCGACATCAGCAACGCCACCCTGGCGCGTCTTTCCGCGATTCCGAACATCGTGGGCGTCAAGGATGCGACGGGCGACCTCTCGCGACCGAGCCTGCAGCGGCTCGAGTGCAGGGAGGGATGGGTGATGCTCTCCGGGGACGACAACACCGCCCTGGGCTACATCGCGCATGGCGGCCATGGCTGCATCTCGGTCACCGCGAACATCGCCCCAGCGGCCTGCGCCCAGTTGATGGAAGCGGCCCTGAAGGGTGACCTCGCGGAGGCAAGGCGGCTGCAGGACCGTCTGATCCGCCTGCACAAGGCGCTCTTCGTGGATGCGTCACCCTCGCCGACGAAATTCGTCCTGGCGCGCATGGGCCTGTGCCGTGAGGACGCCCGACTTCCCATCGCGCCGTGCGATCCGGCTCGCCACGACGAGATCCTGGCCGCGGTGGAACTGGCCGGCGCTGCGCCGTGAGCGGAAAGCTCATCGCAGAGAACCGTCGCGCAAGGTTCGACTATCTGCTCGAGGAGACTTTCGAGGCGGGGATTTCGCTCACCGGCTCGGAGGTGAAGTCGCTCCGCCAGGGCAAGGCCAATATCGCCGAGTCCTACGCCTCGGCGGACGGTTCTCAGATCACCCTCGTGAACGCCTACATCCCCGAGTATGGCCCCGCCAACCGGTTCAACCATGAACCGCGGCGCCCGCGCCGGCTGCTCCTTCACCGCAAGGAGATCAACCGGCTGCTGGGCGCGGTCCGGAGGGACGGCCGGACCCTGGTGCCAGTGCGCCTGTACTGGAACGACAAGGGTCTGGCGAAGCTCGAGCTCGCCCTCGCCAAGGGCAAGACAGCGCCCGACAAGCGTCAGGCCATAGCGGACCGCGACTGGAAGCGCGAGCAGGGGCGTCTGCTGCGCGACAAGGGCTGAGACGCACCCGACTTTGACGTCTTGGGCGGCGGCCCGCCCGCGCTATGCTGCCGTCAAACAAGAGGATGGCGGAGGAGAGGCGGCGGATGCTCGAGGGTACAAAGGTTGTCGAGTTCTCCACCTGGGTGGCGGGCCCGAGCGCGGCCATGGTCATGGCCGACTGGGGCGCGGACGTCATCAAGATCGAGGGCCGCGAAGGCGACCCTGTGCGAAACCTCTTCGCCCTGCGCGAAGACTGGACTTCGAATCCGGTATTCGAGCTGGAGAACCGGGGCAAGCGTGGGGTCGTCCTGGATATTGGAAAGCCCGAGGGGCGCGAGGCCCTGCTCCGCATCCTCGAAGGCGCGGACATCTTCATCACCAACCTGCGTCCTGGCTCATTGCGCCGCGCCGGCCTCGACTTCGAAACGGTGCGCGAGCGCCTGCCCCGCCTCATCTATGTGAGCGTCTCCGGCTACGGCCTGGAGGGGCCGGAAATCGACCTCCCAGCCTTCGACATCGCCGCGCTCTGGACCCGCTCGGGCGTGGCGGGCGCGACGATCCCCGACGGCGTCGATCCCTTTCCTTGCCGTCCCGGCATGGGAGATTCGATCTGCGCCCTGGCGACGGTTTCAGCGGCGCTGGCGGCCCTCGTCGAGCGGCAGGCGACAGGGAAGGGGAGGCTCGTCGAGACCTCCCTCATGCGCACCGGGGCCTACGCGATCGGCTGGGACCTTTCGATCCAGCTGCGCTATGGCGAGCACAATCGCTCGCTGCCACGTAGTCGCACCCAGAGCCCGGTGGCCAACTACTTCCGCAACGCGGACGGAGGCTGGATTTCCATCAGCGTGCGCGCGCCGCGCGACTGGCCCGCAGTCGCCGCGGCGGCGGGCAAGCCGCACCTTGTCGACGATCCCCGGTTCGCCACCCCTGCAGACCGTGTCGCAAACGCTTCGGAGTTGTTGGCCGAGTTGGACGAAGCCTTTGCAGCCATGACGCGGGACGAGATGGCGAACCGCCTGACCAAACAGGATCTGATCTGGGCCCCTCTGCAGTCCCTCGCAGAGCTCGCCGACGATCCTCAGGCGCACGCCGCAGGCTGTTTTGTCGAAGTGGAGGACCGTCTCGGCGAACGCTACCTGGCGCCTATGTCCCCGGCGCGCTTCCCTGGCGCGACCCACGGTCCCGCCCGCCCCGCCCCGCACCTGGGCGGGCATACCCGCGAGGTCTTGGCCGAAGCCGGCTATGCGGCGGAGGCGATCGACGCGCTGATCGAGACCGGGGCGGCGAGCGGGTGAGGCTGCGGGTTCCGCGCCCGGTATTGAAGTGTCCCCCCTAAAACTCCGTCATCGCCGGGCGAAAGTCCCGGCGACCCATCGATCGGCTGTGCGAGTGTCCGCAGTGGCCGCACCGGGCGGCGCGGCCATGTCGGTAAGTACGACTGCTCGCGGCGGTCACCACATCTCCTGCGGCCAAACGCTCAACCCTCTCCAGGCCCGACTGCGCGTCATGGCCGCGCTCGCGCGCAGCCACGGCGAGAGCTCGCACAGACGATCAATGGGTGGCCGGCACAAAGGCCGGCCATGACGGAATTTAAGGGAGGAAAGCTTTCGAGAGACGGGGAGCCGAACGTGTCAGTGATGTCGCCGAACAGCTTTCAGCCATCTCCCCGGACCAAACAACTGACGCCCGGCGATGACGGAACCCTAGAGGGAGACCGCGCAGAAACTTCACCGCCTCGGAACGCCGGCGCTCCGGGCTAACCGTCAGGCGGCGAGCAGTTCCCGCGCTCGCTCGAACACAGCGTGGAACATCGGCTCGGTGAGGCGGCCGGTGTTCGTGTTCAGTCGGGAGCAGTGATAGCTGTTGATCAGCACATAGGGGCCGACGGGGGTCTCGGTGGCGTGACCTCCCAAGCCGCTGGAGCCTGGTCGGCCGAGGGCGCGCAGGACGTTTCGGCGGGCGACGTCGCCCAGGGTGATCAGGACGCGAAGCCGGGGGAGGGTGTCGATGCGCGCGGCGAGGAAGGGGCGGCAGGCTGCCTCCTCGGCCGGCAGCGGCCGATTGCCGGGTGGGGCGCAGCGCACCGCGTTCGTGATCATGCAGTCCACGAGTCTGAGGCCGTCATCGGGCCGCGCGGCATACCGGCCGCTGGCGAACCCAAACCGGATCAAGGTCTCGTAGAGCAGCACGCCGGCGTAGTCGCCGGTGAAAGGTCGGCCTGTGCGATTGGCGCCGGTCCGACCAGGCGCGAGACCGACGACCAGCAGGCGGGCGTCCGGATCGCCGAACGAGGGGGCGGCGCCGTTGAACCAGTCGGGATGCGTCGCGCGATTCTCCGCCCTGTAGTCGGTCAGACGCGGGCAGATCGGGCAGTCGCGCGGCGGCTCCGCGCTCGTCACGCGGTGGCGCCCGAGTTCTCCTGCAGGAACCGGGGCAGGCGCTCGCGCGGGGGCCTGCCAATGATGTCGGAAAGGTCCGCCAGATCGACGAAGGAGTCCGCTTGACGGCGCAGCTCGTCCCCGGCCATGGGCGGCTGAGACTTGATCGTCGAGACCACGGTGGCGCGGACGCCCCTGCGCTGAATCGCGGCGACCGCGGGGACGAAATCGCTGTCCCCGGAGAACAGGACTGCGTGGTCGAGCCGCGGAGCCAACTCCATCATGTCGACAGCCAGCTCGATGTGCATGTCGCCGCGCCAACGCTTGCGGCCCTCGCGATCGACATATTCCTTGGCCGGTTTGGTCACCAGGGAGAATCCGTTGTAGTCGAGCCAGTCGACGAGCGGCCGGATCGGCGAATACTCCTGATCCTCGACCAGCGTGGTGTAATAGTAGGCGCGCGTGAGCAGGCCGCGTTTGCGGAACTCCTCGAGCAGCCGCTTGAAATCGATGTCGAAGCCGAGCGCCTTGGCCGCAGCGTGAAGGTTGGGCCCGTCAATGAAGAGGGCCAGGCGATCGGTAGGATAGAAAGTCACGGTCGTCCCTTGAACACTACGCGTAAAGCGTCACTCGAAGAAATCGGCGTCATCGCCTTAGGCTCGAACCTGCCAGGCGAGTTCGGCTCGTCTCGGGATCTGCTCGACGCGGCCGTGGCAGCCCTGCCCGGCGCCGGATTT
>DATHPX010000204.1:0-17694 GCA_035483335.1 Caulobacteraceae bacterium | reverse complement strand
GGTGATGCGCGAGCCGATCGCCGAGCCGAACACCACGAAATAGAGTGAGGTCGAGATCACCGGCGCCGCCAGGCTCTGGGTGAGCGTGCGGAACCAGCGCGAGAGCTCGAACCAGTAGATCGCCCGCACGCCGAGCAGGTTCATGACGGGCCTCGTGGGGGAAGTTCGCGGTCGAAGAATGCCCGCGCCGTCTCCACGGCCTGGGCGTGAACAGCGGCGCGGTCGACCCCCGGGCCATCCCCGCACAGCTGCGGCAAGACGGTCGCGCCCGCCGGCGTGCAGACGTCCAGGAAAGTGTAGTGCCCCGCGCCCGGGATGAGGGTGACCTGCGCCGCCGGGATGAAGCCGGCAATACGCAGGATGTTCGTCGCCACCGGCGCGGCCTGGTCCTGGGCGCCAGCCAGCAAGGCGACGGGGATGTGGACATCGGCGAAGGAGTCCGCAGCGAAGGCCTCGCCCAGGGCCGGGGCGATGGCGAAGACCGCCTTCACCCGAGGATCCCGATAGCTTTGGCCGGCGCGCGCGAGGGACGCCTGTGTTTCAGGGCTTGGGGTGACCGTCACCGCGGCGGTGTTCAGGCCGGCCATTTCCGGCGGGTGGCATACGGCGTCCGCCTGGGGCGAGGCGCAGAAGGCCTGGAGGGCGCCCGGCTTGGTGCGCGCGCCGGCGATCTCCAGGACCGTGTAGCCGCCCAGGGAGAAGCCGACCGCGCCGATCCGGTCGCGATCGATGCGGTCGGCGAACTGCGCGTCCGCCAGGATCGCGTCAAGCGCGTCCGAGAGATCCGCCGCCCGCTCCCACCACAGGAGGAATCCCTCCGGCGTGTGCGGCTCCGCGGCATTGTTGCCCGGGTGGTTGACGCCAATGACGATGTAGCCGGCCCGGGCCAGGCCGGCGGCGAGCCAGTCGAGGGTATCGGCGGTCCCGCCCGTGCCATGAGAGAGCAACAGCAGCGGATAGCGCCTGTGAGAGCCATCTAGCGCACCTTGCGCGACGGGAGCCCCGACGAAGATCTCATGTCCCGAGTCCCCGATCGGGCGGGGTCGCTCCGGCGCGTCCGCATCGACCGGGAACCAGATCCGGGCGACGAGGGCGTGGGTCTGGGAGCCGCGCCAGTCGCGCGTCCGGGCCGGTGTGATCGTGCGCGACGCCTCGCCGACGTGAAAGTCGTCGGCCCACGCTCCGCTCTGACTGAGCAGCAGCGCCGCCAGGGCCAAGGCGGGGATCTTCATCGCTTGCCTCCCACCAGCCCGACAAAGATGTCTTCCAGCGAGCTCTGGCTGGTCTGGATATCCTTGTAGTCGACGCCCGCCTCGCCCAGCCGGCGCATCAGGGTGGCGATCCCCGTGGCCTCCGAGGCCGCGTCGAAAGTGTAGACGAGCTGATTGCCATCGTCGGTCAACTCGAGGGGATAGCCCTCGAGGCCGGCGGGCAGGCGTTCGAGCGGCGTCTGCAAGTGCAGGGTGAGCTGGCGGCGGCCCATCTTCACCATCAGGGCCGTCTTATCCTCCACCAGGATCAGGCGGCCCTTGCTGATCACCCCGACGCGGTCGGCCATCTCCTCCGCCTCGTCGAGATAGTGGGTCGTCAGGATGATGGTGACGCCCTGATCGCGCAGCCTGCGGACAAGCGCCCACATGTCGCGGCGAAGCTCGACGTCGACGCCCGCTGTCGGCTCGTCGAGGAAGAGAATGCGGGGCTCATGGGCCAAGGCCTTGGCGATCATCACCCGGCGCTTCATCCCGCCGGAGAGCGCCATGATCGGGCTGTCCTTCTTGTCCCAGAGGGAGAGATCCTCCAGCAGACGCTGGAGGAAGGCGTGATCCTTGCGCTTGCCGAACAGCCCTCGACTGAAGTTGACGGTCGCCCAGACGCTCTCGAAGGCGTCGGTGGTCAGCTCCTGTGGCGCAAGGCCGATCAAGCCGCGAGCGGCGCGATAGTCGTGGACGTTGTCGTGGCCGGCGACCGACACGGTTCCGCTGGTGGCGCGGACGAGGCCGCAGACGATGCTGATGAGGGTGGTCTTGCCTGCGCCGTTGGGGCCGAGCAGGGCGAAGATCTCTCCGCGCCGGATGTCGAGGTCGACGGGTTCGAGGGCCCGGAAACCCGATTTGTAGGTCTTGGAGACGCCGCGGATCGACAGGATCGGCGTCTCTTCGATCGACCCGTCTCTCACGCGACGTGCTCTCCGCTTTGAACGGGGCGGAAGATGGTCCGACCCGCCTCGCGACTCAAGGCGAGGCGGGTCGGCAGGCTCAGGAAGCAGCCGCCGGCGCTGGAACCAGTGCGTCGTCGATCTCGCGGGCGCGGATTGCGGCGGGGCGAGCGTTGAGCCGCTCGAAATAATCGACGAACGCCGGGCGTTTCTCCAGCCAGCCGAACTGCATGCCCCAGCCCATCTGGGCGCCGACATAGACGTCGGCCGCCGAGAAACGGTCGCCGGCGATATAGTGACGGCCCTTCACGGCGCCCTCGAGCGCATCGACCACATGGGCGAGATTGCCGTAGCCGGCCATCCGCTCGCGGTCCGGCGGCACGACGAACCCGAGGGCGCCGTTGATCGAGGCCATTTCCACGGGCCCTGCAGCGAAAAACAGCCAGCGGTAATAGCAGCCCCGATCCTTCGAGCCGTGGGCCGGCGCCAGGCCCGCTTCCGGAAAGGCGTCGGCGAGATAGGCGCAGATCGCGGCGCCCTCGGTCACCACGGTGTCGCCGTGCCGGATAGCCGGCACCTTCCCCATCGGATTGACCGCCAGATAGGCCGGCGCCTTCATCGTGGTCCCATATTCCAGGACTTCGGTCCGGTAAGGCTTGCCCACCTCCTCGAGCATCCAGCGCGCGATGCGCCCCCGTGACTGGGGGTTCGTGTAGAACACCAGTTCGTCGCTCATGACCGCCTCCTCTTGGCGTTGACCCCTGAACCTAGCGCGAACGGAAATGAAAACAAAGCATGAACATTAATGGCATTGCGGGACTAGCCAATCGGCGTCCGGCGGTCCAGAATGCAGCTTAAACAGACGTTTGATACAAAGCGATTATCCCGATGTCCGATTCAAGGAGCGGGTCTGCCGGAGGATTCGCTCAAGTCGACCAAGTGGTCGACGTGAAGGCGATGCCGCGGGTCCTGCGGCGCATTGTCGGCAAGGCCTTCGAGCAGGCGCCCTGGCGGGTGGCCCTGGCCTTCTTCACTTCCCTTGGCGCCGCCCTGGCGGGGCTGACGCTCCCTCGCCTGCTCGGTCACGCCGTCCAGATCGTCCAGCGAGATCTGGCGGGCTCGCGCGACGCCCTGATGATGACCGCCCTGCTGACGATCGCCGCGACGGCCGCTCGGGGGGCGTTCACCGCCATCACCAACTACAACGCCGAATGGGTGAGCCAGAAGGTGGCGTACGCCTATCGGCTGGAGTTCTTCCAGAAGCTGCAGCGGCTCTCGTTCGGCTTCCATGACAAGATCCATTCCGGCGACCTCATCACCCGCGGAATGCTCGACATGGAGGGCGCCCGTTCGTTCATCTCCGGCGGGATGATGACCTGCCTCACGCTGGTCATTCTGCTGGGGACCGCGGCGGGACTGATGGTCTCCACCGACCCGACGATGGCGGTGATCGGCCTGGCCTTCACGCCCATCGCCGGCGTGGCCCTGGCCCGCATGGGCTTCATGCTGCGCGTCACCTGGTTGCAGGTCCAGAAGCTGATGAGCGCCCTGACCCTGACCATGGAGGAGAACCTCCAGGGGATCCGCGTGGTGCGCTCTTTCGCGGCGAAGGCCTACGAGATGGGCAAGTTCGACAAGGCGGCCAATGCGGCCCTGGCCTTCTCGTACAGGCGGATCGTCCTTCGCTTCCGCGCGGTGAGCATCATGCAGCTGAGCTTCTACGCCTCCATGGGCGGCCTGCTCTGGTATGGCGGCCACAAGGTCGCCGCTGGCCAGATGACCGCCGGACGGCTCACCGAGTTCCTCACCTACATGACTTTGCTGCAGAGCCCGATCCGGCAGATCGCGATGATCTTCGCCGCCGCGGCGCGGGCGACGACTTCGGGCGGACGGCTGTTCGAGATCCTCGACCTGCCCGAGGCGGTGACCGACGCCCCGGGCGCCCGTGCCCTCGAGATCACCAAGGGCGCCCTGCGCTTCGAGCACGTGGACTTCGCCTATGAAGGCGGCCCACTGGTGCTCAAAGACATCAGCTTCGAGGTGAAGGCCGGCAAGGCCCTGGGCATCGTCGGCCCACCCGGCTCGGGCAAATCGACCATCGCCAACCTGATCCCGCGCTTTTACGACGTCTCCGCCGGGCGCATCAGCATCGACGGCCAGGATGTGCGCGAGGTGACCCTGGCCTCCCTTCGCACCTATGTTGGCCTCGTCCAGCAGGAGGCCTTCCTGTTCGACTCCACGGTGACCAACAACGTCGCCTACGCCGATCCCTGGGCCGAAGAGCAGAGGATCGTCGGCGCGGCCCGGACGGCTCAGATCCACGAGTACATCGCCGCGCTCCCCGGGGCCTACGAGACCCGGGTCGGCGAACGGGGCGTGGCGCTGAGTGGCGGCCAGCGCCAGCGGATGTCGATCGCCCGCGGCGTCGTGCCCGGCCCCGGCGTGATGATCTTCGACGACTCCACCGCGGCCATCGACGCGGTGACGGAGAAGAAGGTGCGCGACGCCCTAGCCGAGGCGACCGCCGCCAAGGCGACGATCATCATCGCCCACCGCCTGTCGTCCCTGCTGCACGCCGACGAGATCATCGTCCTGGAGGAAGGGCGGATCGTCGAGCGCGGGACCCACGCCGAGCTGCTGGCGCTGGGAGGCGAATATGCTGACCTCTTCGCCCTTCAGACGCGCGCGGAACAGGGCCTCTCGATCGCCGACGCCCGCATGCGTCGCAAGCTGGAGGCGGCCCAGGCATGAGCGACATCGCCGCCGACTTCGACGCACCCGCACCCCCGCCGCGCAGGCGCAACGCCAACCTCGGCTCGGCCGACGCCGAGGAAATCTTCGCCTCGTTCGACCCGCGGATCATTCAGCGCTTCTTCGCCTATCTGAAGCCGCACCGGACCCTGCTGATCGGCGCGCAGGTCGCAGTGCTGATCTCCGCCCTGACCAGCGTCGGACTGCCCTGGATCATCGGCCGGGTTGTGAGCGCGGGCGTGGCCCATCGGCCGGATCGGCTCGAGAGCCTGGTCATCACCTTCGCCGCCATCGTGGCGGTGAACGCCTGCTCGAGCTTCTGCGACCAGTGGATGACTTCGCGCCTGGCGCAGAAGGTGATCTTCGACGTCCGGCGCTCGATGTTCCTGCACTTCCAGGACATCGCCCTGACCTTCATGGACAAGACCCACGTGGGTCGGATCATGTCGCGCCTGCAGGGCGACGTGAACGCCCTGCAGGAGTTCCTCGAGAGCTCCACCGGCGCGCTCGGCGACTTCACCACCCTGGCCGGCTATTCGGTCGTCCTGGTCTGGATGAACTGGCGACTGGGCCTTCTGACCCTGGCCACCATCCCCGCCCTGATCGTCGTCCGGGCCATCTGGCTTCCCTATTCGAAGAAGACCTTCCGCCTGGCGCGGGACGCCTCTTCGATCGCCAATGGCGCCCTGGCCGAGAACATCAACGGCGTGCGCACCGTGCAGGAGACGCGTCGCGAGGCGATGAACTTCGAGCTGTACGAGGAGAAGGCCCGCGCCAACTTCGAGGCCCAGGCCGGCGCCTCGTGGATCGCCCAGATCATGACGCCCACCGTAGACGTGCTGACGGGCGTCGCCATGGCCTTCATCATCGTCGTGGGCGGCGAGGAGGTGGTTGGCGCCACGCTCAAGGTCGGCGTGCTGGTGACCTTCATCCTGTCGGTCCAGCGGTTCTTCGAGCCGGTGCGTCTGCTCTCCATGCAGTACACCGTCATGCAGCGGGCCATGGCCGCCGGCCACCGGATCTTCGAGGTGCTCGACGTGCCGGTGACCATTTCCAACAAGGCGGACGCCTTCGACCTGGCCGACGCGCCGCCGACGGTGGAGCTGGAGCACGTCACCTTCGGCTACGATCCGGAGCGGCCGATCCTGCACGACATCTCGCTCAAAGTGGCGCCGCGCGAGGTCGTGGCCCTGGTCGGACCCACCGGCTCGGGCAAGACCAGCATCACCGCCCTGACCCACCGGTTCTACGACGTCCAGGAAGGGCGCGTCCTGGTGGGCGGCCACGATGTTCGCGACGTCACCCAGGAGTCGCTGGGCGCCATGGTCGGCATGGTGCTGCAGGAGCCGTTCCTGTTCTCCGGCACGATCGAGGAGAACATCCGCTACAACACCGCGCGCGCATCCCACGAGGACATCGTGGCGGCCGCCAAAGCGGTGCTGGCCCACGACTTCATCATGCGCCTGCCCGAAGGCTATGCGACCCAACTCGGCCAGCGCGGACGCAACCTGTCGGTGGGCCAGCGCCAGCTGATCTCCTTCGCCCGCGCCCTGGTGGCCGATCCGAAGATCCTGATCCTGGACGAGGCGACGGCCAACATCGACAGCTTCACCGAGCAGGCGATCCAGAAGGCCCTGCGCGTCCTCTTCGCTGGCCGCACCTGCCTGGTGATCGCCCACCGCCTCGCCACTGTCCGCGATTCCGACCGCATCATCGTGCTGCGCGATGGCCGCATCATCGAAGAGGGGCCGCACGAGGCCCTGATGGCCAACCACGGCCTCTACGCCCGCCTCTACACCTCCAGCCACGGCTCCTTCGACGACCTGGCGGAGAGCGGAGCCGTGTCGACCTAGCGGGTCATCGACCGGCGTGGGACGGGAGCACCCGGAGCGCCGGCGCCCTCGCCGGCGACGGCCTCGCGGCTTCGAGGAGGCGCCAGGTTCGGCTGACAGAGCGGTTGCGGAACCACGCCGGGGAGGGCGCCGGCGCTCCGGGTTCCATCTCCGTGTGTATGAGTGTGACTTCATACGCATAGATGCGCATGAAACGGCGCATCTACTTCTGAGGGCGCCCTTCGAGCCACCGCAGGAATAAGATCGGCAGCAAGGGATGGCCGTCCACCCCAGCCGCGAGGGAACCACCATGCTTCTGAGGCGCGCCGGATCACAGCCTTCGCAGAAAGGCTCCGCCGAGTACTTCACCGGTGTGGTTCGGATCGATCCGCTCAACACCGCCCCGACCCCGGCGCGCGTTTCGTGCGCGAGCGTCACCTTCGAGCCCGGGGCGCGCAGCGCCTGGCACACGCATCCTCTGGGTCAGACCCTGATCGTCACCTCCGGCTGCGGATGGACCCAGTGCGAGGGCGGTCCGATCGTAGAGATCCAGGCCGGCGACGTAATCTGGTGTCCCCCTGGCCAGAAGCACTGGCACGGCGCCACTCCGACCACGGGCATGACCCACATCGCCATCCAGGAGGCGCTCGACGGCAAGACCGTCGAGTGGATGGAGAAGGTCACGGACGCGGAATACCTCATGGGGCCCCATCCAGCCCATTCGCCGATCTGACCCTCGTCGACTGGCGAACCGAGCCGCCCGAGGCGGCTCAGAAGTAGATCGGATCGATGTACAGGCCCTTGTCTGCGGCGCCGGCGGGCGGCGGGATCCCCGGCGACCAGTGGTTGAAGGCCTCGACATCGTCGGCGAGCGACCGAAGCAGGTCCACGCCCGGAGAGTTCGGCGAGGTGAGGATGGTGAGGCGGTTCATCCCCCGCGCCGCGAGCGGGCCGCACCAGGCGCGGACCAGGGCCTTGAAGGCGGCTTCGCAGCCCGGCTCGAAGGCGTAGTCGAGCATCACCCCTGGCTCGGAAAAGGTCTGCACTCCCCCGCGCTCGGTGACCAGGCGCCGCGCCCGTCCGGCAGGCCAGACGCCCGCGACCGCCCCGTCGGCCATCCAGAGATTGCCCCAGCCGTAGAGATCGGGCGCGCGCTCCAACCGCGCCGCCAGCGATTGCGCGGTGTAGGGAACGAACATCTCCTCTTCGCCATGGAAGGCGTTCAGGTGTTCGACGATTTCGTCGCCGTCGGCAGGCGTGGCCGGACGCCCGCGCGGAGGCCCAGCCGCAGACGCCGTCGAAATGCGCACGGCCAGCACCGTCGTCGGCCACTTGTCGGGCGTGTTGCGAAAGCCGTGCTGCATGCCGGCATTGTCGACGGCGATGAAGGCGTTTGAGCCAGCCACTGTGGGCCAATATTTGTTGAGCACCCGGTTGGCGGCGCCCCACAGCCCCTTACGTTGGTGCTCAGGCAGAACGCGCAGGTGCGAGACGGTGACGATCGCCGTGGGCTCACCGCCGATCCGAACGGTGTGGCGCGCGCCGCACGTGACTGCCGCGGGCGCGCCGTCCACGAACGCCAGGCCGACCGTGCAGTCCTCCATCAGCCGCGCGAAGGCGAAATAGTCCTCGCCGCGGTCGAACCAGTAGCGACTGTCGTCGAGCTCGATCGGGCAGCGCCGTTCGACATCCGCAAGGATCGCCCCGTCCGCTGGCGTCGCCTCGCGCACATCCAGCTGGAAGTCGTTGATCCGCTCCCACTCCAGCCGAGTGATCCGGTGCGGCGGCGCGGCCTCCACCTCAACGCTGAGCTTCCAGCGCCGGTCGTTGGCCGTGGCGAGGCTCGCCTCGAGGGCGAACTCCGACTGCTCGACAAAGGAGATGCTCTTGAGCGGTCCGATCCGGGCGGCGTTGGCGCGGACGCCTTCGCGGAATTCCTCGTCGGTCGCGACAGGCCGGAAGCGGGCCGCCAGCTCGGGCGCGTAGCGCTGGAAGTCGGCTAGGCCGGCGCCCTCGCCCTGGCGATGAAGGTTCGTCAGCCACCAGGCGGCCTGCCGCCCGGCCGGTGTGTCCGGCGACGCCGCAATCGCGGCCTCCACATCATCCACCATGACCCCATCCCCTCGTTCGGACAGAGTGTAGACCCCGCCCCGCCGATCTCAATTGAGTCGCCGGCGACCAGCAGGCAGCGCGACCAACGCCTACCGGAACGGCGGTTCGTCGAAGCTGCGAAGCTTGCGGGAGTGGAGGCGGGGCCCTTCCTTGCGCAGCAGGTCCATGGTGGCGATACCGATCTGCAGGTGCTGGGAAATGGCGCGCTCGTAGAAGGCGTTGGCCTGGCCGGGCAGCTTGATCTCGCCGTGCAGGGGCTTGTCGGAGACGCAAAGGAGAACCCCGTAGGGGGTGCGGAAGCGGTAGCCCTGGGCGGCGATGGTGGCGCTTTCCATGTCGATCGCCACGGCGCGCGAGAGGTTGAACCGCTCGGCGCTTCGCGAATAGCGCAGCTCCCAGTTGCGGTCGTCGGTGGTGACGATGGTGCCCGTGCGCAGGCGGCGCTTGAGGTCCGCGCCGCTTTCGCCGGTGACCCTTTCGGCGGCGGACTGCAGGGCGATCTGCACTTCGGCCAGGGCCGGGATCGGGATCTCCGGCGGAAGGACCGCGTCCAGCACGTGGTCGTCTCGCAAATAGGCGTGGGCAAGGACATAGTCGCCAATGGCCTGGCTGCCGCGCAGGCCCCCGCAGTGCCCGATCATCAGCCAGGCCTCCGGCCGGAGCACCGCGAGATGGTCGGTGATCGTCTTGGCGTTGGACGGGCCCACCCCGATGTTGATCAGGCTGATCCCTCGCCGACCCGGCGCGGCGAGGTGGTAGCCAGGCATCTGGAACTTGCGCCAGGGACTGGCGTCGGCCTGGGTCGCAGGGTCCTGCGTCCCGCGTCGGATGACGACGCCGCCGGGACAGTAAAGAGCATCGTAGGGGCCATCGGGGTCGTTGAGCCGATCCAGGCCCCAACGGACGAACTCGTCCACATAGCGGGTGTAGTTGGTGAACAGGATGTAGGGCTGGACACGGTCGGCGGTTGAGCCCGTGTAGTGCGCCAGCCGCGCGAGGGAGAAATCGGTCCGCAGGGCGTCGAACAGGGCAAGGGGGCGGTCTTCCTCCGCTCCCGGCCGCCAGTGGCCGTCGGCGATCTCGTCGCCGATCGAGGCCAACTCGGTAGAGGGAAAACTGCGGGCGAGTTCCGCGGCCTCCACGTCCGCGCCGGCAAGATCCAGGCTCTCGTCGAGAACGTAGGCGAACGGGATCTCCTGCTGCGAGCGGGCGACCGCCACGCGCACATCGAAGTCCGTCAGCAGCAGGGTCAGCTGGTCGATCAGGTAGTCGCGGAACAGGGCGGGGCGCGTGATGGTCACGGCGTAGGAGCCAGCGTGGCTGAAGCGGGCGAAGGACCGCGAGAGCCTCGGCGCCGTTCCGCCTCCGGCATAGCTCAGCCGAAGCAGCGGATAGGCGTAGTCGCCGTCCGACCGAGCCGACGGATCAGGCGCGGCGCGGCCCGACAGGAAGGCCTTCAGGTCCGCGCGGAGCCGCGAGACGGACCGCTCGTACTCGGCCTCCAGCCGATCGACGATCTGGGTGGCGGTGTCGAGGGCGTCCATCGGGCCGTTCGAGCCTATCGGCCGCGGCCTGTCCAGAGTGCGCCATAGTATGACGGCGCTGTAACTGGCGGGACTTCGGCAGGCGCACTAGATTCACTGACGCCGCGGTCGATCGCGGCGTCCAGGGGGTTCAGATCGTGAAGCCATCTCTTCGCCGCGCAGGCCTTCTGGCGCTGGTCGCGACGCTCGCCGTGGGGCTCGCCGGCTGCGGGATCAACGCTATCCCCACCAAGGAAGAGGCGGCCAAGGCGCGCTGGGCCGACGTCCAGAACAACTACCAACGTCGGTCCGACTTGATTCCCAACCTCGTGGCGACCGTGAAGGGCTACGCGACCCAGGAACGGACCGTCCTGGACGAAGTGACCCAGGCCCGCGCCAGCGCGACCCAGATCCGGCTGGATCCGTCGGCGCCTCCGTCGAGCCAGGCGGACCTCGATCGGTTTGCGCAGGCTCAGGATCGCCTGGGTGGCGCGCTCAGCCGTCTTCTGGTTGCCAACGAGCGATACCCTGACCTCAAATCCAACGAGAACTTCCTGGCTCTCCAGTCGCAACTGGAAGGCACCGAGAACCGCATCGCCATCTCGCGGCGCGACTACAACGCCGCCGTCCAGGACTTCAACACGACCCTGCGGGTGGTCCCGACCAGCTTCTGGGCGGCCACCCTGTACTCGAGCTCCAAGCCAATGCCCCTGTTCACCGCCACCGCGACTGCCCAAAGCGCCCCGACCGTGAGTTTCGACACGACCGCCCCGGGCGCGGCGCCCGGCTCGCCCCCGCCCAGCCCTGCCCCGGCCAAGCCATGAGCCGACTTGCGGGCCTGCTGAGTCTGCTCCTGTGCCTGCTCGCCGCGCCGGCGGTCCTCGCCCAGTCGGCGCCGAAGTTCCCCGAACTGACCGGACGCGTGGTCGACGACGCCCATGTGCTTCCGCCGGACGTCCAGGCGCAGCTGGCCCAGAAACTGGCGGATCTTGAGCAGAAGACGAGCCGCCAGCTGGTGGTGGTCACCCTGCCCTCACTGCAGGGCTATGAGATCGACGACTACGGCTACCAGCTCCTGCGCCATTGGGGGATCGGCCAGAAGAACCTGAACAACGGCGCGATTTTCATCATCGTGCCCAGCGAGCACAAGGTGCGGATCGAAGTGGGCTATGGGCTCGAGCCCATCCTCACCGACGCCCTGTCGAGCATCATCCTGCAGGAGAAGGTGCTGCCGCGCTTCAGGACCGGCGACATCCCAGGTGGGATCGTGGCCGGAACGGACGCCGTGATTGACCAACTCAGCGCAGATCCCTCGACCGCCGAACAACGCGTGGCGGCTGCGGAGGCCGGCCGGACCCACGTCCATCATCACGGCAGCGCCCTCGCTGGCGTGATCCCCTTGATCCTGCTTTTCTTCATCTTCTCGGGGATGTTCCGCCGCGGGCGCGGCGGAGGAGGCATGGGCTGGATCCTGCCGATGATGTTCCTCGGCTCCGCGCGGGGCTGGGGCGGTCGGGACGACGGTTGGGGAGGCGGAGGCGGCTGGGGCGGCGGCGGCGGATTCTCCGGCGGCGGAGGATCGGGCGGCGGCGGCGGCGCCTCGGGGAGCTGGTGACATGCTGAACGCGATCGACCGGGACCGCATCGCGGAGGCCGTGAGCAAGGCCGAGGAGGGGACGTCCGGCGAGATCGTCTGCGTCCTGGCTGGCGAGGTCTCCCACTATCCCGAGGTGGCCATCGCCTATGCGGCGCTCGCGGCCCTGGTCATCCCGCCCCTGGCCCTGGCGCTCGGCCTGCGCCCGCTGGCGGCGATCTCGGACGCGGGCGTGTGGATGGCCGCACAGGCCGGCGCCCTGGAGAGCGAGTTCTCACTGGGACTTGGCATCTACGCGGCGGCGCAGGCCCTGCTCTTCATCCTCGTCTTCCTGATCCTCGAGATTCCGGCCGTCCGTCGCGCAGTCACGCCGAGCCCGCTCAAGCGCCATCGGGTCGAGCGAAGCGCCCACCAGCAGTTCGCCTCGATCGCGGGCCACGCCGAAGGCAGCCAGACGGGCGTCCTGATCTTCGTCGCCCTGGAAGACCATCAGGTGCAGATCCTGGCGGACAAGAAAATCCACGACAGGGTCGGCGATCCGGTGTGGAACAAGGCCGTCGCCGCCATCGGCCAGGCAATGAAGGGCGGCCACGATCCGACGTCGGGAATCGTCGAGGCGATCGACATCTGCGGCGAAGCCCTGAAAGCTCACTTCCCCGATACGGACCCCCACGCCCAGGTGTTCTCGAACAGGCCGCTCGAGATCTAGCCACAATCGGACAGTCCGGCTTTGCGGTCCCAGGGCAGATGGCCTAGACGCTCGACCGCAGCCTTCGTCGGGGATGACACCTTGAACCTGAACTTCGTGCGCCGCCCAGCGATCGGGCTGGCGCTGATCGCCCTGACGTCCATCGCCACGTCTGCAGCCGCCCAGGACGCCAAACCCGACGCGCCCGCCGCCGCGACTTCCAAGTCTGACCGGCCGGACCTGCCCCCCTTCCCCGCCGACGCTTCGGTCAAGCAGAGCATCGTCCTGAACGGACGGACCCTGACCTACACGGCCACCGTCGGCTCGATCGCCGTCAGGGATAACGACGGCAAGAAGATCGCCGAGGTCGTGTACACCGCCTACGTCCTCGACGGCCCGCACGACGCCCACCGCCCGGTCACCTTCGCCTTCAACGGCGGACCCGGGGCCGCCTCGGTCTACCTCAACCTCGGCGCGATCGGGCCCAAGCGCGTGCAGTTCGGCGCGGAGGGCGACAGCCCTTCCGACCCCGCCGTTCTCAGGGACAACCCGGGAACCTGGCTCGACTTCACCGACCTCGTCTTCATCGACCCGGTTGGAACGGGCTATTCGCGCTCGCTGCTCAAGCAGGACGAGACTGACAAGCGTTTCTTCACCGTCGACGGCGACCTCGCCTACCTTTCGCGGGTCGTCTACGACTGGCTGCAGAAGAACGGGCGGATGGCCTCGCCCAAATACGTCGTCGGCGAGAGCTACGGAGGCTATCGCGCTCCCGCTATCGCCCATCGGCTGCAGACGACCGAAGGCGTCGGCGTCAACGGGGTGGTCATGGTCTCGCCGGCCCTGGACGGGCGAAACGGCGTCGACCCCGACACCTCTCCGCTGTCCTGGGTCATAACCCTGCCCTCGATGGCCGCCGCCAACTACGAGAGGGAAGGCAAGGCCCTGACCCCGGCCCAGATGGCCGACGTCGAGGCCTATGCGCGAACCGAGTTCGTGACCGACCTGCTGCGGGGTCGCGAGGATCCGGCGGCCGTGGATCGCATCGTCAAGCGGGTGACGGCCTATACCGGCCTGCCGGAGGCGTCGGTGCGAGAGGTGGGCGGCCGCATCGACAGCCGCTGGTTCCTGCGCGAGCTCTATCGCACCCAGGGCAAGCTCGGCTCCTGGTACGACTCCAACGTCACCGCCTACGACCCCTTTCCCTGGTCGCCGACGCAACGCACGGGCGATCCCATCCTCGAAGCCATCCTCGCCCCGACCACCTCGGCGATGGTCGACTTCGTGACCCGGCAGGTCGGCTGGAAGGTCGACGCCCACTATGAGGCGCTCAATCCCGCCGTGAACCAGCACTGGGAGAAGAACTGGTTCACCTCGATCGAAAGCGCCTCCGATCTGCGCCAGGCCCTGGCGGTCGATCCGAAGATGAAGGCGCTGATCGTCCACGGCTATGACGACCTGTCGTGCCCCTACTTCGGATCGGAACTGGTGGTCTCGCAGATCCCGCCGATGGGAGATCCCAGAAGGCTGCAGGTAAAGGTCTATCCCGGCGGCCACATGTTCTACTCGCGGCCCGACAGCCAGGCGGCGCTGCGACGGGACGTGATGGCGCTCTACGGCGCGTAGCTGAGCTGTCCCTCCCCTTCATGGGGAGGGTGCGAAAACCACCTTCCGCCCTTGGCTGGCGCATCCTAAACAGGCGTTTGAAACCAAGGGGAGGCGGCGTTGGCTCGGGCGAACGGACGCAAGGCGATCTTCATCACCGGCGCAGCCTCGGGGATGGGCCGGGAGACCGCGCGGCTGTTCGCCGCCGAGGGGTGGTTCATCGGGGCCTTCGACGTCCAACAGGATCTCCTCGATAGCCTGGAGGCCGAGTTGGGAGCCGAGAACGGCCTCTTCCGCCGCCTCGATGTGACCGATCGCAACGCCTATCGCGCCGCGATCGACGCCTTCGCCAATGCGACCGGCGGGAAGATGGACATCCTCTTCAACAACGCCGGCATCGGGCGCGGCGGTCCCTTCGCCGACATGTCCTGGGAAGACGTGCGGGCGGTCATCGAGGTGAACCTCGTCGCAGTCCTGAGCGGCGTGCAAATGGCGATACCGCTGCTGACGGCCACGCCAGGATCGCTGTGCTTTTCCACCTCGTCCTCTTCGGCGACGTTCGGCATGGCCAACATCGCTGTCTATTCGGCGACCAAGCACGCAGTGAAGGGCTTCACCGAGGCGCTGTCGGTGGAACTGAAGTCCAGGGGCGTGCGCGTCGCCGACACCCTCCCCGGATTGATCGACACGCCGATCCTCCCCGAGGCCGCCAAGGTCGGAGCGCCGACCGAGGGTATGTGGCGGCTGATGCCCGCCCGATCGGTCGCCGAAGCCGTCTGGAGCGCCTACCACGACGATCGTCTCCACTGGTACGTGCCGCCCGAGTTGCGGGACTTCGACCTGCAGGCGACGGCCTCGCCCGAGAGCGTGCGGGACGCCATGGCCGCCGGAGGCGGATTGTTCCGCCAGGGCGATTGACGAACGGCGCTCGGGCCGAAGAATCGGAACCGGTTGAACGAAAAAAACGTCACAGGGAGAAGAAATGGTCGATCTGATGGAGCGCCTGACGGCCGCCGCCCACGTAGGCATGACCGCGAGCATCTGGGCCGAACTGAAGCCCGACGGGATCGCGGTCATCGATCCGATCGGCCAGAGGACGTTCGGCCAGGTCAACGCCAACGCCAACCGCATCGTCCGGCTACTGCGCTCGCAGGGTCTGCAAGCCGGCGACTCCGTCGCCCTGCTCTGCAGCAACCGCGGCGAATTCGTGGAAGTCCTCCTCGCCGCGCAGCGCGGCGGCTTCCGCTTCACGCCGGTGAACTGGCACCTGAACGCCGAAGAGGTCGAATACATTATCAACGACTGCGAGGCGAAGGCGCTCTTCGCGGAGACGCGTTACCCGGCGGGCCTGTCGGCCAAGGCGCCGGAGGTGCGCGTGCGCATTTCGATCGGGACCGACGCCGAGGGGTTCATTCCCTACGCCAGTTCGATCGCGGCCTTCGCCGGAGACGACATCGACGATCCGGTCCTGGGCGGAGCCATGCTCTATACCTCGGGCACAACCGGTCGGCCCAAAGGCGTGCACCGCAAGGCTGCGGCCGTGCTCGTGCCCGGGCCGGGCGCGCCGGACGACGTGCAGATGTGCGTCGGCCCCGCCTATCACGCCGCGCCGCTCGCCTTCGACGTCCGATCGGCCATGAGCCAGGGCAATCCGCTGGTGTTCATGGACCGCTGGGACAGCGAGAGCGTGCTGGCGAACATCGAGCGCCACCGCGTCACGCGCATGCACCTGGTCCCGATTATGTTCCAGCGCCTGCTGGCGGTGCCGGCGGACGTGAAGGCCAGGCACGACATCTCCTCCCTGCGCTACATCATCCACGGTGCGGCGCCCTGCCCGCCCGAGGTGAAGAAGGCGATGATCGAGTGGGTTGGCCCGATCATCCACGAGTACTACGCCGGGTCGGAAGGCGGCGCGGGCTTCGTCACGACCACCGAGGAATGGCTGACCAAGCCGGGCACCGTCGGCAAGCTGCCGACGCCTGACGCGATCAAGCTCTATAGCGACGAGGGCGAGGAGATCACCGAACGGAATCGCTCGGGGACCATCTATTTCAAGGTGTCGCCGGTCGCACCGTTCGAATATTTCAAGGACCCGAAGAAGACCGCCTCGGCGCACCGAGGCGGTTATTTCACGCTGGGCGACGTCGGCTACCTCGACGACGACGACTATCTCTTCCTCACCGGGCGGACCGCTGAATGCATCATCTCAGGCGGAGTGAACATCTATCCGCAGGAGATCGACAACGAGATCATCAAGCACCCGGCCGTCGAAGACAGCTGCGCCATCGGCGTCCCCAATGAGGAGTGGGGCGAGGAGGTGAAGGTGGTTGTGACCCTGCATCCGGGCCATCAGCCCTCGCAGGACCTTGGCAAGGAGATCCTCGCCTTCGCCCGCGAGCGCCTGGCAAGCTTCAAGACGCCGCGCACGATCGAGTTCGTCGATGAGCTCCCGCGCAGCCCCGCCGGCAAGATCCAGCGCGGGAAGGTGCGCGCGCCATACTGGGCCGGGCGGGCGCGCCAGATCTAGCACCGCTCAGAGAGTGAGCCGCAGCAGATCGACCCCCGAGGCGTTCAGCCGCTGGGGTCGACCGTCCATCCATGCCTCGAAGCGGTACCGCTCGAGGCCGCCCGGATCGCTCCCCCGCGCCCAGTACCCCGTGCGCTGGGTCAGCGGCCCGGCGCCTTCCAGAACGAGCGTCTCGCCCCGGGCCAGCACCACGGCGCGGCCGACCCATGGGTCGCGACTGACGTAACCCCCGGAAAGCGCCCGCAGCGGGGCAGGCGCCTCAGGCGGGCGCACGGCGGAATCCCGTCCGAACAGCGTCTCGCCCCACCACCAGCCCACGATGCGCCCGCCTTCCCGCACGGCGTCCAGCCCATGGGCGCCCAGATCCGGATGATCTGTCACGAGCCGGTCAGCGCCGCGCTGGAAGGCGCGAGCCGAGCGGCCTTGAAAGGTCAGGGTCAGGCCCGCATCCTCCGGAGCGAGGGTCAAAGCGCCGTTGGGGCCGACGAACGCACCTGAACAGCCGGCCGGATCCTTGACCCTCCAGGGGGCCATCGCGTCCGGCGGCGCCGGCAGGGGCGCCCCGGTGCGGGCGGCGCGCATCAGCTGGATGGCGTAGCGCGTCACCTGCCGGGGCCGATAGAGCTCATCGTCCAGCATGGCGTTCACGCTGGCGAAGCATGCGACGCCCGCTGTGGGATCGGCATGAAACGACGAGGCGTAAGCCATCATGCCGCCGGTGTGGTGCAGGCAGGCTGAGCCGTCCACCGGCTGCACCGCCACGCCCAATGCGTACTGGGAGCCTGGACCGAACTCGCTCGCCGCGGTGACCGACGTAACGAACCGTCGTGCGGAAGAGTCCGTCAGGACCGGCGCTCCCTGACCCCTTGCAAAGCGCATGAGCGCGCGCATGTAGGCCGCCATCTGC
>DATHPX010000203.1:0-3233 GCA_035483335.1 Caulobacteraceae bacterium | reverse complement strand
GGGCAAGCCCCGACGTTCGAGATATTCGCGTGCGGTCCGGCCGCCCGGCCTGCGAAGTTCCGCTTCAAACCAGGCCGCGGCCGATTCGAGCCAGTCGGTGAGTCCCTGACGCCGGCGCCCCTTCGCCTCCGCCTCCGGCGTGGGTTCGGGCAGCGGCAGACCGGCTTCCGCCGCGAGTCGTTCGACCGCCTCGGCGAAGCTCAGCCGCTCGGTTTCCTGCAGAAAGCTGATGAGATCCCCATGCTTGCCCGACGAAAAGTCGTGGAAGAACCCCTTGTCGTCATTGACGAAGAAGCTCGGGCTCCGCTCCTTGTTGAAGGGCGAGAGACCGACGAACTCGCGCCCCTGCCGGCGCAGTTTCACCGTGCGCCCGATCACGTCGGACAGGCGCAGGCGAGACTTCAGCTCGTCGATGAAACGGTCGTCGAAACGCACGGCGCAGACGATACCGCCGAGGGCGGACGACTCCTACAGTTGCGTTCCCCGGAGCGCGGACGTCCTCGTCCGCTCCTGCGTCTCTTTCCAACCGCATCTCGGGCGGACGAGGCCGTCCGCTTTCCGGAAGGCGGCGCTGCTCCACGGCCAGTCCGCCGGTTTCGTACACAGGCCGGCGGCGACGGGGTTATTTTCGATGTAGACCGATGCCCGTTCGGTCTGCGCCTCGGATTTCGTCGCACGATCGAAGTAGTCAGGTGACCAGAATCGGCCCTCGCGGCCAAGAATGCGGTTCGCCGAACGGGCAGTGAACGTCTTCCAGCCCTGTACGACGCCGGCGAGCGGCCAACCTTGGCGTTGTTGAATGAGCACATGAACGTGCGTTGGCATCACGCACCACGCGATCAGGTCGTAGCGCTGTCCGTCGAAGTACAGCAGGGAGTGCATGACCATCCGCGCGAGCCTTGGATCGGCGAGTGCCCGCGAGCCTGCCCCTCGATCAAGGATGTCCTCTGCCGCCGCCCATCTGTCCTCCGGAGGCGCGGCTTCCAATCTCGACAAAATCCCGACCGGCAAGGAATCCGCCAACCGGAACACGATGTGCTGGACTTCCCACGGAGCGTCATAGTGCGGGAGGTACCCTCGCTGCCGCCAGCCCGTGTGCGTGCGATCCGGTGTTTCCTGCGCCATTCCCTATGGGAACATACCACGAACATGTGTGCAAGCCGAGCACGGAGCGCGGACGTCCCCGTCCGCCCGAGGCGCTGGCGAAAACAGAAGAGCGGACGAGGACGTCCGCGCTCCGCAATAACCCGCTACCGCCCGAAATCGCGGGCATCGAGCGGCGGCCCGTCTCCGATAACGTCGAGATTGCCCCGCCCCGGCACGAAGTTCGCTTCGAGGCGGATCCCGTCGGGATCCTCGAACAGGATCGAGTAGTAGCCGGGCGCCCAGGCGTCCTGTCTCGGCGCATGGACGATGTTCACCCCGCCCCGCGCCTGGAGGGCGGCGTGCAGCGCGTCCACATCGGCCGCCGAGCGAAGGCGAAAGCAGAAGTGATGCAGGCCCACGCGCCTCTGGTTGAACCCGTCCGCCGACAGATCAGAATCAGCCGGCGTGATCAGCACGCCCGTGCGCCCGCCGATGCAGTAAAAACTACGTTCCGAGTCGTACTGGACGGTCATCCCAAACATCTCGTGCAGCAGCCAGCGGTAGAAATCCCGGCTGGCGCCAAAGTCGCTCACGCTGAGCTGGACGTGGGCGATGCCGTTGATGTCGATCATGGCCCTTCCCCCTTGGTGCGCCGGCGTCCCGCCGGCTCTTCCTCTTTCCTAAGCCTCTAGTCGGACCAAGAAGGAAAGAGCCGGCGGGACGCCGGCGCACCCAAAGGTTGGGCGCCCGAACGGTTACTCCGCCGCGAGCAGCTTCGCCCCGGGCACGTTTGCCCGGCGGATGCGGTAGTTCGCGATCCGCTCCTCGATCTCGCCGCGGAAATGCAGGAACAGTCCCTGGATCGGCCAGGCCGCCGCATCGCCCAGGCCGCAGATCGTGTGGCCTTCCACCTGGCTGGCGACGTCGAGGAGCATGTCGATCTCCTTTGGGTCGGCTTCGCCGGTCGTCATGCGCTGCATGATCCGCCACATCCAGCCGGTTCCTTCCCGGCACGGGGTGCACTGGCCGCAGCTCTCGTGCTTGTAGAAGTAGGCGAGGCGCGTGATCGCCGCGACGATGTCGGTGGACTTGTCCATCACGATCATGCCGGCGGTGCCAAGGCCCGACTTGCGCCCAGCGAGATCGTCGAAGTCCATCAGCGCTTCTTCGCACTGCTCGGCCGGGATCATGCGGACGGACGAGCCGCCAGGGATGATCGCCTTCAGATTCCCCCAGCCGCCTCGGATGCCGCCGAAGTGGGTCTCGATCAGCTGGCGCATGGGGATGCTCATCGCCTCCTCGACCACGCATGGCGTGTTCACGTGGCCCGAGGCGCTCATCAGCTTGGTGCCCTGATTCTTAGGGCGGCCGAAGCTGGCGAACCAGTCCGCGCCGCGGCGCAGAATCTCCGGCGTGACAGCGATCGACTCGACGTTGTTCACCGTCGTGGGGCAGCCATAGACGCCCGAACCAGCCGGAAACGGCGGCTTGAGGCGCGGCTGGCCCTTCTTGCCCTCGAGACTCTCCAGCAGCGCCATCTCGTCGCCGCAGATGTAGGCGCCAGCGCCGTGGGTGACTCGGATGTAGCAGTCCCAGCCGTGGACGGCGCCCTTGCCAACTAGCTTGGCCTGCGTCGCTTCCGCCAGAGCCGCCTCGAGCCGCTCGCGCTCCAGGACGTACTCGCCGCGGATGTAGATGATGCAGTCGTGCGCGCGCATGGCGTAGCAGGCCAGCAGGCACCCCTCGATCAGGCGATGGGGATCGTTGCGCATGATCTCCCGGTCCTTGCAGGTTCCGGGTTCCGACTCGTCGGCGTTGACGACCAGGTAGTGCGGCCGCTCGCTCTCCTGCTTGGGCATGAAGGTCCACTTCACGCCCGTGGCGAAGCCCGCTCCGCCGCGGCCGCGCAGGCCCGACGCCTTGATCTGGTCGCAGATCCATTCCGGCGTCTGGCGCAGCATCTCGGTGGTCCCGTTCCACACCCCGCGCTGCCTGGCGCCTTCCAGCCTCCAGTCGTGGAAGCCGTGCAGGTTGGTGAAGATGCGGTCCTTGTCTTCGAGCAGTCCGGGCATGGGTCGTTTCTAACGGTCAGGGTCGAAGGGGTGGGATCTCACGTAGGCCGAACGCCGCACGATCGCAAAGGCGAA
>DATHPX010000202.1:0-13519 GCA_035483335.1 Caulobacteraceae bacterium | reverse complement strand
TCACGGGACAGACGCAAACGGTAAATCAGGCTCTACGCTTTTGAATCTAGAGGAAATCATCGCCGTTCAGACGGTTCCGTCTGAACGGGGGGTTGCTCTAGTGGTGGGTCGGATCGTCGGCAGGGTTCACGTAGGTCATGGCGAATGGGCCGTCAGCGGAGACCTGCACAACCGTCCCGCTCTTGGTCCAGGCGAAGTGGTTCATCTGAGCCGGCGCCTTGGCGAATCCACCGGCCGCGAGATCCGCGCTCTTGGCCGCGTCGAGTTTGTCGCCCATGCCCAAGGAGAAGTCACCGGCGATGACCGTCACGTACTCATCCGTCGGGTGATGGTGCGCCGGGATCTTGTAGCCCGCCGGCATCTTCAGGCGGATCACAAACGTCCCCGCGCTGCTGGGATCACCCGATAGCACCGCCATCTGGGCGCCCGCCGGGAACACAGGCGGCGCGGGACCCCACTTCAGGTCGGTCGAGTTCACTTGAGCCTGAGCTGGCCCGACCAGGCCGAGCACGCCGCCAAGAACCAGAGCCATCTTGAGCATCGTCGTCCTCCTCGCGGCCCCGCACCATGTGACCCGCGCGAACGCAGTGTTGCGCGACGTCTGCGTCGGTCTGGAACGATGAGCCGGCGGACGCGTCTTGGCAGGCGCCTGCCAACTAAGCTAACGTTATTGTTGCAACGTTGCAATGTTCGCCTGCCCGCGACGCCGAAACGGTCGGCCGTCCGGTCGGCGCCGCAGACTGGATCGTCGCCCTAGAGGCGCGGGCCGCTCGGCCGGCTAAGAGTGGCAGACGCCGAGCTGGCGGCTCCCTGCGCTCTCACCGGCCTGTGTCGGCTCCCTTCTCCTAAGCGGCATCGACCGTCTGAGCGCGGATAAGGTCTATGAAGGCGCGGAGCTTTGCAGGCGAGTTGCGGCGGCTCGGGTAGTACAGGCAAAGGCCGGGATAGGCCGGGGACCAGTCTTCCAGCACCGCGATCAGCCGCCCAGCGCCGAGGTGCTCGGCTATCGAGTTGTCGGCCACGTAGGCCAGGCCCTGCCCGGCCAAGGCCGCCTGCAGCATCAGCCCGGAGTCGTCCAGGGTCAGCGTCCCTGGCGCGTCCAGCGCCAAGGCCTCCCCTCGCTTCTCGAACTCCCAGCGATAGATGCGGCCGCTCGCCAGCCGCGCCCGAATACAGCGGTGAGCCAGAAGGTCGGCCGGCGATGTGGGTCGGGGGTGGTCGTCGAAGTAGGCCGGCGACCCGACAACCAGCGAGCGTAGCGGGCGCCCGATCGGCACGGCGATCATGTCCGGCGGTACGAACTCCGCCAGGCGGACCCCGGCGTCGAATCCCTGGCCTACGACGTCGACCAAAGCGCCCTCGGTCGCCAGCTCGACGCCGACGTCTGGATATCGGCGCAGGTACTCCAGGACCAGCGAGACCAGGATCATGCGCGCCGCACCGAGCGCCATGTTCAGGCGCAGGACGCCGGAGGGCGCCGCGCGCTGTTCGTCGATCCGCTCGACGGCGCCCCGGATCGCGGCCAGCGCCGGCGCGACTTCGGTGACGAACTGCTCGCCCGCCGCCGAGAGCGCGACGCTGCGCGTGGTGCGGTTGAAAAGGCGGACGCCCAGCCGAGTCTCCAGCGCCGCCACCGCGTGGCTCAACGCCGATGAAGACATTGCGAGCTCCCGCGCAGCGGCGCGGAATCCGCCCAGGCGCGCCACGGCTACGACGGCTTCCAGCTCGAACTGGCTGACCTTCATTGCGCGAAATCAGTCATCAGCCTGACCCAGTTTGGCCGACTTATCAGATCAACGGCGGCAGGTCATCTTCGAGGCGTCACTTTTGGCGGAGGCGCCCCAATGCGCAGCATCGACCAGATCTATATCGACGGCCGCTTCGTCACCCCGCACGGCGGCGAGCGGTTCGACCTCTTCAATCCGGCGACCGAGGCGCGGATCGGCCAGGTCCGCCTTGGGGACGAAGTCGACGCCCGGGTCGCCGTGGCGGCCGCCAAGCGCGCGTTCCGTGCCTTCTCGCACACGACCAAGGCCGAGCGGATCGCGCTGCTGCAACGGTTCCACGATGCAGTGGCCGCCCGCGCCGAGTCGCTCGCCGAGGCCATGACCCTGGAGTACGGCGCGCCTCACTACTTTGTCGATTTCTCCGCGCGCCGTACGGCCAGCGTCTTCCTCGACATGGCCAAAACCCTCGAAGCCTTCGACTTCAGCCAGACCATCGGCGGCGCCGAAGTCAGCCTGCAGCCGCTGGGGGTGGTCGCCGCGATCACGCCATGGAACAGCAACTTCGGCTTCATCTGCGGCAAGCTCGCGACCGCGATCGCCGCCGGCTGCACGATCGTGGTCAAGCCGAGCGAGATGAGCGCGATCCAGACCCAGGTGCTGACGGAGGCTTTGCACGAGACGGGCGCGCCGGCGGGCGTGTTCAATATCGTCAACGGCCGCGGCGATGTGGTCGGCGCCGAGCTGAGCTCGCACCCCGACGTCGCCAAGGTCTCGTTCACCGGCTCGACGGCCGTCGGGCGCGCCATACTGCGCGCGGCGTCTGAGACCATGAAGCGCGTGACGCTGGAGCTGGGCGGCAAGGGGCCTAACATCATCCTGGAGGACGCCGATCTGGAGAGCGCGATCCCGACTGTCGCCATGATGGGCTTCGGCAACAGCGGCCAAGCCTGCGTCGCCGGCGCGCGGGTCCTGGCCCCGCGCTCGCGGCTACCCGAGATCCTGGAGCGGTTGAAAGCTACGGTGGGCGCAATCAAGGTCGGCGAGACCACCGATCCCGAGGTGATGATCGGGCCGATGGTCAGCCAGAAACAGTGGGACCGAGTGCAGGGCTACATCCGCCTGGGCCTCGAAGAAGGCGCCCAACTCCTGATCGGCGGCGAGGGCCGCCCGCAGGGCCTCGAGCGCGGCTGGTTCGTGCGGCCGACGGTGTTCACTGGCGTGAGCAACGACATGCGGATCGCACGGGAAGAGATCTTCGGCCCGGTGCTGTGCGTGATCCCGTATGATGACGAGAGCGAGGCGATCGCCATTGCGAACGACAGCGCGTACGGCCTGCAGGCCTATGTCGAGAGCGCGGACCTGGCGCATGCGCGGCGCATCGCGAACCAGCTGGAATGCGGGCGGGTGGTGATCAACGGCGCGCCGCACGAACCGCTGGCGCCGTTCGGCGGCTTTAAACAGTCGGGGATCGGCCGCGAATATGGGCGCTTCGGGCTCGAGACCCACCTGGAAGCCAGGGCCATCCTCGTCTGACTTGCGCCATCAGCGGACTCCCGCGTCCTTCCCAAATCAGGACATTCGACGGCCTGGCGGTAGACAGTTCTCGATCCTAAGCAGACCTCGGCGTCGTTCGCCTTCAAGGCGGCGCCACGTCGCCAAGCGAAGACCGCCACACGTTGTCGACCATAGGCCTCTTCCGGAACCCCCCCTCGCGAACCTTGTAGACGATGCGAAGCTGTTCAGGACGTGGCTTGCGCGATGAAATTTCGCACCACGGGGGATGTCTCTCCTCGCCGGTAGGCCAGAGCAAGTTGGATCGTCGGAGACTGGCCGGCAATCCGGCGATAAGCGATGCCTGTCACACGCATCTGCATCATCGACGCTGGAACGATCGCTACGCCCAACTCTGCGGCCACCAGGTTCACGATCGACGCCATGTGGGGTGCGAGTTGCCCGATACTCGGCTCGAAACCCGCGTTTCGACAGGCCTCGAGAATTGTGTCGTAGAGCGTCGGAGCAATCTCCCTCGGGAACAGTAGAAACGGATCATCCTTCAAGAGCGCCAGATCGATCTGCTTGAGGGCGGCGGCGTGGTGACGTTTGGGAACGACGGCCACCAACGGCTCTTCCGAAAGCTGCCGCACCTGCAACCTCTCTGTACCGACCGCCCCTGTCCGCAGGAACGCTACGTCCAGCCTGCCCTCGCCTAGATGGGTGACGAGCGGCGCCGTGTTAGCCTCTTCGAGGGTAAGTTCGATGTCGGGATAAGCGCGACGAAAGGCGCCGATAGCGGACGGCGCCACCACGTTGAAGATGGCGGACGAGGTGAGGCCAACCCGCAGGCTTCCTGTCTCGCCGCGGTTGGCGCGGCGCGCCGCCAAGATCGCCCTCTCCGCGGTTAGGGGCATCTCCTTTACAGCAGCCAAAAACGCCTTGCCGGCCGCGGTAAGCTCGGCGCCGTGGGCCAAGCGATGGAAAAGTGCGGCGCCCACCTCTCCCTCGAGGTCCTTGATCTGCTGGCTGAGCGGCGGCTGGCCGATGCCAACCTTGGCCGCCGCCCTCGTGAAATGCCGCTCCTCAGCGACAGCCAGAAAATATCGGATGTGGCGCAGCTCCACGGCCATCTCCAAAACCAATTACATTCAATCCCATCATATATTGGACCAATGAGTTGGCTAGTTATAGGTTGTGGACACGGGGCCCGCGGGTCCTGGTCGAGCAAAAGTTGCTCGGGTACGGGTAGGAGGATGATTTCATGCTCACCGAAGACTACGTCCGAAAGATCTTCAACGGCCTTGAGCAAGGCGACGGCGCAGCTTTTTTCCAACATGTGGACGACAGGGTCGACTGGATCGTGGAAGGCACGCATCCGCTAGCTGGCCACTACAAGTCAAAAGCTGATTTCCTGGCGGGAACCTTCGCGAAGCTCGGCAAGGTTCTGCCCAACGGGGCGCAACTCGTCGTCGAGCATCTTCTCGTGATAGATGACCAGGCCATCGTAGAGCTTCATTCCATGGCGACGGCAAAGAACGGGATGAGGTTCGACAACAGGTACTGCTGGGTCGTCCACTTCGCCGGGGGGGTCATCGACAATGTAAGGGCATACCTCGACTCCGCGATGGTGGCGCGTCTCTTCGAGGAAAATCCGATCTAACCGTCCGCGCAGGGCGGTCCATCGACCGGGGTCAGGCGCCGCAGTCGACGCGTAGCACCGCTGCGCCCCCGCCGAGGAGCATGCGTCCGTTAACCAAGGAGAAGACTGATGTCGCCCCGTCATATTCAGACGCTGAGGAACTTGATGCAGCTGGAGAAGGGCGTGCTCATTCCCGGGGCTCCAAACGCCCTGGCGGCCCGGATCATCGCCGATATCGGCTTCAAGGCCGCGTACCTGACCGGCGCCGGTCTCACGAATATGCACTTAGGCTTGCCTGACCTCGGGTTCATGGACCTCAGCCAAGTGGCCGAGCATGTCATGGCCATCCGCGGCGTGGTCGAGCTGCCGCTGATCGTCGACGCCGACACCGGCTTCGGCAACGCCGTGAACGTGACCCACACGGTGCGCACATTGGAGCAGGCCGGCGCCAGCGCCATCCAGATCGAAGATCAGCACGCTCCGAAGCGGTGCGGCCATTTCAGCGGCAAGGAGCTCATTCCTCTTGCGGAGATGGTCGGCAAGGTGCGGGCCGCCGTGGACACGAGGCGGCAAGATCTCGTCGTCATCGCCCGCACCGACGCCTGCGCCGTCGAGGGCTTTGATGCGGCAATCGAGCGGGCGAGCCGCTACATCGAGGCGGGCGCCGACGTCACGTTCGTTGAGGCGCCGGAAAGCCTCGAAGACCTCAAGGCGGTTCCGCGCCGGTTGAACTCGCCCCAGCTCCTCAACATGGTTCTCGGCGGCAAGACGCCCATTGTCGACGCGAAGACGGCTGCGGAGATGGGCTTCAGCCTGGTGCTCTACGCTAACGCCGCCCTTCAGGGCGCCGTGCACGGCATGCAGACGGCCCTGTCAGCGCTCAAGCAGAAGGGCGTGCTTGACGAGCGGGCCGTAACCTCCTTCGCCGAACGACAAAGGCTGGTGGACAAGCCGGGCTACGACGCGATGGAGATCCGGTACGCGGCGACATAGAGCAAACTTCGACCAGACGTTTCCGTCTGGTCGAAGATAATTTGCTCTAGATTCAAAATCTTGAGCGCCATCTCATCGCCTAACCAGTTCCCACTTGGGCGGATGGCGCTCTAGCGCAGAGCTGTACCCTCTGACACGACTTGGCCCCGAAAGTCCGCTGTCTCACCGGGCCAACGCCCTTGAATTCGGGCCGAGTTGTGGACTCTGGCGTTCAGCGCAGGGCGCAGGACAGGAAATTGCGGACGATTATGTTCGTGTCGCCGCGCCGCGTGGCCAGCGAGAGCCTTGCGGTCGGCGCCTGGCCCTTGAGGGCGCGGAACACGACGCCGGGTATGGACACCTGCGACACGGAGGCCGGCACGATTGAAACACCCATTCCAGCGGCGATCAGTATGAGCAGGGAGGTAATCTGGGGCGCCGACTGGCCCAATTCCGGCTCGATCCCCGCGGCGCGAAACGCGCCGATCGCGCTGTCGAAAAGCGTCGAGCCAGCCTCCCGGGGGAACAGCAGCAGCGGTTCGCCGCCTAGCTCGGCGAGGTCGACCTGGTCGGACGACGCGGCCGGATGGGCAGCCGGCAGGGCGGCCAGCAGCGGCTCCTCGGAAAGCAGTCGCAGCTGGAAGGCGTTGGCGTTCGTGGAGCCTGGCCGCAGAAAGACCGCGTCGAGCGTCTCGTTCTCCAGGCTCTCCGCCAGCCAGGTGGTGTTCGCCTCCTGCAGGGCGAGGTCGACGTTCGGATAGGCTTGCCGGAACGCCCGGACGGCGGCGGCGAAGACGGGATTGAAGACGGAAGAGGCGGTGTAGCCGACCTTCAGCCGCCCGCTCTCCCCGCGGGCGGCGCGCTGCGCGGCATGCGCCGCCTTCTCGGCCGTGCCCGGCATGGTCCTCACCACCTCCAGGAACGCCTGGCCGGCCGAGGTCAGCTCAGCCCCGTGCGGCACGCGGTGGAACAGGCGCGCGCCGACCTCGGTCTCCAGGTCGCGGATCTGCGAGCTGAACGGGGACTGGGCGATGCCCACCCGGGCGGCCGCCCGGGTGAAGTTCCTCTCCTCCACCAGGGCGAGGAAGTAGCGGATGTGACGCAGCTCCATCGCAAGACATTAAACAGCTCACGGATGCATGTCCAATATGTTGGATAGTTGAAAGAGGGAGGCGCATCTTCCGGATCGTCAACGAACGGAGCGCATCGATGACCGCACCAATCCTTCCGACGAGATCCTGGCTTTTCACGCCCGGCGCCCGTCCAGAGCGCTTCGGCAAGGCCGCAGAGGTCGGCGCCGATGTCCAGATCATCGACCTCGAAGACGCCGTCGCCCCGGCCGACAAGCCGATGGCCCGCGCGGCGGCGCTGGAGTTCCTGAGCCGGAGCCAGAAAGGCCGCGCCGCCCGTGCGTTGCGGATCAACGGCCTCGATACGGCCGCGGGCATGGCCGACCTGACCGCCCTTCTCGAGGCCGCCGTCGCGCCGGACTACCTCGTCCTGCCGAAGACCGAGAGCCCGGATCATGTTCGGATTCTGGACCGGCTCCTCACAGCCGCCGCGCTCGACGCGCGCATCGTCGGCATCGTGGAGACCGCGCGCGGCCTGGCTCAGGCGGACGCGATCGCGGCGGCGTCGGGCCGCCTCTACGGCCTGCTGTTCGGCGCCGCCGACATGGCCGCCGACCTCGGCGCCGAGGAGGCATGGGAGCCGCTCGCCTACGCCCGCGGCCGGATCGTGGCGGCCTGTGCAAGGTCAGGGATCGTAGCGATCGACACCCCGTTCTTCGACATCCGCGACACAGCCGGTCTCGAGCAGGAAACCCGTCGCGCCGCCGCCATGGGTTTCGCCGCGAAGGCCGCGATCCACCCTGGTCAGGTCGCCGCGATCAACGCCGCCTACACGCCCTCTGATGCGGAGGTCGCGAAAGCCCGTCAAATCCTTGTTGAGAATGCAAAGGGAGTCGGCGTCGTCGGCGGCCAGATGATCGACGAAGCGGTCGCCCGAAAGGCGCGACGAATCCTGGCGGCCGCCGGCGCCTGATCTGGCCCGAACTTGCCAAAAATCCCACCCACCCAAGGAGTTATCACCATGGAAGACCTGTTGCCTGCATACAAGACCGTCGGCGAACGGCGGTATCGAGAGGTCTCCGGCCTCTACTGGGAGGACTTCACGCCCGGGGACGTGTTCGAGCATCGTCCCGGCCGCACCGTGCTCGACGTCGACAACACCTACTTCACCCTGCTGACGCTCAATTCGCAGCAGGTCCACTTCGACGCCGCCTACGCGGCCAAGACCGAGTGGAAGAAGATGCTGGTGGACTCGACCTTCACCCTTGCCCTGCTCACCGGCATGAGCGTGCGGACGGTGTCGCAGAAGGTCGTCGCCAATCTCGGCTGGGACAAGGTGAAGGCGACCCACCCTGTCTTCGCCGGCGACACGCTCTACGCCGAAAGCACCGTCCTCAGTAAACGCGAAAGCAAGAGCCGCCCGACCCAGGGCATCGTGACGGTCTCCACCCGCGGGGTGAACCAGGACGGCAAGGAAGTGATGAGCTTCGAGCGGACCATGCTGGTCCACCGCCGGGGCCATTCCCCCGAAGAAGCCGCCAACTACTGAACCGATCCCTCTCCCTGCACAGCGGGGAGAGGAGGCTCGCCAATCACGACAGCAAGGAGGAGCGACATGGACGTCGCCTCGCTTTATCAATCGAAACTGACGACGGCCGCTCGCGCGGTCGAGACCATCGCCTCGGGCAGCCGCCTTTCCATGGGCATGGCGATGGCCGAGCCGCCCGCGCTGTTGCACGCGCTCGCCGAGCGCGCTGAAGCGGACAAGTTGGAAGACCTGAGAGTCTACTACTTCGAAGCGACCTCGATCGCCGGCAAGACCATCCTGCGCTACGAGCTCAACGAACGCATCCGGCCCTACTGCATGTTCATAGCCGGGACGGAACGGGCGCTGATCAAGCGCGGCGTCGAGGACGGCGGGCGCAAGGTGGTCAGCTACGTCCCCAACAACTTCCACCAGACGCCGCGCCTGCTGATCGAGGACATCGGAATCGACACCTTCGTGTGCACGGTCTCGCCGATGGACCGGCACGGCTACATGAGCTTCGGCGTCGGCAACGACTATTCGACGAAGGTGGCGCGCGGGGCCAGGCGGCTGATCGTGGAGGTGAACGCGCACATGCCGCGCGTCCATGGCTCGGGCGCCGCGCTCCACGTCTCGGAAGTCGACGCGATCGTCGAGAACCACGTCCCCCTGCTCGAGGCGCCGGTGCGTGCGGCCAGTCACGAGGACGAGATAATTGGCGCCACGATCGCGGGCATGGTTCCCGACGGCGCCTGCCTGCAGATGGGCGTCGGCGCCCTGCCCAATCTGGTCTGCGCCCACCTCGCCGACCGCAACGACCTGGGCATCCACACCGAGGCGCTCTGCCCCGGCCTGGTCGACCTCGCCCTGGCCGGCGTCGTGACCAACAAGGCCAAGACGATCAATCGCGGCAAGAGCGTCTTCACCTTCGCCATGGGCCAGAAGGCGATGTACGACTACCTGGACGACAACCCGTCGGTCGAAAGCTGGCCCGTCGACTACGTCAATGATCCCAGGGTGATCGCCCAGAACGACAAGGTCGTTTCGATCAACGCCACCATCCAGATCGACCTGACCGGCGCCTGCAACTCCGAGCACATGCTCGGCCACCAGTACAGCGCCTCGGGCGGCCAGCTCGATTTCGTCCGGGGCGCCTATGCCTCGAATGGCGGCAAGTCGATCATCGCCGCCAAGGCCACCGCCGCCAAGGGAACGGTGTCGCGTATCGTGCCCAGGCTCGAGGGGCCAGTGACGACGCCTCGGATCGACACGCATTGGATCGTCACCGAGTTCGGCGCGGTGAACCTCAAAGGCCTGTCCTCGACCGAGCGGGCCATCGCTCTGATCGGCCTCGCTCATCCGGATTTCCGCGACGAACTGCGCGAAGCGGCCAGGGTCCAGAACCTGATCTGACCTACACCTCGGCGAAGGGTTCGAGCGGCGGGGCGAGGAATCGTCACCCCGCTGCGACGAACCTACGGCGCCGACCTGGAACTCCAGGAGCCGACATTGCGAGCTCCGGCAAACCGACCTCGCTCGAAGCCGGAGACCTTCCCCAACCGACAGGAGCATCGCGATGACCGAAGTCGATCGCAGGACATCGTTCAAATGCGTCGCGGCCCTGGCGGCGGCGAGCTTCGCCCCTGGAGCCGCAAGGGCCGATGAGGCGCGCATGGCGCCGCCAGACCGCGGCCAGGCCGGCGCATCGCAGACGCCAAGGCCGATCACGACCGGCCCCAGCCAGACCCAGGGCATGGCGCGCTTCGCCGCTCGCACGCGATACGAAGACCTGACTGCGCAACGGCGGCAGCGGCTGAAGATCGCCTTCCTGGACTCCTTGGCCTGCGCCATCGCTGCGCTCGAGGCGTCGCCCATCAAGGCGTGGCTGGCTCAGGCGAAGACCTTCGGGGGCTCGGACGCACGTTGCACCCTGATCGGCGGCGGTGAGGCCAACGTCCTCTACGCGGGATCCTACAACGCCGGACTCGTTCGGTATCTCGACTACATGGACAGCTACCTGGCTGGCGCCGAGCTCTGCCACCCGTCCGACAACATCGGGGGCGTTCTGTCGGCCTGCGAGTACGCCGGCCGCTCGGGGAAGGAATTCCTGACGGCCTTGGCCGTCGCCTATCAGGTCGAGGCGACGCTGACCGGCGCCGCCGGCTTCATGGCTCGCGGGTTCGATCTTACGACGCAGCTCGCCTTCTCGCTGGCGACCGGCGTGTCCAAGGCTCTGGAACTGAACGAAGACCAGACGACGTCGGCGATCGGGATCGTCGCCTCCAGCGGCATTCCGCTGCTCGTGGTGCGGACCACGCCCATCTCGGAGTGGAAGGGCCTGCTTCCGGCGCAGCTGACCTTCGGGGGGATCCAGGGGACCCTGTTGGCCTCGCACGGCCTGACCGGTCCGACATATGTGATCGAAGGCCCCGAAGGGCTCGCCCACGCGCTCGGCCAGCCGATCCACGTCGATTGGGATCGCGTGCAGCTGGACTGCTTCGACCGGCTCGCCCTCAAGAGCTACAACAGCGCCGTCCCGACCCAGTCGGCGATCTTCGCCATGCTCGAGCTGCGCAAGGCTCACCGGTTCGATCCGGCCGCTGTCGAAAGCCTCCAGGCGGAGGTCTTCCAGGACGCCTACGATTTCACCGGCGGCGGGAAGTTCGGGCCCAAGACCAACGTCCATACCAAGGAAGACGCCGACCACAGCCTGCCCTACCTGCTGGCGGTCGCCGCGATCGATGGCGAGGTCCGCACGGCGCAGCTCACTGCTGAGCGGATCGCCCGGCCGGACGTTCAGAGCCTGCTACGAAAGGTCCAGGTGAGTCCAAACGACGGCTTCACCGCCCGCTATCCCGGCGAGATGCCGGCCCGTGTGACCGTCCGGCTCACCAACGGCCAGTCGTACACGCAGGAGGTGAAGGACTACCCCGGCTTCCCGACCCGGCCGTTCACCTGGGACGATGTCGTGGGCAAGTTCGACAAGCTCGTGGGCGACCGGGCCGATGCCGCCCTACGCAAGAATATCCAGGACGCCGTACTCTCGCTGGAAAGCATCCAGGTGAAGGATCTGATGCAACTTCTCGGCCAGGTCCGGAGTCGCGGCGACGGGGCTTGATGACGAGCCGACGGGGGGCCACCCTGCCAGCACGCGCTGCGCAAGCTGAGACCCCGCATCTGGTCACATGCCCGAAAGATTGCGCAGGATGATGAGCTGAACAATCTTATCGTCGCAAGGCGAGAAGTAGAAAGCGAGCACCAACGGATTTGGCAGTCCACGCTTGTCGAACAGACCATCGACATGCGCGGTGACGATCGAATGGCCATAGTGCTCAACGGCGGTGACGACTTCCAGGGTCAGCCGCTCGCCGATGACGTCGCGTGCGGCCCAGGCCGTGATTGCCTCTTTGCCCCAGTAGTCCTGTAGCTGGTCATTAACGAGGGCGTCATCGGCGAGCGTCGCCAACAGAGCGTCGAGGTCTCCGAGGTTGGTCGCGTGAACAAACGCGGCAACCGTCGGCGGCAGTTCGGAGATCAGGCGATCGCTCTCCCCCGTCGCTTGGGCGGGTCCGCTTTGATCTTCCGGGGCGTGAGTGTCGGCCAACAGCTTGTCCTTCCTCGACTGCGCCCCACGTTGGTCCACGCGGTCCCAAAGGACATGTTATCTTGCGCTAAACGCGATCATTTTCGTCGACTTCGAGTGACCTCGGGCGTGGGGCCGAGGCGGGCTCGCGTCCCTTTTTGACGGCGAGAAGCTTGTCCGAGCGAATCACGTTGGTAGTCCGCACCACCTCTGGATTCGACCAGTAAGGACAATCTAAAAAAGATTGGCATTGCCGCCGCCGCCAGACGCACCGCGATCGCGGCGTCGCCACCCGATCCAAAGCACCATTCGAGTGCGGCGCGGACATTGCCCATGTGCGGTATAGCGGGCGTGTAGTCCTTACCGCCGCCTCTCAGACGCCATTGCTCCCATGCGAGAAGCCATTGCTCGAAATAGAGTGCGTGATTTCGCGCAATGATGTTTGCATCGACCGAGTTCCTGAGTTTTTCCGCCGCATAGGCCCTCGTTGTATCAAGCAGCCTGTGGTGTGGAACTCCATTGATCGGGGCGATCAGGACCAGCGACTTGTCGACCATGCTGGCGATGGCTTCGGCCACCTCCGAAGGATCCATGTGCTCGTCGGACACGACGCTCTGGGCTGCATCGAGCGTGAAGACGCCGACGAAGGTCGAGAGACGGCCGAGCACACACCGATCACGATCGGACAGGAGATTGAAGCTCCAATCAAGCATTGCCGTGAGGGATTGCTGTCGAGGCGGGGCGCTGCGCCGGCCTTGCCAGAGGAGTTTGAATCGATTGTCGAGCAGATCGGCGATGCTCTGAAGGCCGTATGCGCCGACCCGGCTGGCGGCGAGTTCGATGGCGAACGGTATGCCATCCAATCGGCTGCAGATGGCGGCCACGGCCGGCGCATCGACATCGGTCAGTTCGGCTGTGTGACCAGCCGCGAAAGCGCGATCCATGAAGAGCTGTACTGCGGACCTCTCCAGGGCTTCGGCGGCGGTCAGTTGTTCGCTGGGCGGCGGGTAGTCCAGGGGTGACAGGAGGTGGACGTGTTCGCCCTCCACCCGCAACGCTTCACGACTGGTCGCCAAGATGTGCGCCTGCGGCGCATCGCTGTAGAGCCGCTCCGCCAACAGGCCCGCGGCGTCGATGACGTGCTCGCAGTTGTCGAGGAACAGCAAAGCCCGACGGTCGGCCAGGAAGGCCAGAAGACTGGCGATTGGATCTTGCGTCTGCGAGACGCCGCCAAGGACCGCGGCGACAGTGCAAGGAACCATGGCCGGATCACACACGGTGCTGAGATCCACGAAGTAGACCGCGTCGCCGAAGGTATCCAGCGTGGCGTGGCCGACAGCGATCGCCACGGTCGTCTTGCCAACCCCGCCTGGCCCCACCACGCTGACGAAGCGCCGCGACGCCAGCAGCGTCGTCAAGGTGTCGACGGCGTCAGCTCGACCGACCATGCGGGTCGATTGCGGCGGGAGCCTGTGATCCGCAGCGCGCAGCGGCGGGGTCGGGCGAGGG
>DATHPX010000201.1:0-6692 GCA_035483335.1 Caulobacteraceae bacterium | reverse complement strand
GCGCAAGGCGGTGACCAACCACATGCAGGCGCCCGGCGCCGGCGGCGAGGGCGACCACTATCCCTGGAAGATCACGGTCGACCAGAAAATCGGCCAACCCAAGGGCGAACGGGCGAGCTAGGGCCTCGCCCAACAAGGTTTCGGGGAGTCTCGGTCATGGCGACATTCAACGGTCTGGGCATGGGCCTGGGCAATCTCGCACGGCTGTCGAACGCGAAGACCCGTTCGATCAGCCCGGAGAATTTCACCGGCGAGAAGGGCAGGGGAGGGATGTCGACCGACGGGCCGGCCGCCAATGCCGCACGCGGTCTGGGTCAGGGCTGGAAGGTGTCGCCCTACATCATCCTCGAGGCTGGCCAGACGGTCGACCTGGCCGACATCCAGGGGGCCGGCGCCATCCAGCAGATCTGGATGACCCTGGCCCGCGGCCGCTGGCGCCACACCATCCTGCGCGCTTACTGGGACGATCAGGTCCAGCCGTCGATCGAGTGCCCGGTCGGCGACTTCTTCGCCTGCGGCTGGGAGCGCTACGCGCAGGTGACCTCGCTGCCGGTCTGCGTAAATCCGGGCCGGGCGTTCAACTGCTACTGGGAGATGCCGTTTCGCCAGCGGGCGCGCATGACGCTGACCAACCTCAGCGACGAGGCCATCTATGTCTATTACCAGATCAACTACACCCTGACCGAGGTTCCCGAAGACGTCGCCTATTTCCACGCTCAGTTCCGGCGGACAAACCCGCTGCCCTACAAGAGCGACTACACCATCCTCGACGGCGTCCGCGGACAGGGCCAGTTCGTGGGGACCTACATGGCCTGGGGCGTCAACAACAACGGTTGGTGGGGCGAAGGCGAGATCAAGTTCTTCATGGACGGCGATGGCGCCTTCCCGACGATCTGCGGCACCGGAACCGAGGACTACTTCTGCGGCGCCTACAACTTCGACCCTGGCTCGATGGCGCGACAGCTCGACCGGGACATGTCCGCCACCCCCGCCTATGTGGAGTTCACCACGCCCTACGCCGGCCTTCCCCAGGTGATCCGGCCAGACGGCCTCTACAGGTCGCAGCAGCGCTTTGGCATGTACCGGTGGCACATCATGGACCCGGTGCGCTTCGAGACCGACCTTCGCGTGACGATCCAGGCCCTGGGCTGGCGAACCGACAAGGACCGCCGCTATCTCCCCCTGCAGGACGACATCGCCTCGGTCGCCTTCTGGTACCAGACCCTCCCAACCGCGCCGTTCCCCCCGTTACCCGACCGCGACTATCTCGAAGTCGTGTAGGGCTGTCCTCCAGCGTCAGGGCCATGCGCTTGGTGAACATGGCCGCAGAAATGCGCGAGGCGGCAGGTGGACCATGGCGACGCTTCGGGACGTCACATAAGCGGGTGGACTTGATCTTGCCGCCGGGGCCTGTCAGTTCTAATTTGGTATGCACTCGTAAAGGCCCAGGGGTCGGGTCGGAGAGCCAGGAGAAAGACCAGAATGCGTGAAGCCGTCATCGTCGCCGCCAAGCGGACCCCCATCGGCAAGGCCTATCGCGGGGCGTTCAACAACACCTATGGCGCGACGCTGGGCGCCGAGGCGATCCGGGCCGCGGTGGCCCAGGCTGGCGTCGATCCGGGCGAGATCGACGACGTGGCCATGGGCGCGGCCATGCAACAGGGCACGACGGGGAACAACATCGCCCGCCAGGCGGCCCTGCGCGCCGGCCTGCCCAACACGGTCGCCGGCATGACCATCGACCGCCAATGCTCGTCGGGCCTGATGGGCGTGGCGACCGCCGCCAAATACATCGTCAACGACGGCGCGCCGATCGCCATCGGCGGCGGCCTCGAGTCGATCAGCCTGGTCCAGAACGACAAGATGAACCGCTTCATGACGTCCGACCCGTGGCTGAACGAGCACGTGCCCGAGCTGTGGACCTCGATGATCGAGACCGCCGAGGTCGTGGCCGAGCGCTACGGCGTCTCCCGCGATGTTCAGGACGAGTACGCGCTGCAGTCCCAGCAGCGCACTGCCCGGGCGCAGTCCGAAGGCCGCTTCGCCGACGAGATCGTACAGGTCAGCACGGTCATGAAGGTAGTGGTCAACAAGGAGACCGGCGAAACGGCCGACAAGGCGGTCACGATCAGCGCCGACGAGGGTAACCGGCCTCAGACCACGCTCGCCGACCTGCAGAAGCTGGCCCCCGTGTTCAAGGGCGGCCGCTACGCCAAGGAAGGCAAGTACGTCACCGCCGGCAACGCCAGCCAGCTGTCGGACGGCGCCGCCGCCGTGGTGCTGATGGAGCGCAAGGAGGCTGAGAAGCGTGGCCTGGAGGCTCTGGGCGCCTATCGCGGCCTGGCTGTGGCCGGTTGCGGGCCCGAGGAGATGGGCATCGGCCCGGTCTTCGCGATCCCCAAGCTTCTGGAGCGCAATGGGCTGAAGATGGACGACATCGATCTTTGGGAGCTGAACGAGGCCTTCGCCAGCCAGGTGCTCTATTGCCGCGACACGCTCGGCATTCCGAACGAGAAGCTGAACGTGTCGGGCGGCTCGATTTCGATCGGCCACCCCTACGGCATGACGGGCGCCCGCTGCACCGCGCACCTGCTCTACGAGGGCAAGCGCCGGGGAGCCAGGTACGGCGTCGTCACCATGTGCATCGGCGGCGGCATGGGCGCGGCCGGCCTGTTCGAGATCTTCTAGGGGCTCGCCCCGCGTGCGCGGCGGTCCCGCCCGCCGCGCGCCAGGCGCCGCGACCCTCACCTCGTTCCCTTCGGGAGCCGCTCCATGACCCGCGACGAAGGCCAACTGATCTTCCCGCCGATGGAGCGGGTGATCTATGGGAAACCCGCCGCGCAGGCGGTGCGGGAGGAAGCCGAGCGGCTCAAGGCGAGCCGCATCTTCCTGGTGGTGAGCCGGACGCTGAACACCACGACGGACGAGATCCAGAAGGTGCGCGATGCGCTGGGCGGGCGCTACGCAGGGACGTTCGACGGCGTGCCCCAGCACACGACGCGCACCAGCGCGATCGCGGTGGCGATGGCCGCCGCCGAGGCGGGCGCAGACCTTCTCGTGGCGATCGGCGGCGGCTCGGTCGTCGACGTCGTCAAGATCGCGATCATGTGCATCGAACACGAGATCACCGCCGAGGCGGGGCTGGACGGCTATGAGCGCGTCGGCTCCGAGGGCGGCGTCATCACCCAGAAGCACTTCCGCTCGCCGCGCGTGCGGACTGTGGTGGTTCCAACCACGCTGAGCGGCGGCGAATACAACATGGGCGCGCTCGTCACCGATACGAGCCGGGGCTGGAAGCAGACCTTCGCCCATCCCGAGATGATGCCGCGCTCCATCATCCTCGACGCCGCGATCGCCCGCCACACGCCGGAAACCCTGTGGCTGGGATCCGGAACGCGCGCGATGGACCACGGCATCGAGGCGCTCCTCTCGCCGGCCGGCAATCCCCTGGTCGATGCGGTCGTCACCCAGGGCATCGCCGACCTTGCGCAGGGCCTGGTGAAGAGCCGTGCCGCGCCGGACGATCTCGAGCTGCGCGCGCTCTGCCAGCGAGGGTCCTGGCTGGCCGCCTTCGGCCTGCAGTGCCGCGTTCCGATGGGCGCGAGCCACGCGATCGGCCACGTCCTGGGCGGGACGATCGGGGTCCCCCACTATCTGATCACGCCCACGCTGATGCCGCACGTGCTGCGTTACAACAAGCCGGTCACGCAGGAGGCGCAGTCGGTGCTGGCGCGAGCCCTTGGCGAGGAGGGGACCGACGCGGCGGACGCCCTCGAACGGCTCGTGGCGCGCCTGGGCCTGCCGGGACGGCTGGCGGACGTGGGGGTGCAGCCCTCCGACTTCCCGAAGATCGCAGATGTGGCGGTGAAATCGGTTTTCGCCCGCTCGAACCCCCGTCCCCTGGCGCGACCTCAGGACGTCATCGACCTGCTGGAGACGCAGGGCTCGGTAAGTTCGATGGAAGCCCGGGACCGTATTGCGGCCCCCCAACGTGGAGTCTGATGCCGACGCGCGTTATATGGGTTCTGGATCAGAATGCACGTGAGGTGGGCAGATGCAATGGAGCGAGCTGGAGAGTGAGGCCTGTTCGCTGGCCCGCACGCTCTCGATCATCGGCGACAGATGGACCCTGCTGATCCTGCGTGACTGCTTCCTGCGCGTGCGCCGTTACGAGGATTTTCAGCAGAGGCTCGGCATCGGCCGCGGCATCCTGAGCGACCGCCTCGGCCAGCTGGTCGACGCCTTCATCCTCGCCAAGGTCCCCTACCAGAACAACCCGCGGCGCTATGAGTACCGACTGACCCCGAAGGGTCTCGACCTCTACCCGATCATCATGTCCATCGTTCACTTCGGGGACGAGCACATGGCGGACAAGAAGGGGCGGCCGCTCCTGTATCGCCACCGTACGTGCGGCCAGCTGTTCGATCCGGTGATGACCTGCTCGGAGTGCGGCGAGGCTCTCGATCCCCGGGAAGTCGCGCCGGAGCCCGGGCCCGGCGCGCGTGACGAGAAGCATCTCCCGGCGGTGGCGCAGAGATCCGCCGGCCGGCGACACCGCCGCGACGCCATCAAGGCCTGAGGCCTTCCGCAGCGGTTCCAAATGAGGGTCGACGCGAAGTCCATCCTGTTTTAGGACTGACTCGTCGGGAGAACATGACCATGCAGACGCGCATCACCGAACTCTTCGGGATCGAGCATCCGATCATCCAGGGGGGCATGCACATGGTGGGCTATGCCGAGATGGCGGCCGCCGTGTCCAACGCCGGGGGCCTGGGCATCATCACCGGCCTCACCCAGGGCTCGCCCGAGAACCTGGCCAAGGAGATCGCGCGCTGCCGGGAGATGACCGACAGGCCGTTCGGCGTGAACCTGACCTTCCTGCCTGCGGTCAATCCGCCGGACTATCCGGGCTATGTGAGGGCGATCGTCGAGGGCGGGATCAAGATCGTCGAAACGGCCGGCAACAACCCGGCGAAATGGCTGCCGACGCTGAAGGAGCACGGGATCAAGGTGATCCATAAGTGCACCTCGGTCCGCCACTCGCTGAAGGCCGAATCGATCGGCTGCGATGCGGTGAGCGTCGACGGCTTCGAGTGCGGCGGCCACCCGGGCGAGGACGACGTGCCCAACTTCATCCTGCTGCCGCGCGCGGCGGAGGAGCTGAAGATCCCGTTCGTGGCCTCAGGCGGCGTGGCCAACGGCAAGCAGCTGGTGGCCGCCCTCGCCATGGGCGCCGAGGGCGTCAACATGGGCACCCGTTTCATGGCCACCACGGATGCGCCGGTGCATGAGAACGTGAAGCAGGCCCTGGTGCGCGCGAGCGAGCTGGACACGCGGCTGATCATGCGCCCGCTGCGCAACACCGAGCGGGTGCTGAACAACGCCGGCGTCGAGCGGCTGCTCGAGACGGAGCGCAGGCTGGGCGACCAGATCACCTTCGAGGACATCGCGCCCGAGGTGGCGGGCGTCTACCCGCGGATCATGAAGGACGGCGACATGGACGCCGGCGGCTGGAGCTGCGGCATGGTCGCAGGCCTGATCCACGACGTGCCGACGGTGAAGGAGCTGATCGACCGGATCATGGCCGAGGCCGAGGAGATCATCCGGCATCGCTTCGACCGGCTGTTGGCGACCGGTCGCGGTCAGTCGCCAAGCGTCGCTATCGCATTGAGATAGTCGCTCGTGCCGAATCCCTCTTTTACGCGGCTCAAGACCTTACGAAGAGTATCTCGGGCGCCGGCGCTGTTCTCGATCTTCGCGTGAGCTGACGCCAACCTGAGTTCCCAGGCGAGCGCGCCCTGGGCGTGGGCGATTCTGAAGCCCTCCGCCAAGACCTCTACCGCTTCCGTCAATCGATCGGCGGCGGCAAGGGCCGCGGCCCGGATGCGCATGAGTTCGGCCAGATACCATGCTTCTCCGGACGCATGACATCGGCCGATTGCGCCCTCCACCGTTTCCCGGGCGTCGCTGATTTGGCCGGTCGCCAGCAGCGCCTCCGCCAGGACGCCCTCGAACTTCGTGTAGTTGAGACAGAACGGCCCCGCCCTGAGCGATCGGATCGCATGCTTTAGTAGCCCGACCCCTGCTTCCGCGTGCCCCTGCCGGATGAGAATCTCGCCTTCGAAGGCGTCAATTTGGGCGTGCCACGCACGGGCCGCGGGCGCCGCGTGAGCCTTAAGCATTTCCGTGTAGCGAGCGGCGAGGGCCATGTCGCCGACCCAGAGGGCGATGAAGCAGGCGGCATCGCAAATGACGGCCCCAAGCGTCAGAGTGGGTTCGACCGCCTGGGCCTCGGTGATCATCTGTTCGACCAGGGCCAAAGCCCGATCGGCGCATCCTTGCAGCCAAAGATTGCGGGCGAGGATAATCTGCGCGGTGAGCCGTTGGTCATATTGGAAGCGGAGCAAATGCGATCGCCGCGCCTCGTAAAGTTCCAGCATCTGCTCGGTCTCACAACGTGAGCCGGTAAGATCCCCTAAGAAGTGGAGCGCTCTGCCGCGTAGGCGTCGCGCGATCACCTGGTCCTGCGGGTCACTCGCCTGCTGTGCGAGAGCGGCGAAGCGGTCAGCCAGACCAAGGGCTTCCGCCGCGGCCCCTCTGTTGGCGCACTCGAGGAATAGCGCCCAAACCGCCTGAAGTTGGTAGTCGACGTCCTCGAGCTGGACCGCCAGCGCCAAAGTCTCCTGCCAGGC
>DATHPX010000200.1:0-3308 GCA_035483335.1 Caulobacteraceae bacterium | reverse complement strand
ATTCCGCGAAAGGTGCTGGAAACGCCCACGCCATCCGACGCGGACGCCCACCGGGAGCTGATCCGGATCTCTGCGCGGGCGCTGGGTGTCTCCGCCGCCGGCGACCTGCGCGACTATTTTCGTCTGTCGCCCGAGGATTTCCGCCCGCGGCTGGCGGAGCTGGTCGAGGCCGGCGAACTCCTGCCCGTGCGGGTTGACGGCTGGCGTCAGCCCGCCTTCCTCGATCCCTCGGCGCGATTGCCCCGCCGCGTTCAGGCGCGCGCCCTGCTCGCCCCGTTCGATCCCCTGGTCTGGGAGCGCGACCGCGCCGAGCGCCTGTTCGGCGTCCGCTACCGGATCGAGATCTACACCCCCGCCCATAAGCGCCAGCACGGCTACTATGTCCTGCCCTTCCTGCTGGGAGACCGGATCGCCGCGCGCGTCGACCTCAAGTCCGACCGCGCCGCCGGCGCCCTGCGTGTGCAGAGCGCCCACGCCGAACCCGACGCGCCGCCCAATCTCGCGGCGGAATTGGCCGCAGAGCTCCGGCTAATGGCCGACTGGCTCGGCCTCGAGCATGTGGTGGTGGCGGGATCAGGCGACTCCGCAGGACCTCTCCGCGCTGCTTTGGGGGAGTCCCGCAGTGCCGGCGACATGACGGCTCACCAGTCCTGATCGTCCTGGAAGCGCGCCATCTGGTGCATCCGTTGGTGCAGGACAGTCACGATACCGATCGCCCCGTCCTCCAATACTCTCCAGTAGATGAAGTGGCTTTCGTAGCGACAGACATAGCCTTCGATCCCAAACTCCACCGGGACCGGACGCCAGGGAAAGCGACGAGTGGCGATTGCCTCGAAACGCTCGAACAACCCACGAAGATAATGCTCCGCCTGGGCATCACCCCAACGGTCTCGGGTATAGACGTAGATCTGATCGATGCGCGCGGCCGCCCCGGACTGAACCCTGAACGCGCTCACGAGGATGCGGGACGGGCATTCCGGCGGATCACGTCATCCGCGTTCAGGGGGTGGTAGTCGTCATCGGGTGCGGCGAACGCGCGGGCTAGCTCCGCCTTCAGACGTTCGAAGGCCTCGCCTTCTACTCGCGACATGTCACGACGCACGAGATCGCGCACATATTCGCTGATGTTCTCGTATGTCCCGTTGGGCGCGACGTTCGAAGCGACGAACTCTCCCAGGGCGCCGCTGACTCGAACGTTCAGCGTCATTGTTCTGCCCATGCCGCTCTCCGGGTTTCGTCCACAAGTTAGGGAATATTCAGGACGGCGCAAGCTTCGCAGACACGTTCCCTCTCGCGCGGCTTGTCCGCACACGCCTCGCCGCCTACGCGTGGATCATGAGCGCTACGGCCACGTCGCATCCCGCAGGACCGGCTGAAGTCCAGCTGCCGTGCGCGGACCTGACGGCGAACCTCGAGTTCTTCGGCGCCTTGGGATTTCGGGTCGAGACCATTTTCCCGGCTGACGATCCGAAGGTCGCCAGCCTCTCCGGCCACGGTCTCCGCATCCGTCTGGCGCCTGGCGGCGAGGCCCCCGGTCTCATCCGCCTTCCTGTCGAGGCCTGGCAGGGCGCCGGCGAGCGCCCGGACGCCGCGCCGAACGGGACGCGTATCGCTTTCTTCGAGACCAATCCGCCACCCAACATCCCACCCTTGCAGCCGGCTTTCCTGATCTCACGCTTCGACGCGGCGGCGACGAACCCCGGCCGCGCCGGCATGTTGTACCGCGACCTGATCCCGGGACGCCTCGGCGGGCGCTACATTGCCTCGCACATCATCGTCCCGGATGGAGGCCCGGTCGCCGACTGGGTCCACTATCACCGCGTGCGCGTCCAGTTCCTGGTCTGCCGCCGCGGCTGGGCGCGTCTTGTCTACGAGGACCAGGGCGAACCCTTCCTGTTCGAGGCGGGCGACCTGGTCCTGCAACCCCCGCTGATCCGCCACAGAGTGCTGGAGACCTCGCCCGGCTTCGAGGTGATCGAGATCGCCTGCCCCGCCCTCCACGAGACCCTGGCAAACCACGACATGCCCCTGCCCACCGGCCGGCTCGATCCGGAGCGTGATTTCGGCGGCCAGCGCTTTCTCCACAGCCGCGCTGCTCTGGCGCCTTGGCTTCCATTCGGCGACAGCGGCTACGAGCGGAGGGACACCGGGCTGGCCAATGCGAGCGCCGGCCTTGCGGACGCGTACGTCCTTCGGCCGGCGATCGCACGAAACTTCGCGGTCGCAGGCCATCACAGCGAACTGCTGCTCGGCTTCGTGATTGAGGGGGCCGCGACCTTGGCCACCGAAGAGCGCTACGAGCTTGGTGGCGGCGACGCGTTCGTCATTCCGCCCGGACAGGGCTGGGCAATCGAGCGAGCCGATCCGGAGCTTCGCTTGCTGGTGATCAGCTCGCCGGCAGCATGATCCGTCCCCGCCGCCTAAGGAAATAGGCCGCCGTCAGCACGCCCATCCAGGGCGCGCCCACCAGCCAAGCCACGCGCCAGTCCTTTTCCAGCGCCATCGCGCCCAGCACGCCTGCGAGCAGAACAAGCGCCGTCAGCTGCAGCCAGGGGAACAGCGGCGTTCGGATCGGCAGGTCGTCGCCTCGCCGGCGGCGGAAGGCGATGTGGCTGACCAGGATGATCATCCACACGCTCATTGCCCCAAACAGGGCGACACCTAGCAGGTATTTGTAGGCGAAGGGCGTGAGCTTCGAGACCGCCGCGGCGGCCAGGATCAGCCCTCCCGACAGGAAGAGGGCCGCATGAGGCGCGCCCTCGCGGTTGAGCCGGCCGAGCGCCGCCGGTGCGTGCCCGCCCCGCGCCAGGGAGAAAGCCATGCGGCCGGAGAGGTAGAGGTTGGTGTTCATGCTCGAGAGCGCCGCACTGAGCACGACGAAGTTCATCACGCCAGCCGCGCCCGGCACGCCCATGGCTCCAAACACCCGAACGAACGGGCTCTCCTTCACGACCTGGGCGGCAGAGTCTGTCCAGGGCGCGACCGTGACGATCACGGCCAGGGACAGGACGTAGAAAAGGAACAGGCGGAGCACCATCGACCGCAGGGCTGCCGGGATGGCGCGGGCTGGATCCTGGGTCTCGCCGGAGGTGACCGCGATGATCTCCACTCCGTTGAACGAGAAACAGCCGACGATCACAGCCATCCAGACGCCGCCCAGTCCATGCGGCAGCAGGCCTCCCGGCGAGTGGGTAAGGTTCGCCAGTCCCACCGGCGCCGAGCCAATTCCGAGGATCTTCGCCAGGCCCAGGACGATGAAGAGGACGATCGCGCAGACCTTGATGAGGGCGAAGCCGTATTCCGCCGAA
>DATHPX010000199.1:0-2897 GCA_035483335.1 Caulobacteraceae bacterium | reverse complement strand
CGCCGGGCGATGGCCTGGGCGATGGGAATGGCGCGGGCGTTGGCGAGCGCGCAGTAGTCGAGGCCCGGGCAGGCGATGATGTCACTTGCCAGGCCGATGTTGGGGGTGGCCAACCCGGCGATCTTCAGCGCAGCGAACACCTCCGGGACATCGTCCAGCTTCACGTGCGGCAGGACGAGGTTCTGTTCGTGCGTGACGCGGATCTCGTCGTGACCGAAGCGCTCCGCCAGGTCCGCGACCACGTCCATCTGGTCGGCCGAGCAGTCGCCGGGCGTGTCTCCGGGCGCCTTGAGCGAGACATTGACGATGCCGTAGCCCGCGACCTTGTGCGGCCGAAGGTTGTTGCGGGCGAAACGGTCGAGCGCCCCGTCCGCCCGCCGCGCCGCGTCCAGACGCGCCGAAGCAGGAGGCAGGGTCTCGAACGCCACGGTGCTGAACGCCCCACGGATCCGCGCGAGCTCGGCCGGCGGCAGGTCCACCCGCGCCTTGTCGATCTGCTCCCACTCCGCCTCGACCTGGCGGGCGAATTCCTCGCGGCCCAGGCTCGCGACCAGGATCTTGATCCGCGCCTTGTAGGCGTTGTCCCGCCGCCCGGCTCGGTTGAACACGCGCAGGATCGCCGTGAGGTAGGACAGCAGGTGGCGCGCGGGCAGGAAGTCGCGGATGGTCGGGCCGACATAGGGCGTGCGCCCCAACCCTCCGCCCACGATCACCTCGAAACCAAGTTCGCCCTCGCGTCCGCGGCGTAGCTGCAGGCCGATGTCGTGCAGCCGGGCGGCGGTGCGGTCCTGCGGCGACGCCGTCACCGCCATCTTGAACTTGCGCGGCAGGAAGCTGAACTCGGGGTGCCGGGTGGACCACTGGCGGATCGCCTCGCTCCACACGCGCGGGTCGTCCGCCTCGTCGGCGATCGCGCCCGCATAGGGATCGGCGGTGGTGTTGCGGATGCAGTTGCCGCTGGTCTGGATGGCGTGCAGGTCGTCCTGCGCCAGGGCGTCCATGATGTCGGGCGCATCGCGCAGCTTGATCCAGTGGAACTGGATGTTGGTGCGCGTGGTGAAGTGGCCGTAGCCCTTGTCGTAGGTGCGCGCGATCCAAGCGAGGCGGCGCAGCTGGGCTGCGGAGAGCACGCCGTACGGGATCGCGACCCGCAGCATGTAGGCGTGCAGCTGCAGGTAGAGACCGTTCATCAGCCGCAGCGGCTTGAACTGGTCCTCGCTCAGCTCGCCGGAGAGGCGCCGCTCCACCTGGCGGCGGAACTCGGCGGAGCGGTCCTCGAGGATGGACCTGTCAATCTCGTCGTAACGGTACACTTGAGGTTCCCTCTAGGCCTTCCGCTGGATGAGGCCGAGACGGCCGGAGGAGCGCGCCGCGCCATGAGCCGCCTGCAGCGCCTGGACTTCAGGCCCCCCCTCGGCCTGCTTGCCCATGTCGGGATGGATCGTCGGGCCGAGCGCCCGGATCCGCTCGCGGAAGCTTACCGGAACCGGCAGGCCGCCCTCTTGGGCGACCTCGATCAGGTAAGGCTCGATAACGATGCGGTGTTGATCCTGGGCCTTGGAGAGCGCGGCGTCGGCCTGCGCCGGATCCTCGAAGACCTCCGCGTCCGCGAAACGGGCCTGCCAGCCGTCTTCGCCCCAGAAGACGACTTCGCCTGTGACCAGGCTGCTGGCGGTGAGCGCCGCGCTCATGCTTCGATCCTCACGCGGGTGGCGTTCGCTTCCTGGCTTCGGACCGGCTCGGCCAGGGCCGCTGTCTCCCCGATCAGGAGGACCGCGGGCCCTTGGAGAATCGCCGAGACGCCCGCCAGCTCGCCCAGGGTCGACTGAACGCGGCGCTCGCCGGGCAGGCTTGCGCGCGAAACGATCAGGACCGGGGTCGAGGGCGAGCGGCCTTCGGCGAGGAGGCGCCAGGCGATCGAAGGGGCTGTGCTCAGGCCCATATAGACGGCCAGGGTGTGGTTGGGCCGTGCGAGAGCCGCCCAGTCCAGGTCGAGCTCCGCCGATTCCACGCTCGACTGACCCGTGACGAGGGTCACAGACTGAGCGAGGCCCCGGTGGGTGAGCGGCGCTCCCGCGCCTGCCGCAGCGGCGAGCGCCGCTGAGATGCCCGGGACGACGTCGCAGGCCACGCCCGCTTCGCGACAGGCGAGGAGCTCCTCGCCGCCGCGCCCGAAGATGAAGGGATCGCCGCCCTTCAACCGCACGACCTGCAGCCCGCGGCGGGCGAGCGCGACCAGGAGTTTGTTGATGTGCTGTTGTGCGACCGACGGCCCGCCCTTGCGCTTGCCGACGTTCATCCGCATCGCGGTGGGCGGCGCCATCGCGAGGATTTCCTCGCCGATCAGGCAATCATGCAGGATGACGTCCGCACACTGAATCAATCTCTCCGCCTTGCGCGTGAGCAGCTCCGGATCGCCCGGGCCGGCCCCCACCAGCCAGACCTTCCCCGCCGGCCGCTCAGGATCGTCCCTGCCGCCCTCGAGAGCGATCAGTCCGTGAGAGGACTCGAAATCGTTTCGGTTTGTAATCCGGTTCACCGCGACACTGCCTTCCAAGCTGGAGCAACCTCCAGGCAGCCCCATCGTCGCGATTTCCCCGCGCCCCCGCCAACGGAGCTTATCTGTGGTTCCGTTCGCCAATTCCGATTGGTGGGGGGCGAGGATCCTCCCCCATGAACCCCGGCCTTGAGCCGGGGGGAATGGGGGAGGGGGACCGCGAAGCGGTGGAGGGGGCGGGGTTCGCGATCGTTTTCCCGTGCGAACGGCGCTGGACGCTTGAACCCACGCCCGAGCCGCGGCCGCCCCCGGTACGAACCGGGTAGATGGTCGACAGTCTTGGTGCATCGGGGGAGGGCCTTCCGATGCCGTTCAAGGAGATCTGTCGATTGGAGCAGCG
>DATHPX010000198.1:0-18710 GCA_035483335.1 Caulobacteraceae bacterium | reverse complement strand
GACTTGATGAGACGCTTCGCGTCTCGAGTTCATGGGCGAGGCAGTGCTCATACGCAGACTCGAGGCCGGGACCGAGCTCCCGATGCACCGACAAACCTGCATCCACCACCGCACCTGGCCAAATCCTCGAGCGCGGGGGTTAGGGCTTGGTGTCCTTGGTGAGCTTTGTGGTTCAAAAGGGTCTCTCAAAGACCCAAGCTTAACCGTAAATCACTCGCCTTTCACCCCGTCGTCTGCCTCGCGGCGAGGCCGGCTGAGATTTCGTGGTTGAAGGCTTCCACTGCGGCGGCGGGACCGGCGGGGTGGGTCCAGACGCCGGCGGAGACGGCGAGGAAGTCGGCGCCGGCGGTGACGAGCGGGCGGCAATTGTCGACCGTGATCCCGCCGATCGCCACGCAGGGCGTCAGCATGCTCTCCTGCCAGATCTCCAGGATCTCCAGGTCCGGCCGGTGGAAGGTCTCCTTGGTCGAGGTGGGGAAGAAGGCGCCGAAGGCGACGTAGTCCGCGCCGGCCTCGGCGGCGCTCATGGCGAGGTCGCGGCTATCGTGGCAGGTCACGCCGACCGTGCGCCGAGGGCCAAGCGCCTTGCGCGCCACCGCATAGGGCGCGTCGCTCTGGCCGATGTGGACGCCGTCGCAGCCCAGGCGCGCGGCGAGGTCGGGACGGTCGTTCAGGATCACCTCCACCTCGTGCGACCAGGCGATGGGGGCGAGCACGCGCACCGCCGCCTCGATCGCCTCGTCGGTCGCATCCTTCAGTCGGATCTGCAGGGCGCCCACGTCACCCGCCTCCAGGGCGCTGAACAGGGTGCGGGCGAAGGCCGGCGGATCGGGCAGGGCGGCGGGGGTGATCAGATAGAGGCGACAGTCGAGGGGCATAGGCCCCCTTATGCGCCGCCTGCCGCCTCCTGCGGTAGGGCTTGCGCGAGGGCGGCGCGCTCGATCGACCAGTCGAGAGGTTCGACCTTGCGGATCAGCACGGCCCAGCCGACGGCGCCGGCCAGGGCGATGACAGCGGAGAGGACGAAGGCCGAGGTGAAATCGCCGGTGCGGTCGACGAGCCAGCCGGTGATCACCGGGCCCACCATGCCAGCGGCGTTGCCAGCGAGGTTCTGGGCCCCGATCCACTTGGGGGTGGCCCAGGGGCCGGCGAGGGTCTGGCCGATGGCGAAGATCCCCGCGACGTTGAAGCCCATCCCGATCGCGGCGACGAAAAGCCCCGCCACCGAGATGTGCGGGTCGCCGATCGCCCCGATGATCAGGCCTGCGGCTATGGTCAGATGGCACGCCGCGGCCGCGGTCTTGCGCACCGAATTGGGGCTCGCGCCGCTGCGGATCCGCACGTCGGTCAGCCAGCCGGCCAGGGCGTTCGAGACGGCGTAGGCGACATAGATCAGGCCGCCGATCGTCGCCATCGCCGGGACCGAGTAGCCGCGCGCCTTCACCAGGTAGAGCGGCATCCAGGAGAGGACGAAATAGGTCGCCCAGTTGGCGGAGAAGTGGCCGAGGTAGGCGCCCCAGGCGTCGCGCCGCTTCAACAGCGACAGGTAGGAGGGCCCGCGTCCTGGCGGCGCGGCGGCGGCCGCACGTGACAGATGGCGCGTTCGCACCAGCCAGGGCGCCAGCCAGAGCAGCGAGACGAGCCCGAACATGAGGAACACGTTGCGCCAACCGACCTGGGCCATCAGCAATCCGCCGGCGAAGGTTCCGAAGGCGGGCCCCAGCGACAGGCCCAGGCCGATCATGCCGTTGGCCACGCCCAAGCGATCCTGCGGCAGGTGGCGGGCGAGCAGGGTGGAGGAGGCGGGGAAGGCGGCGCTCTCGCCGAGCCCGAGCGTCAGGCGCAGCGCGATCAGTGCGGCGAATCCGCCGACGAGACCGGTGAGCGCGGTGGCCAGCGACCAAATGCCCAACCCAAGGGCCAAGGTGCGATAGGCGTCGATCCGTTCGATCAGCCATCCGGCCAGAAGCTGGCAGGGCGTGTAGGTCCAGAAGAAGGCCGCGATCAGGACGCCGACCTGGCTCGTGGAGAGATGCAGGTCGTCCTTTATGAGCGGCGCGGCCGTGGCCACGTTGCCCCGGTCGACGTAGTTGATGAACACGGCGAGCGCGAGAAGCCCGACCACGCCCCATCCGAATCGGCCGGCGCTCGTCTGCCCCACGCCCTTCCCTTTTTGACCTTTTTCTCTGTCATAAGGGGGCGATGCGCCGGCTCTGTCCAGCCGCGATCTGTGTGCAACCTGCGCCGTAGGCGTTAAGTCTCGCGAGTCGATATTGTGAAAAAGGGATTCCGTGGCTGAACCATTGTCCCCGTCGGCGGCTCCCGAGGTTGAGCCCGACCCGTACGCCGTCCTCGGCGTGTCGCCGGATGCTGAGGATGTCGTGATCCGCGCCGCCTATCGGGCGCTGCTGCACAAGTACACCACGCCCGGGCGCATTCCGGAGGATCCGGTGGGAGACGATGCGCGCACGCGCGCGGTGCAGGGCGCCTACGAGCTGCTCAAGGATCCGGAGATCCGCAGGGCCTACGACCAGCACCGCCGTGAACAGGCCCAGGCTGCCGAGGCCGCCGCCGCCCACGCTGCGGCAAAGGCCGCCGCCACCCAGGCTGCGGCAAGGGCCGCTCCCGCCGCAGAGCCTCTGGTGCTGAACCCGGGCGGCGGCGCCCGCGCGGCGCGCGCCCGGGCCCGGCCTCGCCGGCGGTCCCCAGCGCCCCTGATCATCGTGCTCCTGTTGGTCGTGGCGGCGGGCGCCGCGGCGTTGGTGCTCGAGCGAAAAGGGCTGCCCTCGCTCTCGTTCAACCAGGCCGCTTCATCCGGCAGTCCGGCGGCGGCCGAAGCGCCCCCACAGCAGAAGCCCGCCATCGAGGCGAGCGCCCCCACACGACCCCTTCCTTGCTATGTGGACGGACATTCCGTCGGAAACATGCCTCTGAAGGTCTGCGCCGCGCGCAACGGGGTCGCCACTGGGCAGCTCGAGGTGGGGCTGAACGGGCCGCCGAAGCAGGCCGGGGCGGCGGCTTCGGCTCCCAGTCCGGAGGCCTCGGCGCCCCCGCCCGCGGCCGCGCCGCCTGCGCCCCGCGCCGCCGCCGTGGCGAGCGCCGAAGCGCCTCGGGTCGCGCCCCCCGAAAGCCCGCCGAGCGCCAATGTCGTGCCGTTGCAGCCGCCGGACGTCGACCAGTCGATGGCGACCGTGCGCGCGTTCTATGAGGCGCTGGGTGATGACGACGGCCCGCGCGCCGCATCGCTGGTCGAGCCGGAGCGGCGCGGGACGGGACCGCTGTCGGCCCAGCGCATCACCCGCTTCTACAGCTCGCTGCGCTCACCGTTGAAGCTGACGAGCATCTATCCCCTCGATCCTTCGACCATCTTTGTCCGCTACCAGTTCGTCACCACGGACGGCCGGACCTGCACGGGCGCGGCCAATGTCGCCACGACCCGTCGGAGCGATCAGGTCCTGATCCGCGGAATCCGCGCCTACAGCGGCTGCTGATACGACGCCGACGGCGGCGGGCGCCCACCCTGAAATTTGCGGCGTGGAGCCCCCCAACGAATCGATAGTCAAGCCTCGGTTTTGACGTACAATGTCACACGCGACATCGATGGCTGGGGGCGTGGTCCCGAGGGGGTGTCAAGTGTGTGAGTGGCTCGCCGCGGTGAAGGTCATCGCCGCCAGACGCGAAAAGCCATGATCGCCGACGCCTACGCGATCCTCGGGATTTCGCCCGACTCCGAGGATGTCGTGGTCCGCGCCGCCTACCGGGCGCTCATGCAGAAGTACACCAGCCTCACCCGGCTCGACGCGCCGGACGACGATGAGCGCGCGCGGGAGATCCAGGCCGCCTACGATCGGGTGGCGGCCGCGCGCCGCGCCGACGCGTCCGCCAGGCCGTTCCCAAGGCTGGTTGTCGTGGAGCCGGCGCCCCCGCCGAGCCCGCCCCTTGCAAGGCCCCAGCCTGCGTTCGCTTCAGCGGCTACGGCGGACGTCGCAACCCCGCCGGTCGCCAACGATGAGCTGGGACAGAAGCCGGCCGCCGCGACTCGACTGCCGGGGCGGGCCGCCGTGTGGATTGCCGGCGCAGGCGCGCTCGCCCTTTGCGGATCGGTCGCGGCGACGCTCTGGGCGCCCTCGCATCCAGGCGCACAGCACGCCACAGTCGCTGCCAGGCTGATGGTCAAGCTGCAGCGACGACCCCGGCCGGCCATGTCCCTGGCCAAACCCTTGCCGTGTTTCGTCGACGGCCGCCCGGTCGGCGATCTGCGCCTGGGCGACTGCGCCGCCCGAAATGGCGTGGCGAGCGGCTCGATCGAGTCCTCCACGGCTCCCGCGGCTCCCATCACGCCGAGCCTTGCCCTGCCGCCGCCCGCTGTTCCAAAACCCCTGGCGCCGCCGGCCACGCCGGCGCCAATGAACCCGACCGTCCACGCCCCCTCGGCGGTTGCGGCGGTACGACCCGCAGCGATCACACACGCCCCCTCTGCGCCTGCGCCGACCCGTCCTGTTGCGGTCGCTCACGCTGTCAGGCCGAGCCCGGCCATCCATCACTCCGAGCCGGTCAAGGTGGCGACTCGGGCGTCAAAGCCCGTAGCGTCCCCGGCGCGCGCGCGACCTCAGAAGAACGTGGAGCTCGCGCGAGACACCTGGAGGACCGAGGACAAGCCCCGCCGGGAGGGCCCGACGGTCTGGCGGGAAACCGCCGCCGCGACGCGTCGCATCCTGACGGCCGCGCTGAAGAACGGGCCCGGGCGCTCGGAACTGGGCGATCAGCTTGCCGCCGCCGCGCCGCCCCCTGCGCCGCGGCCCGCGCCGGCCAAACGCGCTCACGAGCCGGCGAGCGCGCCGACCCCGCGCCTGGAAGTCGCCACGGCGTCGAGCGCGAGCGCCGCTGAACCGGCTGCGATTGCAGTCGTCCCCCGCGCCGGGCCGCGCGAGTCCCTGGCTGTCACGCGCGAGTTCTACCAGGCGCTCGCGGAGGGCGACGGCGACCGGGCCGTCTCGCTCGTGGTCCCTGAAGCGCGCGACCAGGGGCCGCTGTCGGCGGAGCGGATCTGGCGCTTTTCTTCGGGCGTGCGCGCGCCCATCCGGCTGACCAGCATCCGGGCGATCGACGACCGCACGGTGTTTGTCCGCTATCAGTATGTCTCGCCGTCGAACCATCTGTGCGACGGGACCGCCGACGTGGCCACCGCGGCCCGTGGCGGCCAGACGATGATCTCAGGCGTCCACGCAACCTACGACTGCCACGGCGGCTGAGCGGGCGGCCGGACGGCCCTGTAAATTAACCCCGCGGGGGTCCCTTCGGTGCGCCGGAGTCCCGCCGGCTCTTTTCTTCTTCTAGTGAAGAGTCGGCGTGAGAGCCTGTGAAATAACCGCTCTCTCCCCCTAAAATCCGTCATGGCCGGCCTCCGTGCCGGCCACCCATCGATGGTTTGGCGCCCCGCTCGCATTGACCGCGCCGGGCGGCGCGGGTCACGCCGGGCCTCGCGCCGCTGACACGCGGGTGGATGCGCAGCTTGGGCAGATGGGTCGAGAATCGCCCAGTCGTTCAGACTGTCGTGGCCGCGCTCGCGCGCGGCCACCGGGTCGCCGGGACTGACGCCCGGCGATGACGGATTTTAAGGGGGAAGCGAGGTTAGTTCACAGTCTCGGACGCCGGCGCACCAGCGGATGACGGGAGGCCGCCACGAGTTCGCTGCCTCGGCCCGCCGCCTACTCCGCCGCTTGCAGCGTCCGGGCGAACTTGGGCGAGAGCTCGCCCGAGGCATAGCGCCTGGCCATGTCGGAGAGCGGCGCCGGCTTGATCTTGTCCGCCCAGCCTGCCGTGCCGAACTCGTTGAAGCGTTGCTCGCAGACCTTCTGCATCGCCTCGCGGGCGGGCTTCAGATACTTGCGGGGATCGAACTCCTTGCGGTCTTCCGCGAGGACCTTGCGGATCGCGCCGGTCATGGCCATCCGGCAGTCGGTGTCGATGTTGATCTTGCGCACGCCGTGGCGGATGCCGCGCTGGATCTCCTCCACTGGCACGCCCCAGGTCTGGGGCATCTCCCCGCCGTAGCGGTTGATGATCTCCTGCAGGTCCTGCGGCACGGACGAGGACCCGTGCATCACCAGGTGCGTGTCGGGCAGGCGACGGTGGATCTCCTCGATCACGCCCATGGCCAGGACCGCCCCGTCGGGCTTGCGGCTGAACTTGTAGGCGCCGTGGCTGGTGCCCATGGCGATGGCGAGGGCGTCGACCTCGGTTGCGCGGACGAAGTCCACCGCCTGGTCCGGATCGGTCAGCAGCTGGTCGTGCGACAGCTTGCCCTCAGCCCCGTGGCCGTCCTCCTTGTCGCCCATGCCCGTCTCGAGACTGCCGAGCACGCCCAGTTCGCCCTCGACCGAGGCGCCGACCCAGTGGGCCATGTCCACGACAGCGCGGGTGACGCGGACATTGTAGTCGTAGGGTGCAGGGGTCTTTGCGTCGGCCATCAGCGAGCCATCCATCATCACGCTGGTGAAACCGTGCTGGATCGCCGTGGCGCAGGTGGCTTCGCTGTTGCCGTGATCCTGGTGCATGCACACCGGGATCTCCGGGAACAGCTCGATATAGCCCTCGATCAGCTTGGCGAGGACGACATCGTTGGCGTACTGGCGCGCGCCCCGGCTGGCCTGGATGATCACCGGCGAATTGGTGGCCCGGGCGGCCTCCATGATCGCCAGCCCCTGCTCCATATTGTTGATATTGAAAGCCGGCACCCCGTAACCATGCTCAGCGGCATGGTCGAGAAGCTGTCGAAGCGTAATTCGCGCCATTTTCCTACTACCCGTCCCTGAATTTCATCCCCTGAAGCCGCGAGAATACTGCGTCACTTCAGTGTTGCAAAGCTTGCACCCCTGGAAGCGTCTTGCCCTCCATCCACTCCAGAAAGGCGCCGCCCGCCGTAGACACGAACGTCATATCCCCCGCCACGCCGGCATGGTTGAGAGCGGCCACGGTGTCTCCCCCGCCCGCCACAGCGATAAGCCTGTTCGCCTTCGCGAGTTCCGCAGCATGGCGCGCGGCGGCGTTGGTCGCCGCATCAAATGGAGGGACCTCGAACACGCCGAGCGGACCGTTCCAGATCAAGGTCTTGGCGCGGTCCATCGCCGCGACCAGCCGCTCGACCGTTCGCGGACCGGCGTCGAGGATCTTCTCGCCTGGGCCGATCTCTCCCAGGGCGCGCACATGGGAATTTGCTCCGGGCTTCACCTCGCCGGCGACGACCACGTCGACGGGAAGCAGCAGTTCGCATCCAGACTGCGCCGCGCGCGCCCGGATCTGGCGCGCCGTGTCGGCCATCTCCTTCTCGCAGAGCGATCCGCCCACATCGACGCCGTCAGCGAAGAGGAAGGTGTTGGCCATGCCCCCGCCGATGGCCAGCATGTCCAGCCGGGTCACCAGGTTGTCGAGCAACTCGAGCTTGGTGGAAACCTTCGAGCCTCCGACGATGCCCAGGACCGGCCGCTTCGGATCGCCCAGGGCCGCCTGCAGGGCCTCCAGCTCGCGGGCCATCGCCTCGCCGCAGTAGCTGGGGACGAGGCGCGCCACCGCTTCGGTCGAGGCGTGGGCCCGGTGCGCGGCCGAGAAGGCGTCGTTGACGAAGATGTCGGCGTTGGCGGCGAGGTCACGGGCGAAGGCCGCGTCGTTGGCCTCCTCGCCGCCATGGAAACGGACGTTTTCCAGCAGCAGCACGTCGCCGGGCCGCGCCGCGTCGAGCGCCTGCCTGACGGGCTCGCCCACGCAGTCGTCGACGAAAGTGACAGGCCGGCCGAGCAGCTCGGCCAGCCGCGTCGCCACCGGCTGCAGGCTCATCTCCGGCACGCGCTTGCCCTTGGGGCGGTCAAAATGCGCCAGGAGCGCGACCTTGGCCCCTCCGTCGCGAAGGCGATCGAGGGTGGGTAGGGCGGCCAGGAGGCGCGTGTCGTCGGTCACCCGTCCCCCGCTCATCGGCACGTTGAAGTCGACCCGCACCAGGGCGCGCGCGCCCGAGAGCTTGGCTTCGTCGAGGCTGCGCCAGGCCATGGTCTTCCCCCGAAGTTGTGGCGGTTGCGTCAGCCGGCCGCCGCGAGCGCGAGCGCGGTTTCGGCCATCCGCGTCGAAAAGCCCCACTCGTTGTCGTACCAGGCGAGGACCCTGGCCAGGGTCCCGTCGACCACCTGCGTCTGGGGCAGAGCCACGGTCGCGGAGGCGTCGACATGGTTCATGTCGACCGAGACCACCGGATCGCTGGTGACCTGCAGGATGCCGCGGAGCGGACCCTGCTCGGCGGCGCGGGTCATAGCCTCGTTGATCTCCGCCGGAGTGACCTTCCGGCCGGTGACGACCTTGAGGTCGACCACGGAGACATTGGGAGAGGGCACGCGGATCGAGGAGCCGTCGAGCTTGCCGGCCAGCTCCGGCAGGACCAGGCCCAGGGCTTTCGCCGCGCCGGTGGAGGTTGGGATCATCGACACGCCGGCGGCGCGTCCCCGGTAGGGGTCCTTGTGCAGAGTGTCGAGTGTGGGCTGATCGCCGGTGTAGGCGTGGATGGTGGTCATGTAGCCGCGCTCGATGCCGGCAAGGTCGAGAAGGACCTTCGCCACCGGGGCGAGGCAGTTGGTCGTGCACGAGCCGTTCGAAACGACAAGATCCTGAGCCGTGAGCGTGCCTTGGTTCACGCCCATGACGATCGTCTTGTCGGCCCCGTCGCAGGGCGCGGAAACCAGCACCTTGCGTGCGCCGGCGACGAGGTGGGCGGCGGACTTTTCCTTGGAAGTGAAGAGGCCGGTGCACTCGAGTGCGACATCGACGCCGAGCTCTTTGTGGGGCAACTGCGACGGATCGCGTATGGCCGTCACCTTGATCTTCCCGAGACCGACGTCCAGGCTATCGCCTTCGACGGAAACGGCCTGGGGGAAACGTCCGTGGACAGAGTCGTAGCGGAGAAGGTGGGCGTTCGCCTCGACCGAGCCGAGATCGTTGATCGCCACCACCTCGATGTCGCGGCGTCCATGCTCGACAATGGAGCGAAGAACCAGACGGCCGATCCGGCCAAAGCCGTTGATCGCGACGCGGACGGGCATGAAACTTTGTTTCCTTCAATTTCTATTGCGCGGCTTTTGCGGGCGCTGACCGGTGAGGTCAAGCCGTGCGCCGGACCATCAGCCGCCTGAGAATCCACTAGACGAGGATGACATTGGACGCAGCATTGGGGAGCGCCATTCAGGTGGCTGGCTGGCGACTGGAGCGCGCTTTGTCGCGGCTCGAGGGGCGCATCGCCCGTCGGCTGGCCGGCGCAGAGGCCAAGGCCGAAGATCACGACCGTCTGGCGGCCGAGCTGCGGGCGACGCGCACGCGCGCCCAGGATCTCGAGGTGGCGGGGGCGGCAGCCGCCGCAGCGCTGGACCGCGCGATCAACCAGATCAACGAGGTGCTCGCCGAGCAGGGCGCCAGGGCCTGATGTCGGTCGTCAAGCTGAAGATCGCCGGCCGCAGCTACGACATCGGCTGCGAGGACGGCCACGAGGCCCAGTTGCGCTCGCTCGGCGAATTGGTCGATTCCAAGGTTCTCCAGGTCAACGCGAAGAGCGGGTCGGGCGAAACCCGCAGGATCCTGCTGGCCGCCCTCATGCTGGCGGACGAACTCTCCCATGCGCTCTCCCGGGCAAGCGCAGCCGAAGAGGCGGCCGCGAAGCTGGGAACCGACCTCGTCAACCTGGAGACCCAGGCCGGCGAGATCCTCGCCTCCGCCGCCAAACGCATCGATGAGATCGGCGCGGACTGGGAGTGAGCTCGCCCGCCTTGAGGGACGCCCTCGCCGCCCCTAAGTTGGCTACCGGCGGGTCTTGCTGCGTCTCGCGTCGAAGGCATCACATCCCGGGGACCGTAATCATCTCGATAGGGAGCTGTCCCTGGCCAGGACCGTGGTCTTGGCCAAACGGCGCCCACCTGGTTTTGCCAGGTCCGAGGGGATTGAACACGCCTTCACGGCTTCGCGGCGCCGCCACCTTTGTTTCTGTTTCCCCCGCATCCGCATGAGCCCGACCAAGTCCAGCCTGCGGCGTCAGGCGCGGACCTTCAGGGCCGAGCTGGCCCGCGCCGCCCCTGACGCCGGCGAGCGCGCCGCGGCCAATCTTCCCGCCGCGGTCGTCGCGGACGCGCGCAACGCCTCGATCTACCTGCCGATGCGGTTCGAGATCGACCCCGAGCCCATCGCCCGGCGCCTCCGCGCCGCCGGAGTCGGCATCTTCCTTCCCGTCGTCGTCGAGCGGGACGGCGCGTTGGCCTTCCGTGCGGAGGGCGGACCGCTCGAGCCGGACGCGGCGGGTCTTCCAGCCCCTGGGCTCGGGGCCGCCGAGCGCGATCCCGACCTCGTGATCCTGCCTCTGCTTGCTTTCGACGCGGACGGCTATCGATTGGGCTGGGGCGGCGGCTATTACGACCGTACGCTTCGAGACCTGAGGGCGCGTCGCCCGGTGCTCGCCATCGGTTTGGCTTTCGAGGGACAGAAGGTCGACGCGGTTCCGCGCGAGGCGCATGACCAGCGGCTGGATGCGGTTGTCACCGAAATGGGCTGGCGGGTATTTTGATGCTAGGGACTATTGATGAATATCGCTTTTTTCGGAGACGTCGTCGGCCGCTCGGGCCGTGAGGGCCTGGCGGAGCACCTTCCCGGCCTTCGTCGCCGCCTCTCACTCGATTTCGTGATCGTCAACGCGGAGAACGCCGCGGCCGGCTTCGGCGTCACCGAGGCCACGGCGCGCGAGTTGTTCGACGCCGGCGCCGACTGCCTGACCCTGGGCAACCACTCCTGGGACCAGAAGGAAGCCCTTACCTACATCGTGCGCGAACCCCGGCTGATCCGACCGCTCAACTATCCGGCGATGTCCAAGGCGCCGGGCCGCGGGGCGCAGCTGTTCGAGGCGCCGGGCGGCCGACAGGTGCTGGTCATCAATCTTCTCGGCCGCGTGCACATGGACGCCCTGGACGATCCATTCGCGGCGGTGGACCGCGAGCTGGCGGCCTGCCCGCTGGGCGAGGCGGCCGACGCGGTCGTGGTGGACATGCATGCCGAGGCCACGTCCGAGAAGATGGCGATGGGCCACTTCTGCGACGGTCGTGCGAGCCTGGTGGTGGGCACCCACACCCACGTTCCCACCGCCGACGCCCAGATCCTCGAGCAGGGGACGGCGTACCAGACCGACGCGGGCGCCTGCGCCGACTACGACAGCGTCATCGGCAACCACAAGGAAGAGCCACTTCGCCGCTTCACCACCCGCATCAGCGGCGGCCGCTACAAGCCCGCCGAAGGGCCGGCCACCGTCTGCGGGGTGTTCGTAGAGACAGACCCGACCACCGGCCTCGCCCTGCGCATCGAACCGATCCGCGTCGGTGGCCGCCTGACCCAGACCATCCCCACGATGAGAGCCGCACAGCCGGCGTGAGGCCACGCAGCCCTTTTGGTGCGCCGGCGTCCCGCCGGCCCTTTTCTTCTTCTTCTAAGGAAGGGCCGGCGGGACGCCGGCGCACCAGCGGATAAGACCGTTCACCCGACTGTCACGCTTCCGTAGCGGAGCGCAGCTATGGGCCGCCGACCTTCGCCGCGGAGTTTGACCTTCATGAACGCCCACTTCCTCACCCGTCGCGCGGCTTTCCAGGGCCTTGGCGTTGCGCTTGCCGCCCCGGCGTTCGCGGCCTTCGCCCAATCGACCGGCAAGAGCCTCAACTTCCTCGCCGTCGGGGACTGGGGGCGCGAGGGCGCCTTCCACCAGTCGGAGGTGGCCGCGCGCATGGGGGAGACGGCGAGCGCCCTGAAGGCGCGGTTCGTCATCTCCGTGGGCGACAACTTCTATGAGGACGGCGTCGCCGGCGTCGACGATCCACAGTGGAAGACCTCGTTCGAGGACGTCTATTCGGCCCCGCCCCTGCAGGTTCCCTGGCACGCCATCCTCGGCAACCACGACTATCACGGGAACGCCCAGGCCCAGATCGACTACACCGCCCGCAGCCGCCGCTGGCGGCTTCCCGCGCGCTGGCGGACCCTTTCAGAGACCACGCCCGACGGCGCCAGCGTCGAGTTCTTCCTGATCGACACCTCGCCCTTCATCTCCGGCTACTACGCGGACGGCGCGAAGAAGGTGAAGGTCGCGGGCCAGGACACAGCCGCCCAGCTCGCCTGGCTGGACAAGGCTCTGCGCGCTTCCAATGCCGACTGGAAGATCGTCGTCGGTCACCATCCCGTCTGGCCGCTGCGCGAGGATGGCGGCGAGGACGGCGGCGCCGCCAAGGACATGCAGGCCAAGGTCGACCCGATCCTGCGCGCCCACCGCGTCCCGCTCTACGTGAACGGCCACGACCACGACCTGCAGCACGTGGAGAAGGCCGGTATGCACTATGTCTGCACCGGCGCGGGCTCGAAGACCCGCAAGGCCTGCGAGAACGAGGGTGGCGATTTCTGCTCAGTGGAGTCCGGCTTCATCGCCTGCTCGGTCGACCGCCAGGCAATCCGCATCGCCTACCGCGACTTCCAGGGCGCGACGCTGCACGTTGTGGATATTCCGCGGCCTGTCTGAAGCCCATTTTTTCTTCCGTCATGGCCGGCCGTAAGTGCCGGCCACCCATGGTTCAGCTTGGCGGTCGCTAGGAATGGCCGCGCGGCGGCGCGGCCACGGCGTGCGCTCGCACAGTCGTTCGATGGGTGGCCGGCACTGACGCCGGCCATGACGGTTTTTAAAAGGGAAAACCGATCGATAGCCGGCGAAGGCTCCTAAACCTCCCGCCGCACGATCAACCGCCCTACCTCCAGGGTGCCGATCCTCATCCGCCCCACCGCGACCGCGCCGATCGCCAGGGCGCCGATGGCCACGACGCTCATGGCCAAGGCGCCGACCAGGGCCGCGCCCACAAGCGCGCCGCCGATCGCCGGTCCTTGCACGACCCGATTGTTCGGCTGCCACTGTACGATCGGTTCGGGCAGGGTCTCGGGCTCCAGAGAATCGGTTTCGATGGACATCAATAACTCCTGGGCCAGACGATTCTTTGCGCCGGGCGGGCGGCGGCGCTAAACACGCCGCTCCTTTTACCCAAGCCTTGCACCAAACGATGGCCGGCCACTCCAAGTTCAAGAATATCCAATTCCGCAAGGGCAAGCAGGACGCCCTGCGCTCGAAGCTGTTCTCCAAGCTCTCGCGAGACATCACCCTGGCGGCCAGGCAGGGCCTGCCCGACCCTTCGGCCAACTCCCGGTTGCGTCTGGCGATCGCCAACGCCAAGGCCGAGTCCATGCCCAAGGACAATATCGACCGGGCGATCAAGAAGGGTCAGGCGGGCGACGCCGACACCATGGAGGAGATCCGCTACGAGGGCTTCGGCCCCGGCGGCGTGGGGATCATCGTCGAGGTGCTGACCGACAACCGCAACCGCGCGGCGGCCAATGTCCGCTCCCTGTTCGGCAAGAACGGCGGCAATCTTGGCGAGACGGGCTCTGTCGCCTTCATGTTCGAGCGCCTGGGCCGGATCATCTATCCGACCACCGCCGGCTCCGAAGACCAGATCATGGACGCCGCGATCGAGGCGGGCGCGGAGGACGCCGAGAGCGATCCGGATGACGGCCACGTCATTTACACCGCCTTCGAAGACCTCGGGGCGGTGGCCGAAGCGCTCGAAGCCTCCCTCGGGGCGGCCAAGTCGACCGCCATCGTCTGGCGCGCAAAGACCGACACGCCCGTCTCCGAGGACGACGCGCCCACCGTGCTCAAGCTGATCGACGCCCTCGAGGACGACGACGACGTCCAGAACGTCTGGACCAACGCGGACATCGACGAGGCGGTGGTCGCGCGGCTTACCGCCTGACCCCTAGAGCACGTCCCGTTCAGGCGGAATCGCCTGAACGGGATCAACGTGCTCTAGATTCAAGGGCTTGAGCGCGTACGCGCTCTGGAACGCCAGGCCTCGCGGGTCTGGCCCCAGGCTTCCGACGGCCAGGTCTCCAGCGGCGCCGGCAGGCTCACCGGCCCCAGCAGGCCCGATCCCACGCGGCGCGCCACCGCCTGGGACGGCGTGTTCTCCGGATGGATGATGTGGATCACCTTGTCCCAGCCGAGGGTGTCGAAGGCGAAATCGAGGGCGGCGGTCGCCGCCTCGACCGCAAAGCCGCGCCCGCCGTGGCTGCGCAGGATCCCCCAGCCGACCTCGGGCCCCGGCCAGCCTTCCGGAAACCAGGGGCCGACCCGCCCGATCCACGCGCCGCTGGCCTTCTCGATGACCGAGAAATAGCTGAACCCCTGGATCAGCCAGGCGCCGCTGATCGTCAGCAAGTTGCGCCACGCCGCCGCCCTCGGCAGCTCACCGCCGAGGAAGCGCATGGAGACCGGATCGGCGCAGAACTCCGCCCAGGCGTCGAAGTCCTGCGCCTCGGGCCGGCGAAGTATCAGTCTCTCAGTTTCGAGGATCGGCGAGTCCATGGACCTGGCTTGTGGTGGGTCTGGCGTCCTGAAGCGGCTTGCGTCTGCGGTCAGGCGTCTGCGGTGAGTAGTTCCCGAAGTTCGCCGAGCCAAGGTTTGTAGTGGCGCCAGCGGTCCAGCGACCTGGTATAGGTCGGCTGCCGCGCCTGCCACACGCTGGCCGTCTTCACCACCCGCCGATTCTCCTCCGGAGCGAGGCAGGCGTCGTTCCACTCGAGACCGCAAAAGTCGATCAGCCGGCGGGTCTGTCCTTCGCGGTCGGCGACCACGTCTTCGTAGTCGACTTCGATGAAGCGGTCGGGAGTGAGCACCGAGCGCCAATGCGCGACCAGCCTCTGATGTTGCCGATAATGGTAGAGGATGTCGTCCCGGCTCCAGGCCTGCCGTCCCTGGTAGTTGGTGAAGAAGATCGACAGGCAATTGTCCACGGGCTGACGACGGCAATAGATGACCCGGACGGCGGGTAGCGCGGTCAGGATCTGGCCAAGCCGCTCGAAGTTGAAGGGCGCCTTGTCGGTCACTCGAAGCGCCCGGGGGCCGATCCTGCGAAGCAGGTCCTTATACTCCTTGGCGGCTTGCGAAAGCAGGGCCGGGGCCATCATCGGCGTGGACTTTGGCGCCGGCCGCTCCAAGCTCGCTCGGCCGGCTCTTTCGGCCGCGCTCCGGACCGGACGAGACGCCAACAGCCTGGCGATCTGGTCCGGCCCAGTGGCCGCACCGTTTGGCTCCGCCAGGGTCGCCTTCGAGAGCGCCAGCCAATCCGCGAGGCGGTCTCTCCAGAACGAGAGTTCTCCGCCGGCGGCCACATCCGGGTGCGAAGACACGATCTGCTCCACCAATGTGGTGCCGGATCGGGGCATGCCGACGATCAGGATGGGTAGATCATCGTCCGGACGCGGTTCCTCCAGCTGGGAGGCCCTGGAGGCTTCCAGCTCGGCCGCTGAATAGTGGGAGATGAGATCGTCGTAGATGGTGCGCAGGCCGTCACGGTCCAGACGCGCCGATTTGTAGCGAAGCGCGTTGCCCAATTCGAACTGCGCGATCGCCTCTTCATACTCGCCCAGGTCATCATAGGCCTTGCCGAGGCCGAAATGGACGGTGCAGCGCTGCAGAGGATTGAGGTCCCCCTGCTCGAGCCTCTTGGCGATGCGCTCTATCAGCGGCCGATCGGCCGAGGTCATCCGCCTCGAAGTCGCCAACTGCTGAAACGCGTCAGGGAATTCGTCGATGGCCTTGATCAGGCAATGTTCCGCCTCCTCGAATTCACCGCGTTCCAGCAACAGCCTTCCGAGCAGGGCTTGCGCGCGACCGCTGCCGGGCGACGCCGCGACGGCGCGGCGCAGTTCCGCTTCCGCTTCGCCGGTCGCGCCCTCGAGGCTCAAGGCGCTCGCCAGCGTCAGGCGCCGCTCGAGCAGATCTTTGGTCACCCGGCTGAGTCGCCGGAGGGTCGCGGCGGCTTCCCGATCGCGCCCAAGGTGCTCCAGGGCGCTGCTCAAATTTCGCAGCGCGGCCTCGAAGCTAGGTCGCAGTTCGAGGGCGCGCTGCAAGATGGGGACCGATTCCGCTAGGCGACCGCTCACGGCCAGCGCGGCGCCGAGATTGCTATGCGCATCGGCGCTCTCGGGTTGGAGGACCGCGATCTTCCGAAACGCGGCGATCGCTTCCGCCGAATTACCCGCCTCCCAGTGGGCTGTCGCCGTAATGTGCAGATTGTCGTCCCGGCTCGGCCGTCGGGACGGTGTTCGTGACGTTGCCCGTTTCGCAACATCAGCCGGCAGTTGTTTGTCCTGACAGCACTTCTTGAACTTCAGTCCGCTGCCGCAAGGACAAGGATCGTTGCGGCCGACACCATAGGCGAGCCTGGATGCGCCATCCGCCTCGACGAGGCCCGACTGCTTCATGGTGGCTTTGTCCCGATAGCCCTCGACCCCGGACGAGATGCGCACTCCGTGGAATGGCTCCCCTTTTTCGGGAGTCCGTCAAGGCGGAATGAAGAAGAGCCGCCCCGACAAGGAGCGGCTCTTCCGTTCAGATGAGCCCCGTCCTGGGACGGGAAGTCGATAGACGCCAGGTCCGTCAGGTGAGCTGGACGTCCGGCGTCAGGCGTGACCTGCGGGTTCGCAAAGCCGCGCCGATGCCGAACACGCCTATGAGCATCATGCTCCAGGCGGCCGGTTCGGGGACGGCTGAAGAGATTTCGACAAAGGCGCCGGCCGGCAGATCGCCAAACCATTGGTCGGCAAGCTGGAAGTTATGACTGGACCCTGCTCCGAGCGTTGTCACGAACGTAGCCTGGCTGTTCGGGAAACCGGAGCTGGACCCGAACGGAGGCTCGTAGGGGGTGGTGCCGATATAACCGCCGTCGACGTAGGTGGCGTAATAGTCGCCGACGACGCAGCAGTCCTGCACAAGCACGTCAACCTTCGTGCCGCCAGGCGCCGTGAAGTCGGTCACCGGCGTCAAGCCGCTCGGGCTTTGGGCGGTGACGCCGCCAGAGAAATAGATCGTTGCGTTCGCCGGCGCGGTGAGCGCCAGGGCCGCAGCCATGGCTGCGCCGGACGCCAAGATTTGTTTCATCATCTCCTGAATTCCCAATCCGAGTTGATCGCATTGAGCCCCATGCCCATGGCAGCGCTATCAAACGTCGCAATTGGCACACAAGTCAAGCTAAACAAGACCAAATGCGTCGAAAATCGGTCAAAAGGTGGCAAGCTCGTGATTTGGAACGACACTTTCGGGTGTGACCGTCAGTGTGCGAAGCTTAGGACCCCCACTCCTCGGCGAGCACCGCGTAGACGAGGGTGTCGCGCCACTCGCCGTGGACCAGCCGGTCCTTTCTGAGGAGGCCCTCCCGACGCATCCGGAGCTTCTCCATCACCCGCCATGAACCGGTGTTGCGCACGTCGCAGGTGGCGAAGATGCGGTGCAGGCCGAGCTGGCCGAAGCCCGCGCCCAGCAGGGCGCGCGCACCCTCGAAGATCAGCCCGCGGCCCCACAGGTCGCGTCGCAGGCAGTAGCCGGTCATCATCGTCCCGTTGGGCAGGTCGACCGGATGCAGCGCGATCGAACCCACGACCTGTCTCTCGGCCGAAAGCTCGATGGCGAGGCCGTACTCCCCGCGAGGCTCCGTCGCGGATTCTGCGACGACCCGCTTCAGGAATTCGTGCGTGTCATCCTCGGTGTTCGGGCCCCACGGCATGAACTTCACCACCTCGGGGTCGCTCGCATAGGCGTGCACGGCCTCGAAATCGTCGAACCGGAAGTCGCGAAGAAGCAACCGCTCGGTGCGGATCGGAAGGTCCAGCGGGGGAAGCGTCGGCGTCTCTGTCATCGTCTCTCTCGGCAAGGTGGCCGGCGGAGACGATCATCGGCCCCGCCAGATGCGGCGGGGCGGGAAGGAACCGGGCGTCAGCCTCGCGCGCGCCGATCCCTCCGAACCCCGCAGGGACGGTTGGAATAGGCGCAGGAGAGAATGGCGCGGCCGGTCACGGGTTCAGCTTAACTGAAGCCGGAAGGCGCGCAAACCGACGCCCTCTGGGCGGCGGGCTTCCCGCCTGACGCCGCGCAGCCCATGCTGCGCCCCCATGGCGAACCCGATTCGCATCCTCGGCCTCGATCCGGGCCTGAGGCGCTCCGGATGGGGCGTCGTCGCCATCGACGGTTCACGGCTGATCCACATCGCTCACGGGGTCATCGCGCCGCCAGCGGACCTCAACCTGTCGGACCGGTTGCTGGCGCTCTTCGAGGGCGTCGCCGAAATCATCCTCGCCCATCAGCCGCACGAGGCCGCAGTGGAGGAGACTTTCGTCAGCGCCAACGGGCAGTCCACGCTCAAGCTCGGCCACGCCCGCGCCGCTGTGATGATCGCCCCCGCCCGCGCCGGCCTCCCGGTCGCCGAGTATGCGGCCAAGGTGGTGAAGAAAGCCGTCGTAGGGGTCGGCGGCGCCGACAAGGCGCAGGTCGCTTTCATGGTCGCCCGCCTGCTGCCCAGCGCCGGCCCCACCACCTCGGACTCCGCCGACGCCCTCGCCGTCGCCATCGCCCACGCCCACGCGCGGACTGCGCGAGCGCGAGCGGGGTGAGCTGATAATTGTCCCTCCCCTTCATGGGCAGGGCTATCGCATATGGCCGAGGAGGGAGAGGAGGAAGGCGTCGTCCCATCCTGCGCGCTTGATCTTGCCTTTGATGGAGCCCTTGTCGGGGTGCTGTCGAAGGATGTTGAGGGCGAGCTTTCGGAGCAGGGCGAGGT
>DATHPX010000197.1:0-26846 GCA_035483335.1 Caulobacteraceae bacterium | reverse complement strand
GCGTTCTCCGAGACCCGCCCGTCCATGGTGAGCGTGTAGTAGGACGCCTGGCCCTTATAGGGGCAGTGCGTCGAGCGGCTGGTGCGCGCCATGAACGCCATGTCCACGTCGCCGCGAGGGAAATAGGCCACCGGGGGATAGTCCGCCTCCCGCAGGATGGTGACGTCTGTGCTGTCGGCGATGACATGGCCGTCGTACCGCGCCTGCATCCGGCGGGGCGCCGTCTCGAGCGTGATCGGATGGTCGGGCCCGGGGGTCTTCATCAGTGGCATCGGACTCTCCGTGCGTGTTCGGATGTGTTCAAAGGGGCGAATGCGGGGCGGCCGGCTGCGGCGGCCAAGGGTTGGCTTTGGCCGCGCCGTGAGGCGTGATGGCGACCGTTTCGCCCAGGGACCTTCATGAACAGTATCGTCGTCCTCATCGGCATCGTCATCACCGTGGCGACTGGCTTGCCAGTGGCCCTGCAGCTTGCACGCCAGCACCCACGGGGACTGTTCGTCCTGTTCTTCGCAGAGATGTGGGAGCGCTTCTCCTATTACGGAATGCGCGGGCTGCTGATCTTCTATCTGACCCAGCACTTCCTGATGGATCAGAAGGAGGCCAGCGGTCAGTACGGCTCCTACGCCACCCTGGTCTACCTCCTGCCCCTGGTCGGCGGGGTGCTGGCGGACCGGTTCCTGGGCGCCCGCAAGGCGGTGGCGTTCGGCGCCCTTCTCCTGGTCGGCGGCCACGCCCTGATGGCGGTGGAGGGGCCGCCGGCGCAGCAGGCCCTCGCCTGGCATGGCCAGCAGTTCCCGATCGAGGTCACCGGCCGCGGCGACGACCGCCTCGCGCGCGTGGTGGTGCGCGGGCGGCCCTACGCCTTTGACCAGTCCGCCGACGGCGCGTTCGAGATCAAGGGCCTGCCGCGTGGAGCGTCGGTTCCGGCCGCCCTTCCCAAGGGCGAGTTCAGCGTCGTGACGACCAAGGCCACGCCGGCGATTTTCCAGGACACGCTCTACCTTGCCCTGTCCCTGATCATCATGGGGGTTGGCTTCCTCAAGGCGAACATCTCCTCGATCGTCGGCCAGCTCTACGGCAAGGGCGATCCCCGGCGCGATCCCGGTTTCACCCTCTACTATTACGGCGTGAACCTCGGGGCCTTCTGGGCCGCGATCCTCTGCGGGTATCTGGGCCAGACGCTTGGGTGGTCCTGGGGCTTCGGTCTCGCGGGGGTCGGCATGGCGGCAGGCTGGGTGACCTTCGTCCTTGGGCGCCCGCTGCTCGAGGGCAGGGGCGAGCCTCCTGACCCGGCGCGCCTCGCCAAGCCTATCTTCGGCCCGCTCAATCTCGAATGGCTGATCTATCTGTGCGGGATCGTCGGCCTCGGCGCGGTGTGGCTGCTGGTCCAGCACAACAGCATCGTGGGAGGCGCCCTGGCGGTCGGCTGGATCGCGGCCGCGGGCTACCTCGCCTGGTTCATCGTCCGCGAGTGCGGCAAGGTCGAGCGCGAACGCCTGTTCCTCGCCCTGGTCCTGATCGCCGGATCGATCGTCTTCTTCACCCTGTTCGAGCAGGCCGCCACCTCGCTAAACCTGTTCGCCGAGCAGAACACCAAGCTGCAGCTCCTCTCGCATCCGACGCTGGCCCGTTTCGCCGGGCTCACCGTCTTCTTTGGCGACGAGGCGATGAAGGCCGCCGTCCATCTGGCGCCGGGGACGATCTGGATCGACATGGGCTTCACCGCCGCCCAGACCCAGTCGTTCAACTCCGGCTTCATCCTCCTCCTCGCGCCCGCCTTCGCAGCCCTCTGGACCTTCCTCGGCGCCAGACGGCGCGATCCCAACCCGATGGTGAAGTTCGGACTGGGCCTCGCCCAGGTCGGCCTGGGATTCCTGGTGATCGTGTGGGCCCGCGGCCTCGCGGACGCCAGCTTCCGGATGCCGCTGATGGTGCTCGGGTTCTCCTATCTCCTGCAGACGACCGGCGAGCTGTGCCTCAGCCCGGTGGGCCTGTCTGAGGTCACGAAACTTTCGCCTCCGGTCCTGGTCTCCACCCTGATGTCGATCTGGTTCCTGGCCACTTCCGCCGCGGAATTCATCGCCGCCAGGATCGCCCAGTTCGCCGGAACTGCGACGGCCGGCGGCCAGGTCCTCGACCCCGCAGCGGCCCTGCGCGCGTCGCTGAGCGTCTTCAATGCGATCGGTTGGGCCGGCGTGGGTTTTGGTGTCCTGTTCCTCGCCCTCGCGCCCGTCATCGGCCGGTGGGCGCATGGGGTGAACGAGCCCGGAGGCGGGCACGCCATGCCCGAGCCCATCGCTCCGACAGTCGACGGGGAACTGCAAGGCGTCAGCCCAGCCACCCTGCGCGCCGAGCGCTGAGCTCTTGTGGCGTCAAGCGGGGTGAAGAGACGCGGAGGAGATTAGGACTCTCCTGCGACTCGTCGGCGGCCGAAAGATTGGCTTGCACGTCAAAGCCCATCTCGCCACGACCATGCGGGCTGGAGAACGGCTGCAAACTCGCAGCGCGCGCTCTGTCTCTTCGTCCGCAAGCCGTCACACCGGCTGGGGTGGCTCCTCCTGGGCGGCGCCGTGGGCGAGGGCGGCGCCTAGGGAGGCGGCCATCACGGCTGAGATGCCTGTCCATTGCAGCAGGCTCAAGTGCTGGCCAAGCAGGGTCAGGCCCGCGAGGGCGCCGACCGCCGGTTCCAGACTCATGAGGGTGCCGAACACGCGCGTCGGCACGCGGGTGAGCGCGTACATCTCCAGCGAATAGGGAAGGGCGCTGGAGAGGAGGGCGACGCCCAGGGCGATGGGGATCGCCGCCGGCGGGAAAAGGGCGTGCCCCTGCAGGGCGATCTGCGGGGGCAGGAAGACCAGCGTCGCGATGAAGACGCCGAGCCCGGTGGCGTGGCCGCCGTGCGCGTTTCCGGCCCGACGGCCGAAGACGATGTAAGCCGCCCAACAGGCGCCTGCCGCGAGAGCCAGGAGCACGCCGATGGGGTCCACGCTGTGCGCCTCCAGGCCCAGCGGCAGGAGCAGCAGCAGGCCGCCGACGGCAAGCGCGATCCAGGCGAGGTCGAGGAGGCGACGCGAGGCGGCCATGGCGACGCCGAGCGGGCCGACGAACTCCACCGCCACGGCGATGCCGAGCGGAAGTCTCGCGAGGGCCAGGTAGAACAGGGTGTTCATCGCGCCCAGGGAGACGCCGTAGGCGATCAGGGCGGGCGCGGGCGGCCTGCCCGCGAGGCCCCGCCAGGGCCGCCGGACGACGGCCAGAATCAGGGATGAGCCGAGCAGGCGCAGGGCCGCGGCCCCTGCCGGACCCACCATCGGGAAGAGGCGCTCGGCGAAACTCGCGCCAAGCTGGAAGGACGCCATGGCCGCGAGCAGCCCGGCGATGGGAAGGAACCGCAAGCCGTCCTCGATCTGGATGGGGCGGCGCCCGGGCCGGCTCCCGACAGCTCCACCATCGGAGCCCGACCCGACCTACAACCTGGACCAACCTGACGAAAGGGCGGTTCAGTCAGGACGCGGGTTCGAAGTTCTCACCGCCCGACTGGTCATTGGCCACCGCCTTGCCGCCCACGAAGGTGAGGATGTTCGTTCCGATCGCCGTGATCGGAGCGTTGGTCGTCTTGTCGTTGGCGTTCATCCGCCAGCGCAGGGCCACCTTGTCGTCCTCGGCGAGGATCGCGTCGATCACGCAGTGAAGGTTGGCGACGGCGTTCCTGAGGCCCTGCGCCCAGCCGACAGTGGACGCCACCGGGTCGCCGCCGCCGATGAGCACCTGGCCGTCGCGCGTGAATCGATAGCTGGGGTCGATCATCTGAGCGACGATGTCCATGTTCCCCTGGTTGAACACCTGGTCGAAGAAAGTGAGCGTGGTCTGCTTGTTCTGGTCCGACAGGTCAGACATTTCGTGATCCTCATCCGACGGGGCGGCAGGGATCGCCGTCCTCGGGGACGTCGCCCCTGAGGCCGGCGATGGGCATGGCGCGGTTCTTCCAGAACTGGCTGGCGTAGAGGCCGCCGGTGCTCTCGTTTCGGGAGGCGACGAAGTTCTGGATGCTGGCGGCGAGCTGCAGCGAGCTGTCCATGGTCTGGCCCTGCGGATCGAAGCTATCGGTGGGGCCGAGATTGCGGAACCAGCGCATCCAGGTCGCGTCGCCGCATACCGGCTTCTTGCCCAGGTCGGTGACGGCCATGGTCGGCAGGATCGGCGAGATCTCCGGATACTGCGCAGTCATGTGGCACGACTTGCAGGAGGACAGGTTGTTGTCGACCGGCCCGCTCAGCCGCAGCCCGTAGCCCAGGTGGCTGAACGGCAGCATGGGGTCGGCGCGATTGATCACCGTCTCCTTCAGGTCCGGATTGTAGGGCTGGCTCCCCGGCGTGGCCTGATGCTGCGATCGCACGTCCGGATCGTTGCCCCACATCAAGCCGAGTGGCACGAGGTTGAGCCACGGTGAGTGGTGGTTCAGGGCCCCGTTATAGACATAGGTCCCGAACACCCAGCCGCCGGTGGCCTTGGCCCGGTCGTCGCGCACCGCCATGTCCACCTGCACCAGGCGAACGGGGACGATGACGCCGTCGGTGGGCTTGCGCGCTCCGGTCGGCTTGGCGCCTGGAGCGGGATAGACGAACGCCGACCACTGGACGGGATTGGTGAGATAATCGACCTCGTCCGGCGAGGCGGTGGTGAACAGGAGCTTGGCCACCACGGTCCCAACGGGGAAGCCGCCGGCCCGGCGGACAGCGCCCGGATCGGGATTGTCGGCGTCGGCCCAGACGCGTCCGATCAGCCAACCCCCGCGAGCGTTGTAGAAGCCCACCGCCCAGGTCTCGGCGGGCGTCTTCTGGCGGGGCCCGAGGTAGAATGACCTCGAGGTCACCTCCTGGGTCAGGCCGTGCAGACCCTCGCGTCCATTGGGGCCCCAGTGCTGCCATGGGACGTGGTACCAACGCCGGACCTTGTTGTCCTCGAGGTAGAAGGCCTGCGAGACGCCGCGATCCTCGATGTTGCCTTCCATGATGTAGGCCAGGACCGCGTTGGCGTAGGCGCGCCAGTCGTGAGTGAAGTCGATGGCGAGGATGCGCTGGACCACCGGCTCGACCGCCGGAAGGTCCGCCGGAAAATCCTGGCTCAGACGGAAGGTGCGGTCGGGCGTGAAGGCGCCAGGGGCCGGGAGATATCCGAAGTCGGGGAAACGCGGCAGCAGCCGCTGCGCCGGCGCTGGGACATGGGTTTTGGAAACGGGCGGCGGATCCGCCGCTCCCATGGCCAGCGCGCCGCATAACGCGACAATGGCGAGGCGCACCCACTTTGGCTCCACGTCGATCCCCCGACAGCCATCAGTCGGACCGCGCCCAAAGTCCGAAGCTGGACCATGGGACAATAGCGTCCCGATGGCAATGGCTGGGTTCCGTAGAGCGCCTCAGAGGCGCGATGCAGCCTCGGCTGCGCGGGCCCGGAAATCGTAGTCGCCCGCCACTTCATCGGCGCAGTCGGGCCAGCGGCTGGTCTCGAGCCAGTAGTCACAGAGGCCCAGCTTCGCGCACAGGTCAGGGAAGCGCGGATCGCGGCGGATCCCCGCATTGGTCGCGCCGAAGATCACGGCGGTCAGGAAGGTGTCGTCCGCCCGCCGTCCCTCCGGCTGGAACACGTGGCTGTAGTCGCTGCGCGCGATCAGGTCGAAGGCCTCGTCGCGGAGCCCGGCCCAGTAGGCGAAGAGGGCTGTCCGAAGCTCCACGCGGCCCGACTGGTCCAGATGCCGTTGCGCGCTCGCGAGAAGGAGCTGGCGGGACTCGTCGGTGGGGTTCAGGGCGACTTGCGCTGTGGTCATGGCGATTCGCAGGGCGCGGGTCTCGCCCCTGGCGACAATGAACCGACGCGCCGCCGCCATGAACTGCTCGAGCCGGCGGCTATCCGGCAGCAGGGTCGCGTGAAGGATGGGCACAGCGACGAGATTGTCAGAGTCTGGCCAGCGCGCCTGGGCGGCCTTGAAAGCTTCGTAGGACTCGTCGAGCCGTCCGACGTCCGCGAGCGCCACGCAGTAGTTCATGGCGGACGTGCGGTTCAGGGGATCGGCCCGGTGGGCGCGGCCGACGAGCGCGAAGTTATCGCCCATGCGTCCGACATTGCCGGCGAAGTCGGCGAGGTGCTTGAGCACCTCCAGGTCGTCCGGCGAGGCGCTTCGCGCCCGCTCGAGCAGCATCTCCTGCCTTGCCCAGGCCGCCGGGGGCTCGAGATGGCCAAGGGCGACGAAAGGCAGGCCGAGCGACGGGTCCAGGGCGGTGGCGCGACCAGCCGCGTCGTACACCTCGCGGCGGACTTCCGCGCGGGCGATGACACCGCTGTCCTTCAGGTCGTGCACGAGATGCAGGGCGCGCGCCATGGCAAGGCTCGCCCAGGCCACCGCGAAACCTGGGGCTCGCTCCACCGCCTTCTCGAGCAGGCCCCTGCATTGAGCATTCTCGTCGGGGTGACCGGCGAGGGCGCGAGCCCGGAGATAGGCGTCATAGGCCTCGGCGTCGATCCTCGGCGCGGGGTCCAGCGGTGTGAAGACCGCCTGGAGCGCATTGGCTACGGCCCCGGCGATATCGTCCTGGACTTCGAACACCTCGGCCAGTTCGCGGTCGTAGCGATCCGACCAGATGGTCATACGGCTTGCACAGTCGATCAGGTTCGCGGTGATCCGGACGCGGTCTCCGCTCTTCCTGACCGAACCATCGAGGAGGTGCGTCGCCCCGAGGGATCGGGAGACTGCCTCGGGCGTCCGCGCCGCGCCGCGCAGCTGGAGGCTCGATGCGCGCCCGATCACATGCAGCCCGCCTGCGCGGCAGACCGCGATCTGGATGTCCTCGGACACCCCATTGGAGAAGTATTCCATCTCGGGGTCGTTCGAGAGGTTTTCGAAGGCCAGGACGGCGAGAAGACGGGGCTGCCCCGCCTCGCGCACCGCCGGCGCAGACTCGCCGGGCAGTCCGCCGTCCGGCGACCGCGGGATCGCCCCGCTCCGAGCTATTTCGCCGGACGCGGGGGAAAGCCCCCCACGCGTAAGCCCGGCGCGCGCACGCTCCCTGGCGTGCTCGAGCGCCTGTCTCTCCTGGACAAGCCAGTTTTCGAAACCCTCCTCGCCGGGGACCTCCAGGCCTTCGAGGAGTTCGCCGCCGTTCGAGCGCAGATCCGCCTCGGCAGCGCGAACGTCGATGTTCAGCCGCGACAGGTCGAGCCGCACCCGCTCGTGACCGGCCGACAGCAAGGGCGAGCCATCAATGTTCAGCCGCTTGCGCAGCTCCGAGAGCTCGGTCCGCAGGCTGCCCTGGGCCTGCGCGTCGGCCCGGCTGCCCCACAGGCGCTCCTGCAGCCACGGGCGCGTTCGTTCGCCGTCGCGCGAGAGCGCGAGCATCGCCACCAGCGCCATGCCGCGCCGGCTGGTGATGTCGATATGCTGACCGTCCGGTCCGATGAGCCGGAACGGTCCAAGCACGGCCAGATCAAATCGCCCTGGCGACGGTTCCATCCGTCCCCCCGTTCGTTCCCCGGTCGCCGATCACGCCTCCCCACGCGAACGCCCGCAGCGACCTCCCAATCTTCAATAACTTAAGTGAAATCGTCGCGCCGGACCGCGCGCCGCTTCGCCGCAATCTGCATCAGACGCCGGTCCCCCCGACGGTGAGGCCGGTGATCTTCAGCGACGGCTGACCGACGCCCACCGGGACGCCCTGGCCGCTCTTGCCGCACACGCCGATTCCCGGATCGAAGGCGAAGTCGTCGCCGATCATGGTCACCCGCGTGAGGGCGGAAGGACCGTCGCCGATCAGGGTGGCGCCCTTGACGGGGCTGGTGATGCGGCCGTTCTCGATCAGATAGGCCTCGGTGCATTGGAAGACGAATTTGCCGTTGGTAATGTCCACCTGCCCGCCGCCGAAATTGGCGCAGTAGAGCCCGCGAGCCGTCGACTCGATCATCTCCTGCAGGTTGGACTCCCCGGCGAGCATGCCGGTGTTGGTCATCCGTGGCATTGGAATATGGGCGTAGGACTGCCGGCGGCCGTTCCCCGTCGCCTCCATCCCCATCAGCCGTGCGCTCTGCCGGTCGTGCATGTATCCGCGCAGGATGCCGTCCTCGATGAGGATGGTGCGCGAGGTCGGCGTGCCCTCGTCGTCGACGCTCAGCGAGCCGCGGCGGCCCTCGATCGATCCGTCGTCGAACACGGTCACGCCGGGCGCGGCGACTCGCTCGCCGATGCGGCCGGAAAAGGCCGAAGTCCCCTTGCGGTTGAAATCCCCTTCGAGGCCGTGGCCCACCGCCTCATGGAGCAGCACGCCATTCCACCCGGGTCCCAGCACCACGTCCATCTCGCCAGCCGGGCAGTCGACGGCTTCAAGGTTCACCAACGCCTGGCGCAGGGCCTCCTCGACCTGCTCGCGCCATTTGTCAGGAGCGATCCAGGCCTCGAAGCCCGCCCGCCCGCCGGCGCCGGACGTGCCATTCTCCCGGCGACCGTCGCGCTCGACGGTGACCTGGACATTGAGTCGGGTCAGCGGCCGCACGTCTCGGATGAGGCGACCGTCCGCGCGCAAGATCTCCACCACCCGCCGCTCTCCCGCCAGCGAGGCCATCACCTGCGCCACGCGCGGGTCGCGCTGGCGGGCGTAGGCGTCGATCTCCTGCAGCAGGGCGACCTTCTCGCCGAAGCCAGGGGAAGCCAGAGGATCGTCGTCTCCATAAAGGCGCCGGTTGGTCGGTCGCGGACCCTCGGCGGCGACTCCCGAATAGCCGCGCTTGGCGAGGGCCGCCGCTTCGGCCGCCCGCCCGATCGCCGCCTTGGAGACTTCGCCGGCATGGGCGTAGCCGGCGGTCTCGCCCGCGACCACGCGCAGGCCGAAGCCCTCCGAGGCGTCATAGGACGCCGACTTGAGGCGTCCGTCGTCGAAGACGAAGGCTTCGCTCTCAGAGCGTTCCAGGAAGATCTCGCCGTCGTCGGCGCCGGCGAGGGCTTCGCCCAGCAGGGTCTGCGCGGCCCGTGGGTCGACGCCAGCGGCGTCAAGGATCGAAGTGGGCGGCGCGGGAGCGTTCATTGGGAAGCGGGCTTTCTGGGTCGCTCGGAGATGCGGGCGAGAGGTTGAGATAGGTTCCGGAGCCGGTCCGCGGAAGACCGTTCTCGATCAAATCCCAAGGCTGAAACAGTCATGTAATCACCTTGGCGAGCCGGCGCCTTGGCAACCCGGCGCGATATCGATAATGCACCGCCGAAGGAATGGCCGGGGTCCGAGCATCGCGCCTCAAAGCGGGCGACGAAGGCGGTGGAAGGACCTTGGCCTTTTTCGATTGGAGGCCCGGTTGGGAGCGCCTTAGGGGCGAACCGTCGGGGAGGGGACCGGAGACCTGGAAACGGACATGCCGTCTTTGATTTCGCCGATTGTCCGTAAGGGGCGCCTGCTCCTTGGCCTGCTGCTCGCGGCCGCCGCGAGCCCCGCGCTGGCCGGGGACCTCCTGGGCCAGCCGACCGCAGGCGGGGTCAACCTTCAGCCTGCGGCTTCTGCGATCCGTCTCCAGCAGATCGCCTTCCATGATCACATCCTGCTGCCGATCATCACCTTGATCGTGCTGCTGGTCCTCTTTCTCCTGGTGGTCATCATCGTGCGCTACAACAAGCGCGCGAACCCAACTCCAGCGCGGTTCAGCCACAACACGCCTGTCGAGATCGCTTGGACGGTCGGCCCGGTCCTGATCCTGATGTTCGTCGCGATCTTCTCGTTCAAGCTGCTCTACGGCGAGCACGACATGCCGCAGCCCTACATGACGGTTAAGGTCGTTGGCCGGCAGTGGAACTGGGACTACGCCTATCCCGACCAGAAGATCGCGGCCGCCACCTCGACCCCAATGGAGCAGAGCGTCGCCGAGGCCCAGCATCTGCCCTATCTGCTGGCGGCGACCAACCCGATGGTTGTTCCCGTCGGAAAGGTGGTGCGGGTCGAGGTCACCGCCGAGGACGTGATCCACTCCTTCTCGGTGCCGGCCTTCGGCATCAAGATCGACGCCGTTCCGGGCCGTCTCAACGAGACCTGGTTCAAGGCCGATCAAACGGGGACCTTCTACGGCCAGTGCTCGCAGCTCTGCGGCATCAACCACTCCTACATGCCCATCATGGTGCGTGTGGTCAGCCAGCCCGAGTTCGACGCCTGGGTCGCCAGCAAGGCGCCCAAGCCGGCCACGGCCGTCGCGGCGGCGACGCCCGCGCCGGCCGCGGCCCCCGTCGCGGCCCAATAACGAAGATCGCGTTTCAGGAAGCTCACAGCTAACCCCATGGCCGACATAGCTCAGACCCACGGACGCATGACCCACGACGAGGCCCATGGCCACGGCGATCACGCTCACAAGCCGGGGTTCTTCACCCGCTGGTTCCTGTCCACCAATCACAAGGACATCGGCACGCTCTACATCATCTTCGCCATCCAGGCGGGGATCATTGGAGCCTTGTTCTCCGGCCTGATTCGCTGGGAGCTCGCCGAGCCGGGCCTGCAGATCTTCACGCCCAACTCGGCCATCAACCTGCTCGGCCTCGTCGAGCAGTCCAAGCACGGCTACTACGTCGTGGTCACGGCGCACGCCCTGATCATGATCTTCTTCATGGTCATGCCGGCGATGATCGGTGGATTTGGCAACTGGTTCGTGCCGCTGATGATCGGCGCGCCGGACATGGCCTTCCCGCGGATGAACAACATCAGCTTCTGGCTGCTGGTGGCCTCGTGGATCATGCTGCTCACGTCCATGTTCGTGGACGGCGGACCTGGCCGGGGCTTCGGCGGCGGCTGGACCATGTATCCCCCGCTCTCGACGATCGGCCATCCCGGCCCGGCGTTCGACTGCGCGATCCTCTCGATCCACCTCGCGGGCGCCAGCTCGATCCTGGGGGCCATCAACTTCATCACGACGATCTTCAACATGCGCGCGCCAGGGATGACCCTGCACCGGATGCCGCTTTTCGTGTGGTCGATTCTGGTGACGGTTTTCCTGCTCCTGCTGTCGCTGCCCGTCCTCGCTGGCGCGATCACCATGCTGCTGACCGACCGCAATTTCGGCACCCACTTCTTCGACCCGGCCGGCGGCGGCGATCCGATCATGTACCAGCACCTGTTCTGGTTCTTCGGGCACCCCGAGGTCTACATCCTGATCATCCCGGGCTTCGGAATGATCAGCCACGTGGTCTCGACCTTCTCCGGCAAGCCGGTCTTCGGCTACCTCGCCATGGCCTACGCCATGGTCGCCATCGGCTTCCTCGGCTTCATCGTCTGGGCGCACCACATGTTCACGGTGGGCATGCCGCTGAACCTGCAGGCTTATTTCGTGGCGGCGACGATGGTCATCGCCGTGCCGACGGGCGTGAAAGTGTTCTCCTGGATCGCCACGATGTGGGGCGGCTCGGTGGACTTCAAGACGCCGATGCTGTTCGCGATCGGCTTCATCTTCCTGTTCACGGTCGGCGGCGTGACCGGCGTCGTTCTGGCGAACGCCGGCATCGATTACGCGCTGCACGACAGCTACTACGTCGTCGCCCACTTCCACTACGTGCTGAGCCTTGGAGCGGTGTTCGCGATCTTCGCGGGCTTCTACTACTGGTTCGAGAAGATGTGGGGCGTGCGCTACAACGAGTTCCTCGGCGCCACGCACTTCTGGCTCACCTTCGTGGGCGTGAACGTGGTGTTCTTCCCACAGCACTTCCTGGGACTGCAGGGGATGCCTCGGCGCTCGATCGACTATCCGACCGCCTTCACCTATTGGAACCACATCTCGTCCATCGGCTATCTGATCGCCCTGGTCGGCCTGGGGGTCTTCCTGGTGGTGCTGGTCGAGGCTGCGGTGCGTCGTCGTCCGGCCCGGGCCAACCCCTGGGGCGAGGCGGCCACGACGCTGGAGTGGACCCTTTCATCTCCGCCCCCCTTCCACCAATTTAACGAACTGCCGGTGATCCACGCCGACAGCCACTAGGTTGACGTTCATGACCCATCCGCCGGACGCGGTGCTTCCTTCAGCGTCCGGCGCCAGCGCCCAGGCGGCGCGGTGGGGCGACTATCTCGCCCTGCTCAAGCCGCGGGTGATGTCGTTGGTGATCTTCACGGCTCTCACGGGGCTGCTGTGCGCGCGCACCCCGATGGACCCGAGCCTTGCCGTGGTGGCGATCCTCTGCATCGCCGTCGGGGCCGGCGGCTCGGGGGCCCTGAACATGGCCTTCGACGCCGATATCGACGGGGTCATGCGTCGCACGCGCCGGCGACCAATTCCGGCGGGTCGCGTTCAGGCTTCCGACGCGCGTGGCCTGGGCGTCACCCTTTCCCTGTTCTCGGTGGGGATGATGGGGCTTGCGGTGAACTGGCTCGCCGCGGGCCTGCTCGCCTTCACCATCGCCTTCTACGTGCTGGTCTACACGCTCTGGCTGAAGCGCCGGACGCCGCAGAACATTGTCATCGGCGGCCTGGCGGGGGCCCTGCCGCCGCTGGTGGGGTGGGCGGCCGCCAGCGGCACGATGCCGCTCAACGCCTGGCTGCTCGTGGCGATCATCTTCGTCTGGACGCCACCGCACTTCTGGGCGCTCGCCCTCTACACGACCGGCGACTACGCCAAGGCCGGGGTGCCGATGATGCCTGTGGTCCGCGGCGTCGCCTCCACCAAGCGCCAGATCCTCGCCTACTGCCTGCTGCTCGCGCCCCTGGGCGCCGCGCCAGCCTTCACCGGCCTCGGCGGACGCCTCTATCTGGGCATCGCGGTCGGCGGTGGCCTCGGCCTCATCGCGCTGGCGGTCCGCCTGGCGACGGTTCGGCCCGCCGAAGGACCCCTCCCCCAGGGGCACAAGGAAACGCTGTACGAGGTTCGCCCCGAAGCGCGGCCGGCGCGTGACGTGTTCGCCTTTTCGATCGTCTATCTCTTCGCCCTGTTCGCCGCGCTGCTTCTGGAGCGGCTGACGGGCGCGCCCACGCTGTTCACCCACCCATGAGCGATCCCAATTCCGAGGATGCCGCCGCCGCCCGGGCCCGCCGTGGCCGCAACCTGCTGCTGGCCGCCGCCCTCGTGGCCTTTGTCATCCTCATCTTCGTCGTCACCATCGTGAAGATCAGCCACAATGTCGCTCACGCCGGCTGAGACCCCTCGCGCCCCGGGCGCCAGCAATGGCCGTGTGGCGCTCATCTGCGCGGCCGTTTTCGCTGTCATGGTCGCGATGGCGTTCGCAGCCGTGCCATTTTACCGCGCCTTCTGCCAGGCCACGGGCTTCAACGGAGCGGTCAAGCGCGCCAGCTTCGCCCCGGGAGCCGTGGATCCGACGGTGACGGTCCGCTTCGACGCCAACGTGAATGGCCTGGATTGGACCTTCAAGCCGGTGCAGGCGAGCCAGACCATCCATCTGGGCGCCGCCACCCTGGCCTTCTTCCGGGCTACAAATACCGGAACCAAGCCGGTGACAGGTCGCGCGCTGTTCAACGTCGTCCCGGAAGCCGCCGGGCAGTACTTCAACAAGCTCGAGTGTTTCTGCTTCCGCAACCAGACCCTGGCGCCGGGCCAGACGGCCGAGTTTCCCGTCGTCTATTACGTGGCGCCCGGCTACGCGAAGGACCGCGACACCCGCTACCAGCACGAGATCACGCTCTCCTACACCTTCTTCCCCGCCGCCGTCGGGCCGAAGGTCGCCCCCGCATCGCCACAAACCGAAGCTCTTGGCGGCAAGCCCGCGGCAGGGCTATAGGATCGCCACGCCGGGGGGCTGCGGCGCGTTCGCTGGCCTCCGGCTTTCAAAAAAACGCTGCCGTATAAGAGGACCGCGCCCAACATGGCCCACGAAGGCGTCAAGCACGACTACCACCTGGTCAATCCCAGCGCCTGGCCGCTGGTGGGCTCGGCTTCGGCGGTGGTGATGGCCCTGGGTCTGGTGATCGGGCTGAAGGGAATCCTCGGCCTGCCCAAGGGCGAATGGTGGGTGATGGCCGTGGGCGTCGCCGGTGTCCTGCTGACCATGGCCGGCTGGTGGCGCGAGGTGGTGCTCGAGGCGAACCACGGCGACCACACCCCGGTCGTCTCGATCGGCCTTCGCTACGGAATGATCCTGTTCATCGCCTCTGAGGTGATGTTCTTCGTCGCCTGGTTCTGGATCTTCTTCGAGATGGCGCTCTTCCATCACGTCCGGACCCTCTCGCCGATCGATGAGGTCCGCTCGGCGTGGGCGACCTGGCCGCCCAAGGGCATCGAGGCGGTTCCCCCGTTCCAACTGCCCCTGGTCAACACCCTGACCCTGCTGACCTCGGGCACGACCGTGACCTGGGCGCACCACGCCCTGCAGACCGGTGACCGCCGGGGCGCCAAGATCGGTCTCTTCCTGACCATCGCACTTGGCCTGCTGTTCACCAGCATCCAGGGCTACGAGTACCACCACATCCTGGCGGACAAGCTCTTCTACGGCCCAGACGCGACCAATTCCGGCCTCTATGGCTCGGCCTTCTTCATGGCGACCGGCTTCCACGGCTTCCACGTGATCATCGGCTCGATCTTTCTGACCGTCTGCCTGATCCGCCTGATGAACGGCGCCTTCACGCCGAAGCAGCACTTCGGCTTCGAGGCGGCGGCCTGGTACTGGCACTTCGTCGACGTTGTGTGGCTGTTCCTGTTCACCTTCCTCTACGTCATCTTCGGCGTCGGCTGGGGCCATTGAACCCGGCGCCGGGGACGGCGCCCTTCCTCGCCGGTCTCAGGGGGCGCTGCCCCCACTGCGGCAAGGGCGCCCTGTTCTCCGGCTTCCTGAAGCTTCAGCGGCGATGCAGCGTCTGCGGCTATGACTTCGCCGAGGTCGACAGCGGCGACGGTCCGGCAGTCTTCGTCATCATCATCGTCGGCTTCATGATCGTCTTCGGCGCCCTCTTCACCGAGGTCGCCTATGATCCGCCGGTGTGGGTCGAACTCATCGTTTGGCTGCCGCTGGGCGCGATCCTCTGCCTGGGACTGCTCCGGCCGGCCAAGGGACTGATGGTTGCGGCCCAGATCCGCAACCGCGCCGGCCAGGCGTGATGACCGCCGCTGCGCGCAGATTCCCCTGGGGCTTGACGGTCACAACCCTGATCGCGATGGCGATCCTGGTGGGCCTCGGCGTCTGGCAGGTGCGGCGCCTGGCTTGGAAGGAAGCCCTGCTCGCCAAGATCGCCGCGCTCGATGTCGCCGCGGCGCGACCGATCGCAGACGTGCTGTCGCAGACGGGTGAGGAGGAGTTCGTCCGCGTGCAGGCCCCATGCGCGCCGACGCCGGCGCCGACCGTCAGGCCCAGCCTCTACCGCTACGCCGTGCGCGACGATCGGATCGGCTGGCGTCTCCTGGGCGCCTGTCGCCTTGCGGTCGGCCCGTACGACGGAATCGTGCTCGACCGCGGGATCATCGAGCGCGTCATGGGCTCGACCTCTCCGGAGCCGATGTCCTTCCCGCCCGCTGGCCCTGTCGTCGGGGTCCTGCGGAGCCCCGGCGTGACGCCGTGGCTCGGGCCGGCGGTCATGGAGCAGGGACCGCACATGATCGCCTACCGAGTGATCGATCGCCCATCTCTCGCGCAGATCGCCCGGGACGAGGGGATATCGCGTCCGGCGCCCTATATCCTGGCGGTGGAGCAGGAGGCGCCTCCGCTCCCTGGCGTGACGCCTGCGGCGATTCCCCGGGACATCCCGAACAATCACCTGGTCTACGCCATCACCTGGTTCTCTCTCGCCCTCATCCTTGGCTGGTTCTACGTCTCAATGCTGATCCGCTGGCGCCGCTCGTGAAGTATGTATCAACCCGGGGCGCCGCGCCGCCGGTCAGTTTCGTCGAGGCCGTGCTCGCCGGCCTCGCGCCCGATGGCGGCCTCTATGTGCCGGAACGCTGGCCGACCCTGTCGGAGTCCGAGATGGCCTCCATGGCCGCGGTTCCCTACGCCGAGGCCGCGGCGAAGGTCCTGGCCGCCTTCGCCGGGGACGAGATCGCGTTCCCCGAACTCCAGGCGATGTGCCGCGCCGCGTACGCCACCTTCGATCATGCGGCGGTCGCGCCCCTGCGCCAGCTTGGCCCGGACCGCTGGCTGCTCGAGCTGTTTCATGGGCCGAGCCTCGCCTTCAAGGACGTGGCCCTCCAGCTCCTCGCCCGCCTCTATGAACACATCCTGGAGCGCCAGCGCCGACGGCTGACGATCGTCTGCGCCACATCTGGCGACACCGGCGGCGCGGCGGTGGAGGCCCTTCGTGGCCGCGCCAACATCCGCCTGGTCGTCATGTTCCCGCAGGGGCGCATCTCCGACATCCAGCGCCGGTTCATGACCACCGCCCCCGACGCCAATGTTCGCACGGTCGCGGTGGACGGCGATTTCGACGACTGCCAGCGGATCCTCAAGTCCCTGTTCCGAGACGAGGCCTTCGCGCGCGAGGTCTCCCTCGCAGCGGTCAACTCGATCAACTTCGCCCGCCTGGCCGCCCAGAGCGCGTACTATTTCACGGCGGCTACGGCCCTGGGCGCGCCGGGACGTCCGGTCGCCTTCGCCGTGCCCACGGGGAACTTCGGCGACGCCTTCGCCGGCTGGATGGCGAAAGCGATGGGCCTGCCGATCTCGCGGATCATCGCCGCCACGAACGCCAACGACATCCTCGCCCGGGCTCTCGCGGACGGGCGGTACGCGCGCGGCGACCTCATAGCCACCGAAAGCCCGGCGATGGACATCCAGGCCGCCTCGAACTTCGAGCGCCTGATGTTCGAGGCGTTGAAGCGCGACTCCGCGGCTGCCCGACGCCTGTTCGAAAGCTTTGAGCAGTCAGGGGACGTCGCGCTCGACGCGGGCGCGCTGCGGCGCGCGGCCGAGGTGTTCACGGGCGTGAGCGCGACCGACGCGGAAGGCGCGCAAGCGATGCGGGGCTCGCTGGCCAGTGGCGGGGTCGTGGATCCGCATACGGCGATCGCCCTTGCCGGCCTTCGCAAGGCCGATCCGCTCCCCGAGGGGCCACTGGTGGTGCTGTCGACGGCGCATCCGGCGAAGTTCCCGGAGGCGGTGGCCGCCGCGACCGGCGCGCCGCCCCCCACCCCGCCGGCGGCCGCACGGGTCCACGCCCTTCCCGAGCGATTCGACCACATCGCCGCCGACGCCGCGGCGGTGAAGACCTATGTTCGGGCGTTTGCTACAGCATGACCTCCTCTCCCAGGACTCACACCCTCGCCAACGGCGTCCGTGTCGTGTGCGACCCCGCGCCCGGCTATGGCACCCTGGCCCTGAGCGTCGTCGCCGGCCGCGGTTCGCGCGAGGAAGATGCGACGCGCAACGGCTGGTCGCACCTCCTCGAGCACATGGTGTTCAAGGGCGCCGGACCTCGCTCGGCGCGGGCGCTCGTAGAGGCGATCGAAGCCGAAGGGGGGCAGCTGAACGCCGCCACCGGGCACGAGCGCACGAGTTTCCAGGTCCGGGCCCTGGCCGGGGGAACGCCCCTGGCGATGGAGATCGTTTCCGATCTTCTTTTGCGGCCAACCCTGGACGTCGACGACCTCGCCCGCGAGAAGCAAGTGATCGGCCAGGAGATCGCCGAGGCCGCGGACACGCCGGACGACCAGGTGTTCGAACTCGCCCAGTCGGCCGCCTTCGCCGATCAGCCGCTCGGACGGCCGATCCTTGGCAAGCCCGAGACGCTCGCGCCGGTCGAGCCCGCCGCATTGGAAGCCTGGCGGGCGCGCCTCTACGCCCCCGACCGCATCGTCGTCAGCGCGGCCGGCGCGGTCGATGAGGACGAGTTGCTGAAGCTTGCCGAAGACCGCCTCGGGTCGGCGATCACGCCGCCTGTCGCCACCTCGGCAGGCGCCGCCTTCACCGGCGGCGTGGCGGCCGAGACCCGCCGGCTGGAGCAGGCCCATCTGGTGTTCCTGATGCCCGGCGTCCCGGTGCTCGATCCGGCCTACTGGGCCTTCCGGCTCTTCGCCGAGGCGCTTGGGGGCGGCATGTCCTCGCGGCTCTTCCAGGACGTGCGCGAGCGACTTGGTCTCGCCTATGCGATCGACGCTTATGCCGAGGCGTGGACGGACGTGGGCGCGCTTGGTGTCTACGCCGGCTGCTCCGCCGCCGACGCGGGCGCGCTCGCCGAGGCCGCGGCGGGGCAGATCCGTGACCTTCTGCGGCGTCCACAGCCGGAAGAGTTGGCGCGGGCCAAGGCGCAGCTCAAGGCTTCGCTCTACATGAGCCGGGAATCCCTCTCCTCGCGGGCGGAGCAGACCGCCGCACAGATCCTCGTCTTCGGCCGGCCTGTCCCGACTGTCGAGTTCGCCGACGCGATCGATGCGGTCACGCTCGAGGACATTTCCGCCCTCGAACCGACCGTCATGGCGGGGAGACTGGCCGCCGGCGTCCTGGGCCCTAAGGCCGCGGCCGCCGCGCCTAAGCGCTTTGCCGCCGCGCTCGCCGGCTAAGCTTCACCCCCCAAGCGTGAGGTTGGCGGCGAGGCTGTTCTGAGCGAAGATTACCATAATGGCGCTGCTCGACTGGATCGCCTCCGACACCGCGCTTCGTCTGGAGCACGGACCGGTACGGCTGCGCCCTCATCGGCTCTCCGATTTCCCGGAGTGGGCGGCCCTGCGCGAGGCGTCGCGGACCTTCCTTCAGCCCTGGGAGCCGACCTGGCCCGCGGACGACCTCACGCGCCCGGCCTATCGACGCCGGCTGGCGGCCTACGCCCAGGACATGGAACGGGGCGTGGCCTATCCCTTCCTGGTCTTCCGCCGCGTCGATGACCGGATGGTCGGCGGGATCACCCTTTCCAATATCCGCCGCGGCGTGGCCCAGATGGCTTCGGTCGGCTACTGGGTCGGCGAAGCTTTCACGCGAAGGGGCTACACCCTGGCATCGGTGGAGGCGGTCGCGCGGTTCTGTTTCGAGAGCCTCGCCCTTCACCGCGTCGAAGCCGCGTGCATCCCCTCCAACGTCGCCTCACGCGGCGTCCTGCTGAAGGCCGGGTTCGAGGAGGAGGGGCTGGCGCGCGCCTACCTGAAGATCAACGGGGTCTGGCGCGACCACGTGCTGTTCGGTCTCATCTCGCCGCGGGAGTGAGGCGAAGGGCCTGGAACAAACCTCATTCAGATGGAACCGCCTGAATGGGGAATACCTGCTCTAGATTCAGAGAGATAGAGCCTGATTCAGGCTCTACGCCCGGCCTGGCTGGGCGGAGAGGCGATCGGCGGAAACGCCCATCTTCGCCAGGGCGCGGGACCACTTGTGCTCATGGTCCTCGTCGAACAGCAGATCTTCGTCCGGCTCGCAGATCAGCCAGACATTGTTGCGGATCTCCTGTTCCAGCTGCCCCCCGTCCCAGCCGGCGTATCCGATCGCCAGCACTGCCCGGCGCGGCGCAGGCCGTCGTCCGGCGAGCCCCTCGAGGATTTCCCGCGTGGCGCTGAGCGCCAGCCCGCCCGCCACGAGCTGGCTCGCCGGCATCGGACCGACGTCGTCGGTATGCAGCACAAACCCCCGCTCCGGCTCGACCGGGCCGCCCAGCAGGACCGGCGTGGCGGGCGCGGAACCGGGATTGACGTCGAGCTTGCGCAGAAGCGCCTCGATCGTCAGCCCGTCGACGGGCCGGTTGATGGTCAGGCCCATCGCGTGGCGTTCGTCGTGACTGCACAGCAGGATCACCGCGCGCTCGAACCGGGAGTCCTCGATCCCGGGCATGGCGATGAGGAGCTGTCCCTCCAGATAGGCGGAAACGCCAGGGGCCTGCGGCCGGCGGCCGGCGCGGGACTGTGTCGAGGGCGACATGGCCCAAGGATCGCGGGTTGGTGGGGCGCGATCAACCCAAAACCGCAGGAAGTCCAACACCGACGACTTGGCGTTGGCTGGCCGCCCAGCTATGCGGCGCATACGATCCCCCGCTCAATCAACGAGGAGACGACCGTCATGGCCCTTAAAGTCGGCGACCGCGCACCAGCGGCCACGTTTATGACCTTTGGTGCGGAGGGCCCCAAGCCGATCTCCGGCGACGAGATTTTCAAGGGCAAGACCGTCGCCCTGTTCGCGGTTCCGGGCGCGTTCACGCCAACCTGCTCGGTCAAGCATCTTCCTGGCTTCAAGACCCATGCCGCCGACCTCCGCGCAAAGGGCGTGGACACGATCGCCTGCGTCTCGGTGAACGACGTCTTCGTGATGAAGGCGTGGGGTCAGGACCAGGGGGTCGGCGACGACGTGCTCATGCTCGCCGACGGCAATGGCGAATTCACTCGCGCCATGGGCCTGGAGATGGACGCCTCGCGGTTCGGCATGGGCCCGCGCTCTCAGCGCTACTCGATGCTGGTGCGCGACGGCGTGATCAAAGAGATCAATGTCGAAAGCGGCGGCGAATTCCGCGTCTCCTCCGCCGAGTACTTGCTCGCCCAGATCTGAGGTGGTCACTCGCCGAGGCCGCGTCCTACCGCGGTCTCGGAACCCGAGTTCGGCGCCGCTGCGCCGGGGGGAACGATCGTGGCGATCTGCAGGCCCCAGGGACTGAAGGTGCTCGGCCTGGGCCGCGGCGGCGGCGCGGGCCGGGGTTCGCTGGCGACGGCTGATCGCCGTCCGGCTGAGTCGGGCTGGCGATAGAAGATGTGAGCTCCGATGCGGGTGGTCTCGATCATCGAGGCGCGCCAGGGCGGCGACACATAGACGGCATGGTAGTGTGTCGCGTCCCCGACGTACGAAGGGACCTGCCCGTCCAGAACCGTCTCTGCGATCGACTGGGCCTCGCTCCACAGCCGCGGCTCCGGCCTGCGGCCCATCGATCCGTCGCAGGCAAAGGTGAACTGGCATCCGGACGCGCCGCCGGCCCCCTGGAAGACTACGCCGCAGACGGTTTTCGGGTAGGCGGGACTGCGCAGGCGATTGAGCACGACTTGGGCGACGCTCTCGCGCCCTTGCAAAGGTTCGCTCGCCGCCTCGTAATAGATCGCCTGGGTCAGGCACTGTACGGCCTGAGCCCGATCCTCTCCGTATGGGGTCGCCTCGGCCGCCTCTGGCGCGGCGCCGCCGAGGCTGGCGCCCGTCGCCCCTCCGGCAGCGCTGGCGCCGGCCCAGACCGTAACGGCGCTCAGCGCCAGAGCGCGGGAGAGATCAAACTGCAAACCGCGACCCCCTTGAATTGTGCCGGCGCCAAAGCGGACTTCCGCAGACCAGGTCCGAGCTTATGAGCCGTCAAAGCGAATCGGAAGCGGGATGACGGCGTCCCTCCCGGGAGTCCTGGTGCTTCTCCTCGCCGGCGCAGTGGCGGGGCCGCCACTCGCTTTGGGGGTCAGTCGCTTTGAGGGGGCCGCCGACGCTCCGCGGGTCTGGATCGCTGCCGCCCTGCCCTTGATCCTGCTCCTCGAGGCGATCTTTGCGCCACGCGCCCACTGGCTGGCGGGGGGAATTCTCGCCAGCATGCTCCTCATGATCGCGAGCGTCGATGCGCTCACCTTGCGCATCCCTGATCTTCTATCTCTGCCGTTGGCGGCGATCGGACTGGTCCTCGGATCCCGCACCCAGTCGAGCCTGACAGACGGCCTCCTGGGCGCCGTTCTGGGCTTCCTTGTCCTGGCGGGACTCTCGTGGGCGTACAGCGCCGCGCGGGATCGCGACGGGCTCGGCCTGGGCGACGCCAAGCTGTTTGGCGCCGGCGGAGCGTGGGTGGGGTGGCAGGGCCTACCCACGATCCTCCTCCTGGCTGCCGGAGGGGGCTTTCTGATTCTCGCTGTGAGGACCTTGCGGCGGGGGCGCGGCGCGCTGGCCGAAGGGTTCGCGTTCGGACCAGCGCTTGCGGCGGGCGTCTGGCTTGCATGGCTGCTCGCAGCCCGTCAGGGTGTCGGCTAAGCCGACCGGAGCGCGAGACCGCCGCCGATGGACGATACCGGCGCCTTGACCGAGCCGTTGCAGAGCCTCGAGGCCCTGGTCGAGGCCGAGGGGCTTGTCCCGGCGGACGCTCTTGCCCGCGCCCGCTCGATCCGCGCTGAGACCGGGGAACGGCTGGCGACCGTCCTTGCCCGTCTCGGGCTGGTGAGCGACGACCTGCTGGCAGAGCGGATCGCCCGCGCCACGGGACTCACCATCGCGGCGCCCGAGGACTACCCTGTAAGCGCCGTGGGCGAACGCCTCTCGCCGCGATTCCTGCGTGAGCACCGGGCGCTGCCCCTGGCGCAAAGCGTCGACGGGCTCGTGGTCGCCCTTGCCGATCCCTTCGACGCCCACCTCCTCTCCTCGCTCCGGTGGGCGCTTCGCGAGCCGATCGTCCTCCGTATCGCGCGCAACGGCGACCTCGACGCTGCTTTCGAGCGTCTCTATGGCGACACCGCGCCCGCCCTCGGCGAAGATGCAGTCGCCGAGGCGGCGGACCTCGAGCGTGTGCGTGACCTGACCAGCGATGCGCCCGCCATCCGGGCCCTCAATCGCCTGATCGCCCGCGCGGTCGACGAGCGCGCTTCGGATATTCACCTGGAGCCCAGCGAAGACGCTCTCGAAGTGAGGTTCAGAATCGACGGGCGCCTGTCCATGCGCGAGTCGTTCCCGCCTGCGCTGCGCGGACCCCTGGTCGCCCGCCTCAAGGTCCTGGCTGGACTGAACATCGCCGAGCGACGCCTGCCGCAGGACGGCCGCCTGCGGCTCGCTGTGCGCGGGCACGACATCGACTGCCGGGTCGTGACCTCGCCGACCATGAACGGGGAAGGCGCGGTGTTACGCCTGCTTGATCGGAGCCGGCTGAACCTGGCGTTCGACAGCCTCGGCTTCGATGCGGACGCCACCCGCCGGTTGCGCGCCTGCCTGGCGCAGCCGCACGGGATTCTTCTGGCCACCGGACCCACCGGCAGTGGAAAGACCACCACCCTCTACACAGCGCTCTCGGAGCTGAACCACCCCAGTCGCAAGATCCTCACAGTCGAGGATCCGATCGAGTACCGGCTGCCGGGGATCAACCAGACGCAGGTCTCGCCCGCCATCGGGCTCACCTTCGCCGCCGCCCTGCGCTCCTTCCTGCGCCAGGATCCGGACGTGATGATGGTGGGTGAGGTCCGTGACCTCGAGACGGCCCAGGTCGCCGTTCAGGCGGCGCTGACCGGTCACCTCATTCTCTCGACGCTCCACACGAACAGCGCAGCCAGCGCAATGACTCGCCTTGTCGAAATGGGGGTCGAGCCCTTCCTGCTGCGGTCGGTGTTGACCGGAGTCCTGGCCCAGAGGCTCGTCCGACGGCTCTGCCCACAGTGTCGCGAGCCCTATGTGCTGACCAGTCCGGTCGGGAGGCCGGGTTCAGGCGCGCCATCGCTGCAGACTGGCGAGCGCGTGTTCCGCGCGCGCGGCTGCAGCGCCTGCGACGGCCATGGCTATCTCGGCCGGATCGCCATCGTGGAGCTTCTGGTGGTCGACGAGCCGATCGCACGCATGATCCGTGAGGACGTGGATTCGACGGACATCGAAAGAGGGGCGGTCGAGGCGGGGATGACCACCATGTACGCCGACGGCCTGGCCAAGGCTCGGCTTGGTGTCGCTTCCCTTGAGGATGTCCTGGCGGCCACGCGCGAGGACGGTGCGTGAACTGGTTCCGGTACAGAGCGCTTAGCCCGGCGGGCTCGTCGCAGGCAGGCGTGATCGAAGGGGCTTCGCGCGCACAGGCGCTCGACAGCATCCGGCGGACCGGTCTTAGCCCCCTGGAGATCACCGAGGTCGCCGCCGGGGACGCCGGGGCGCGCCCTGCGGGACGACGGGCGCTGTCGGGTCGTGTGCTGGCCGAGTCCTTCGAACAACTGGCGGTGCTGCTTGGCGCCGGCCTGACGCTGGACGCTGCGCTCGCCGTGGTCAGCCAATCCCTGCGACGGCCGAGCGACCGCGCCGTGTTCGCCGACGTCCGACGCCGAGTCCAGGAGGGCGCTACGCTCTCGCGGGCGTTGGAGGAGGACCCGGCGAAGTTTCCCCCCGTCGCGATCGCCATGGCGGCGGCCGGGGAAGCCGAGGGTGGCCTCGATGCAGCCCTGGCCAAGCTGGCGCAATCCCTCGCCCGCGCCGAGGCGCTGCGCGAGACCCTGGTCTCCGCCCTCATCTATCCGGCCCTGCTCTGCCTGGTGGCGGTGGGGGTCGTGCTGACCATGCTGCTCTGGGTCGTCCCGCAGTTCGAGGGGCTGTTCGACGAAGCGGGCGCGCGCCTTCCCCCGGCCACGCGGATGCTGCTTGCGGCGAGCCACGGCGTTCGCAGTCACGGCCTGGAGCTCGTCCTGGCCCTTGTGGCGGTGGTCGTGGGGCTGGAGCGGCTGAGCCGTCAGCCCGAGATTCGGCGCGCGATCGACGCGGCGATCCTGCGCCTGCCGCGCATAGGGGCGCTATGGACGACGCTGGACGTCAGCCGCTTCGCGCGCGTGCTCGCCGCTCTGACCGCCGGAGGCGTGGCCCTGACCAACGGGGTCGCCCTAGCGGGACGAACCTTGCAGAGCCGCACCCTGGCCGAGGCCGCGGAACGGGTTTCGGCCTCACTCCGCGAGGGGCGCAGCCTTTCCAGCGCCATGGCCGCAGAAGGGGTGTTTCCGGCGACGATGTTCGCCTTCCTTCGGATCGGTGAAGAGACCGGCAGCCTTGGGCCCATGCTCGATCGTCTGGCGGATATTCTCGAACGAGACGGACGTATGGGACTCGACCGCCTTCTGACCTTGCTCACCCCATTGATCACGATCGCGATGGGGGGCATTGTCGCGTTCGTGATCGCGTCGATCATGACCGCCATTCTTGGCTTCAACGACCTGGCGCTTGCCCCTTGAGCAGGACTTTCTCAAGGCGATCTTCCCCCGAAGCAGGTTTTACCCTGCTGGAACTTCTGGTCGTACTTGCGATTCTGGGTCTCCTCGCGGCCATCGTGGCCCCTCAGGTGTTGCGATATCTCGGCGCGTCCCGGTCCCAGGCGGCGAAGGTGCAGGTCGAGAACATCTCCGCCTCGCTCGATCAGTTCGACATGGACGTTGGCCGCTATCCCTCGCAGCAGGAGGGGCTGGACGCCCTCATCCAGGCGCCTTCGGGTGTCGCCAATTGGAACGGTCCGTATCTCAGGCGGCCGACGGCTCTCACCGATCCGTGGGGTCAGAAGTACCTTTATCGAATTCCGGGCCGTCACGGCGACGCGGATGTGTACACTTTGGGCTCTGACCACGCCGAGGGAGGGACGGGCGAGGCCAAGGATGTGGGGAACTGGTAGATCGAAGGAGCGCGGCGCCACTCTTCTGGAGATGATGACGGCGCTTGCCATAGTGGGCCTGGTTTCCGCGCTCGTCTTCCCCCAGCTCGGGCAGGCGTCGCGCCGGGCGCAACTGGCGCGGGATCGTTCGGTCATGGTCGCGGACCTGCGACGCGCTCGCGCAGACGCCGCGCGCACCGGCCATTCCATCAAGCTCGAGATCGCCGACGACGGGACAGGATATGACTTGGCCGGCAGGCGCATCCGGACCTTCCAGGACGAACGTCTCTCTGGCGAACCCCCGGCCGTCGCCTTTTTCCCGGATGGTTCGTCTGGCGGCGCCGACTGGATCCTGACTGGTCGCACGGGGCGCCTGGCGGCGATCGTGGAGCCCGGCGCCGGATTGGTGAGGGAGGCGGGAGTCCGGTGAAGCTCTCATCGCCTCGTGAGCGCGGATCGGTGCTGGCCGAGGCGATGATCTCGGTCGCCGTGCTGGCCCTGGTGATGGCGGTGGGGTTCCGAAGCCTGGCGCAAAGCGCGCGGGCGGCGAAAGCCGCGCAGGAGGTGCGGATCGCCACGCTTATCGCCCGTTCCGAGCTGGCCAGCGTCGGGGGCGACATACCGCTCGAGCCAGGGGTGACGGAGGGGGACGACAACGGATTCCACTGGCGCGTCACGCTGACGGACTCGCCCGCTGCGCCCAGCGCGAGCGGTCCCCTGCTGCGCGCCGAAGTCGTGGTGAACGATCCGCAGGGTCGTCCGCGCGCCGCCCTCGCTTCGATGCGGCTGGGCCCTTCGGCGTGATGTCCAGGGTCATCTGTCCGTCGCGTTCTCGCCGTCGGAGAGCCGAGGCCGGCTTCACCTTGGTGGAAGCCCTCGTCGCCATCGGTCTGCTCGGCCTGGCCGGTGCGATGATCGTTCAGGGTCTGGCCGTGGGCGAACGGCTCTGGAGAAGCGAAAGTCGGCTCGCGGCCGAGGGGCAGGAGGTCGAGGCGGCGCAGACCATCCTGCGCGATCGCATCGAAAGACTGCGTCCGATCACGCGCTACCACGAAGGCAAGGCGTTCGCGGATCTGGACGGCCAGTCCGAGACGCTCGACTTCATCGCCCTGCCGCTGGACGCAGAGCGTCCGGCTGCGCTTCGCCGCTACGACCTGTCCAGGACCGAGGACGGCGAGTTGGTTCTCGACGGCGTCCCCTGGAGGGGCGGCGAGGGGCGACGCCAGGTCCTCCTGCGCGGGGTGGACAGCCTCGACCTGGCCTATTTTGGAGCGACGCGCGGGGATTCGCAGCCACAATGGCGGGCGAACTGGTCCGACGAGACGGAGTCGCCGCGCCTCGTGCGGGTCCGGGTCACCTTCGGGAACGGCGATCGGCGGCTGTGGCCCGACCTCGTCGTGCAGCCCGCCATCACGGTCGACAGCGCCTGTGAGCCGGATCCGGACACCGGCGTCTGCAAGGGCCGCTCATGACCCTCCTCGACATGGCGCCCCTCGACCCCCGCGCCCTCCTCGTCCAGGCGCGGCGCCTGCTCTCAGCCTGGGGAGAAGAGCTCGCGGCCCTGCTTCCGCGGCGTCTGCGCCTGGGCTCGCGGCCCAGTCTCCAGGCCGAACCCCTGGCGGACGGGAGGTTCCGTCTCAGCCGTCACGGGCTGCAACGGGCTATGACGCCTCGGCGCGATCG